>JAFLVB010000004.1 GCA_022508465.1 Clostridiales bacterium
ACGCCGCTCCGTTGCGCGTTACAGTTTTTATATTATCCCTATCATACTCTTCAACATTATACTCCAACTTTGTAGAACTATCCACTAACTTTTTAATTATTCCGTTTTCATATGTATAAACTTTGTCACTATATTTAGTTGTACCAAGATATTGTGTCTTAGTCGTAGTGTTGCTGTCAGAAGTCTGATAGTAGCTTGTTTTGAAGATATCATCTTGTACGTAATCAAGCTCTCCTTTTATTTTAGACTTAAATTCTACTTTGTAAGTGCGTGTGCTACCACCTATGATATATTCTGTACTATCATAATAGTCGTTTAAGTCGTAATTAACATTTTTAGTGTAATCATCTCCATTTCCACTTATTTTTTCAGTATATATAGTTTCGGCAGCATTAGTGCTATATGTCTTTGTGATTCCATTATATTTTACAGTATCTATATTTCCACAATCATATGTAAAGTCATATGATGTATCTTCACTTTTATATGACTTTAACTGTCCATTATATTTGTCGTAATAATAATCAATATTTCGATTATTAGCATATTTTGTAGAATAGATATAAAAGGAATCGGCATCATATTTGTCCGTATACGATACAACATTAGTTCCGTTTCGATCTATATCGGTTATATTACCGTTTTCCATATAATATTTATAGCTTATGTGGTCATCAGATAGCGGATCTCCATATGTGTAGCCGGTAAATTTATTACCTTGGCGTGTATAGGTAACTATGCCATTTTCGTCCTTTACTTTACTTAGTTTATCTAAGGCATCATATTCATACTCCGTGGTTTGAGTGCCATCCACAGTAGCGGTTTTTAGCAGATAATTTCCGTAATTGGATAATTCGTAAGTGTAATCGTAGGTGTGAACGGTATGATCATCATCGGAAACTTCATACTTTACAATATTGCCATTGTCGTATTCATATGTTTCGGTCTCAGTCTTTGATGGGTTATCATAAGTTGTTTCTTTTTGCTTGAGCAAATTATAAGAATCTTCATAATATGTAAATTTCTCAGTTTTTGTTGTTGAAACCGAATTTGAAATTGTCTTAGTTATTATGTTATCAACCAGATGATTTCTATCTCCGGTATTGTAAGTATAAGATATTGTTGTAGTCTCGTTAGTTTTTTCTGTATATTTTTTACTCTTTATCCAGCCTGTAAATACATTGCTTATTATTCTGGTTGTGCCTTGCGCAGTTGTCTCAGTATTAATAATATCGCCAATTACGTATGCCCCACTATCCAATGAATGTTTATATATAGTGGATTCGTTTTTTGATACCATTTCTCCTACGCATGTAAAATATATTGTGCAATTATCTGAATCCTCATGCGATACTCCTGCTATTTTTGCGCTCTTTTTCATTGGTAAAAGTAAATAAGTATCTGTTGTTTTTGCAATCGTCATATATGGGCTGTATGTTGTAGTGCCATTTACAGTATAAAATAATCTCACTTTACAATTGTCCGAGCAACCTTGCAACTTACATACGTATACGGGATTGCGAAATTTGGATGCTATCGATATACTATTTTGATAAACAAGTTCCCCAATACCACGAAATGAAAGGTGCCCATCCGTTCGTTTAAATTCTGCTGAAATGGTACTATAAACTGTTGTATTAGAATTGGAGTCATCTTTATACGTCATAGATACGCTATAAGGCAAATTTATAGCGGGTTCATATGCTTGGCTTATAAGCTCACCGTCCGAACCATAGCTATATAATGAATACCCCGGTTCCACACTTCCTTCATGCTCATAATATTGAACTTTTGTATAATTCATATAATTAAGGCTTTCGGTAAAACTGTTAACCGGATGTGAGTTTTCTGTTATTGTGGACACTTTCTTATTTGAAAAAGTTAATTCATATGATGAATCGTATCTATTGGAAATTACATTCATTTGCTTTGAGCTAATATCATAGCCACAAGTTACGCGTGTATAAGATGTATCCAAGTCATTTACTTTATACAAATTATCTCCATTATATGATATATTTACTTTTTTAAAGTTTGTTCCATTTATATATGCATAAATAAACTTTTTACTTGAATTGCGCCCAAGAATTATAGTTTGCCCTTGGCCATTATTCAGGTGCCCTGTTATTACTATACAATTATTAATCGTCAAATCATCGGCCACACTATAATAACCATAATCATTATATAATTTTGACATCCTACCATCGCTGTCAAACTCCATAACATTCTTTACTGTTGTCCCTAACTTTACAGTCATCAAGCGGGAATTAAAATTATATGTATAACCTAAATCATTATTAAAAAACTCTATTGAAGTTTTAGATACCTGCTCAAAAATATGCTCAGTACCATCGGCGTCAATGTATACATAATGTGTAGCATCTTGCTTAATCATATACTGCTCTATATTCAGCTTTATATCTTTGCCGTAATATTGAGTATATGATTTGTAATTCGCCGAATTAAGCAGATTAGCCATATAGGCAGAAAATCCCGGGTTATAGTAAGCGGTAACAGTCAATGGCATTAATGGCTGGTCGATCGTAAAATACGGAATTTCTACTGTATAGGATAGGCTTTTCGGCTTTACATATATGGTGTAGTCGCCGTTGTCGTAGGTTATGGGGTTGTATTTGCTCTCTATACCCGTTTCCTCCGTGTAGGTGGTGGATACTGCAAGCATTTGGATATTATTAGCCTCGTCCGAACTAATGTTAAACACAAATGCAGCATTGTCCTCATAGAACGGAATGTTTATTATCCCATCCTTAGAGATATATGCGGTGTCGCCTCTAAGTTCCTCGGTAGATTCCCAAGTTAGATACGAGTCAAACTCGGTATCGTCATAAGTATAGCCCTTAATTTCGCTACCCATATTTAACTTTAAGGTGCGTGTATGGATCGCTTTGGTTGACGGTGTGTCGCTGTACTTTACCACCAACCTGTTGCCGCCTATGATGTTTTGCGGGATATACCACTCACCGCTTATCTTTTCCTCGCTGTTTACTTGGGCTACGCGGAAGTTATCTGTATTGTACGATGTTTCTATCGCGGGATTGATCGACACAGGGAATGCCGCCTCTGCGTTTATCCAATTCTCATCGGCTACTACGGTTATATTATACTTGTATTCGTCTATAAAGTCAAGCTCGTATCTTACGTTGTCGCTGTAAGCTCCGTTATCGTCGTTCATATACGGCGCAGGCATTACATATATTACATCGCCAACACCATTAAACGCCATTATGCTACCGTTATCCCACAGTTCCAAATATAAGTTGTCTACGTCAACATAAAAGCTATAGCTGTATGTATCTTGTCTGTCGTTTACAATTATACTCTCTTTTACGGATTTTTGCTCCACGGTATATTCAAAGTCGGTATCCGTTTGTATCTGAGCATACTTTAACTTGCTATTCAGCTTTTCGTTCTTTATACTTTCTTTTAGCTTTTTATCCGCATAGCTTATTTGTACTTCTTCGGCTGTAAACTTATCCGAACTATTTATTTCAGCTTGAATTTGCTCGGTCTTATCTACAGCAATAGCCTTCTTGTTTCCAATTTGACATTTTTTTTCTTGGTCCAAATACAAATTGAGCTTGTACTGCTCCTTGGACACGGTTATTAGCGGGCTAACGCTGCTAACATTCTTTGCAAACTCCGCTGTAAAGCTGTTTTTGGCGTTCTTGACCTTCTCTACGCCATTCTCGACATACTCGACAAGCGTGTTGTCTATGTCTTGGTACTTGCCATCCTCGTCTAAATAATGGATGGGCTGTGCATACGTCTCGGACATATACGTGCCGTTTGACATATAAAAATGCTTTTCGTACTCAGTACGCTTATATTCCGCCTCGAACTCGATATATGCGTCCTCTTTTGTTGCCTCTAATTTCGCATCGATACTAAAGTCCGGTTCGTATACAGACTCTTCTTCCTCTTCTGCGTGTTCGCTTTGCAAACTCTCTGCCGCGACTTCTATAGTCTTAGGCATGCACACCACAAGTAATACCACTACTAACATTAGCGATATTATTGCTGACCAATAGTGCCTGAAAAATCGTTTTAATTGTAACATGATTTTTGTCCCCCCTATGATATATGACGTGTAAAAGCATTTTTCAAAACACTCTTACGAATCATCACGGCTAATTATTCTATTATATAAAAACATATTTGTCAAGCTATTTTTACAGAAAAAGGAAGGATAATGTACCCTCCCTTTTCTTTCATATGCTATTATTTTGTTTTTTTGTCCTTATTAAGTAGCTAGTGAGCCCCACAATGAGCGCTTGCAAGGCAATGCTGCTTAATCGATATTTACTAACTCATATTCCTCGCTGCCGAGGCCGAGCTTTTCGGCTGTGTCAACGAGATGAATGGCGTGCTTTTTGAGCATTCTGTTTACAAGCGACGCCTTGCCCTTGTCGTCCGAATTCATAATCGTGTCATAGCAGCACTTGTCGAGCGCCACCGGGTCGAGCGAGGCAAATATTCCTATGTCTGCCATTTCCGGCTCGTGCGGATTAGAGTCGCAGTCACAATCGATGGACAGCCTGTTGGCAACGTTGATGTACGCCATATTCTCCGCCCCGTAGTACGTTACCACGCTGAGGCACGCTTCCGCCATACTCTCTAAGAACCCGTCCTGATCCTCGGTCATGCCCCACATAGCGTCCGGGTCTTCGGTTCTGCCTACCGAGTGAATCCAAGCCTTGCCATTGCGGGACGCCACGCCTATACTCATATTTTTGAGCGCGCCGCCAAAGCCGCCCATCGCGTGTCCCTTAAAGTGCGAAAGCATAAGCATTGACTTGTAATTGCTTATATGCGTACCAACGAGGTTGTAGCCCTTGAGGTGTTTGCCGCCCGTAACAGGAATTTTGACCTCGCCCTCCTCGTCCATTATGTCGCATGGGGCAATGTCCGTAAAGCCGTGATCTTTGATCGCCTGCCAATGGTGAGCTGCGTCAAATCTCTTGCCTCTATACGCCGTACAGCACTCTACGATCGTGCCGCTAAGTTTGTTCACAAGCCCCTTTATGAGCTTGGGTTGCAAAAAGTTGTGCCCGCCCGGCTCACCTGTCGAAATCTTGACTGCTACCTTACTTTGTAAATCGCGTCCCATAGCTTCGTAAATTTTGATAAGACCGTCGCTCGTCAGCTCTTTGGTAAAATAAACTTTTGACTTTGCCATTAATTGCCTCCTATATAAGTTTAACTCTTTATATTTTACCATATATTATCAATTTTGCAAGTAAATTCGAGCAAAATAATTAAAATTTCATCTGCAAAGATGTTCAGATGTACGATTAAGTAAACATTTCTGACATTTTAAGCAAAATAGGCCTCAGGTATTGACATTATTCCTTATATATGGTACAATTGTTTACGTATAAATCATAAGGAGGTTCAGTTTTGAATAAATCCGAAAAGGTTCGCCTGTATTACGGAATTGCTCTTTCTGTCTTAACGGCGATAGTCGGCATTTTGTTTATTGTGCAGATTGCCAACATGTATTACAGTAACGGCGCTACTCAAGGCGTCTATACTCTCGGGAATATCAAGAAGTATATGTTACTGCCCTTTATCTTTTTGATTATCTGGATCGCGGCAATTATCGCAGGCTATGTCCTGTCCGTCGTGTTCCCCACCAAAGAAAAGAACCGTAAGTTTGTGGATAACAAAAAGATTTTGGGGCTGCTTAAATCCAAAGTTCCTACCGAGGGTAAAAGTGACGGCTTTGAAGAAGCCAAAAAGCAAATAAATAGGCAAGAAATCGCCCGTAAATGCGTTTGGGGCTTTGCCTGCGCAGTGCTGCTTGCCGGTGCGATTGCTATCCTCATCTACTCCTTTACCCCCGCCAACTACCAGGGCGCCAGCTATTGGAGAGCCGACATCTTGGCACTCGTGCGCAACACCATATTTTGGATAGCCGCAGGACTTATTTGCACGATTGGCGCAATTGTGTTTGAGGGAATTTCGATTAAGCGCGAAGTTTCTTATGTCAAAACAGCCATTGCTACCGGCGATAGAAATTCTGTCCCGCAGCAAAAGCCTGTTGCTAAGACTTTTGCCCTTGCCTCCACCATTGTCGCAGGATTAGTTGTACTCAGCCTTATCGTGCTGTACATAATTGCTCCGTCGGTAATGACCGATCTTATCGCTCCGGTACTAAACGGCGCGGGTGCCAATACGGCAAGAATCATTACTGCAGCCGCACTCTTTTTGGCGATAGTGATTGTGGGAATCTCGCTTAGTAAGGTTGTTAAAAAATATGTGCCCGAAAAGGCAGACAATATTATGTTGCTCTGCACTCGCGTATCAATAGGCGTTATTGCGATTTCATTTATAATCGTCGGCGCCACAAACGGTGGAGCTGATGACGTGCTTAAAAAAGCCGTTGCTATATGCACCGAGTGCATAGGATTGGGGTGATACTATGAAAGCATTTTTTATTAAAGTCAAAAATTGGTTTGTCAATCATATGCCGACTAAGCGCAGACTTATACAGCTATACACCTTCCTCTTGTATAACGCCAACTCCAAAGGCTACATAAACGGTACTATCTACCAAGGCGAATCCAAGTATATGTGTGTTCCCGGTATGAACTGCTATTCTTGCCCCGGCGCTGTCGGAGCATGCCCGCTCGGCTCGCTCCAAAATGCGCTCAACGCATCGGGCAACACCTCGGCGTATTATGTTTTGGGTATACTCGGACTGTTCGGACTTATTTGCGCGAGAACAATTTGCGGCTTCCTTTGCCCCGTTGGTCTCGGCCAAGAGCTTTTACATAAGATCAAGACTCCAAAGCTAAGGAAGAGCGCTTATACAAGAATACTGTCGTATCTTAAATATGTGCTTTTGGTAGTGCTTGTTATAGCCGTACCTATTATATATGGCTTACTCGATACGCCAATGCCGGGCTTCTGTAAATATATCTGTCCGGCAGGCACGTTTGAAGGCGGTATCGGACTATTACTTAACCCCGCCAACCATACGGGCGATAGAACTATGCTCAAAATGCTCGGGCCCATCTTCACTTGGAAGTTCTGCGTGCTTGTAGTTATAATTGTGGCAAGCGTATTTATGTACCGCCCCTTCTGCCGCTTCCTCTGCCCGCTCGGCGCTATATACGGATTCTTTAACCGCGTTGCGCTTATCGGCGTTAAGCTCGACCACAACAAGTGCACAGACTGCGGTCTTTGCATTCAGCATTGCAAGATGGACATTAAGCACGTCGGCGACCATGAGTGCATCAACTGCGGCGAATGTATCTCGGTGTGCCCCGCTAAGGCTATCACTTGGAAGGGCTCTAAAATCTTCCTCCGCGGCAACGATATAGAGCAGCCTGCCACAATCGAAGAAAAGCCTTTGGCAGATATAAGAAAGCTCAGCTTTAACTCGCTTGCTACTGCAGAAGTTGCGACTAACAACACTCTTACTCCCGCTACGGCAGGAGCGACTAACGGCTCATCTAATATAAGCACGTCCAACGTTGTATACTCGTCAACCGAGGCATCTTCTGCCCCCGCTCATACCGGCGGAAGCGAAATGAATAGTTCTGGAGACGCAAATGGCAAACAAAGGCAAAAGCGCGATAGATCTTTCTGGCTGCAAATGTCGGCTTGGATAGCTGCGCTCGTACTGTTGTTTAGCATGCTACTCTACTACAATGTGTTCGCACCCGAACAATCTATTGTCGATATTAAAATAGGCGATCCATTACCGACAGTCAACGTACAAATGTATGGCGAGGACGAATCGGGTCGTTATGCATTGCTTGACGAAATGTTTAACGTCAGCGACCACATAGGCGAAGTAGTGGTTATTAACTTCTGGGGTATTTGGTGTACACCATGCATAGGTGAGCTGCCCTACTTCAACCAAATAGCAGAAGAATATCCCGAAGTAAAAGTTTTAGCCATCCATGGTCATTTCCTTTCCGGAGGTACCGATGATGTATCTAAATTTATCAATAGAAATTGGCGCAACTACAAAGTTCTTTTTGCCCAAGGCGATCTTAACGAAAACGGTAGTTTCTGCCTAACTTACGGTGATCTCGGAGGATCCAGCACTTATCCGTATACCGTGATAGTCGATAAACAAGGTAATATTGCATATATACAAAATGGCTCTCTTAACTATGCAACTCTTAAGACCGAAGTCGAAAAGGTTTTAAAGGCATAATCAGTAAAAGACTTACAAAGTCCTCCTATTTATATAGGAGGACTTTTATGTATAGCGAAAACCCATCCTCAGTCGAACGAAGCGACTATAGTGGAGTAAGGCAACCCCCACCACTCGCTAACGCGAGAGCCTCCCCCTTGATTGATTTTATCTGCATACGCCCTCAGCCGAGCGAAGCGAACGCCACGAGCCAACGGCGAGTATTACTTTTACGACTATCCTTTAAGTGGAGCCTACCCTTTGGATTTAGTATATATAGTAGATTTTGTCTGTCAAGGGGGGCCGCAGAACGAGGAAAACATTAGGCTTCCGCGAGATACTTGTTACTCGCGGGAAGAGGAGCAACCGACCGACATAGCCGACTTTTTGCGAAGCATAAAAGCGGATCTAAGGGAGTGTTGCGACGAGGTGGTGGTGATGGCAAAAAGCTGCGTGCGATGGCACTACGCTATCGCGCCGTATGACGTTCGCACTCTTTGAGTGCTCGGTTAAGAGCCTTCCTCCACAAAGAATGATATTGTGATACAAAAAAATACCCTCGCTACAACGAGAGTATTTTTTGTTAGTATAAGTCTAAGTTTTATGCAACCCAGATATATGCGAGTGCATCTGTTGCATCACCGTTAAGCGAAACTTCGAGATAAACAACTGTTTCCTCCGCACCGGTGGTAATGTTAAGTGTGCCATTACCGGTAGTTTCGGTAGCCTCAAAGCCCTCTTCGGTCGAATTAAGCTTAACTATCTTAGCATCAACGGATTGAGTTTTTACGGTATAGCTATCGTTAGCTTTTACGGTTACCGCGAATACAATCTTTTGATCAGCCCCATCAAACTTAAATCCATAGATAAATTGATGATTCTCTTGCTTTGCTCCATCATATTCAGTACCGCTTTTGATTGCGTAAGGCAAATCCTCTGTACCGTTGCCGGTCTTTGCATCAAGCTCGCTTTCTGTTCTGTATCTAAGCTCGATATTTGCGCTCTCGCCTTTATGAATACGAGTTTCGTTGAAGGTCAAGTAAGGTAACACACCGATAAGGTGAATCTCAACATGTTGGGATTCAGTCGGAACTTGAGTCATCATATCACTTCCCTCATCGAGAAAAGCCACACCATTTGCATCAGTTTGAGCTGTTGCACCGTAGCACATTCCCAATTCACCGTTAGCCTCTACCTCACAAGCAGATATCTGACCACTCCAAGCCGAACCGTCTACATTCTTTACAGTAACGGTATAAGCGTGGTCATAACCGCCATCGCAGGCAACAATAGCCATCATAAGTCCAATAGCCAAAAGCACTGCAAACAAACTTCTGAATTTTTTCATTACTATTTGCTCCTTTAAAATTTCTTGCGGAATTATAGTCAAAATGATAACCTTCCACATATATAGATTAGTATATCATCTAAGATTATAATTGTCAAGCCTTTTTATATAGACTATACAAAAGCCCACCGAATAATTCGATGGGCTTTTGATGAGTAAGTTTTATTAATTAAACTCCTAACCAGCTTACAAAGGCACTATAGTCATTGCTTGCACCTACACGGTTCTTAACCAATTTTCCGTTTTGGAACAGCAATTGGAAAGGAATACCGCCGCTTACGTTACACTCGTTTACATACTTAGAGAAAATCTCATATTCCGGATAAGGTTTTCTGTTTATGTCGCTTACTTCTATCTTAATAATTTTTAATTTTCCCTCCGGAACAAACCTATCAATCTGAGGTCCGAGAACTTCCATACAAGGACCGCACCAAAGTGCATAAAAGTCTACAAGAACTTTACCCTCAACATCAATTTGCTCATAGAAATCATCTTTGGTCGCATGCCAAATTTTTGTCCAATCTTCGTTGAATTTTACGTCCACCTCGGTATCATCGGAAACAGTCAAAGTGTATTTGCCATCAACAATCTCGTCGGTTAAATCTACACCGTTAATAGCAAAAGATTTTAAAGTACAATTCTCTTTTGCAGCCACGGAAATGGTTATTTCATCACCATCATTGTAGCCTTCTTTTTCGTTTAAGATGCTAACATCGCCTTGATAAGACTTAAATCCGTCTAAATCCACATAATATGCATACTCAAGCTCATCCTCATTTACAAAGTTAATCCTTACAGTTCTGCCACGAGTTGCCCTAAACTTGTACTCGCCTTTGCCTTTACGCAAAGCGCTTGTTATATTATTGTTGTCAAGATATGCAGATTGGATAGCATAACCCTCATAAGCCTCTGCCCTTACTATAACCTCTTCACCCGATTCAAATATCGATTTTTTTGGTGAAATCGAAACTGTACCCATATCGGAATTGTAATTTGCGATTTTAATTTCGTAAGTCTTTGTCGCCTCAGGCTTGGTTTGACAGCCGACAAGAGCAAACATCATAAGTCCGATAGCTAATAACACTATAAATAGACTTTTGAATTTTTTCATAACTCTACTCCTTATTTAATTTTTTGTATCTTTATTTGCTATTTTGGTAGCTTTTGCAACAGCAAAAACTCACATTTTACAATTTTGATACTATTGTTATTATTATAATACTATATTGAATCCCATTTGTCAAGAGCTTTAAACTAAAAAGTTTTATGAAATTAATATGTTGCTTATTTCTTTTAACCTAATATACGCTACATAATAAAAGCGGCTCTATATGCAAGCCGCTTTGATTTGTTTTTTGACTATTTATTCTATAACGATATTGTCTATTACTACAGGATCGGAAGGAACATCGTCGTAATACATCCATCTGCCCGTTTTAACCTTGCTGATTGCAATTGCGTTATCCAGCGACTCTTTGTCCCTCGTCTTACCAAATGCCGCATACTGTCCGTCGAGGAATGTGCAGTCGGCAACACAAATAAAGAACTGACTGGACGCGCTGTCCATAACATTTGTGCGCGCCATAGAAATTACGCCGGGGTCGTGATGCAAATCGTTTTTGACACCGTTTGCCGCAAACTCACCTTTTATGGACGGAGCCTCGGTAGGAACAAGTCCGTTTTTGTACTCAAAACCGCCGCCTTGAATCATAAAGTTTTGTATAACTCTATGAAAGCACAGCCCGTTATAAAAGCCCTTGGATGCAAGCTTAACAAAGTTGTCGACCGTAATGGGCGCAACTTCGGGATAAAGCTCCAAGCGAATAATCTTTCCGTCTTTAAAATTTATTGTTGCATTAATTGTCTTCATATTAGTTCTCCTTATGACTGCGTCCCACACTAAATGCGGTCCGTATAAATCAAGTGTAGCATTAAATAAAAACATTGTCAAATGCTTAACTTAGCTAATAGTCTTTTTTATTTGACATCTCAGCGGTTTTACTGTATAATACAATTGCAAAGTCGCTTTGCGCCTTTAAGCTCTAACGAGATTGATCTTGTTGCAAGCTTTGCAAGCGCCCATAGTTTAATGGATAGAGCATAGGTCTTCGGAACCTATTGTGAGGGTTCGAATCCTTCTGGGCGCGCCATAGCAAAGCACCGCCATTTTATGGGCGGTGCTTTGCTATATCCCCCGTAAGGACGAGGACAAAGGACTTCCAAAAATGCTTGCATTTTTGGAAAGAGGAGTAACCGACCAAAAACGGAAAGTCTTTAGCGTCAGCTATAAGACTTTCCGCAAAGGGAGAGTTACGACGAGGTTCGCGGTCGCCGCAGGTAAAGCGCTCAAATAAACGTATAATGTAGCTCGGCGACCAAGCGAAGCGCTATCCTTCTGGGCGCGCTTTTACCACTTTCAGAATATATAACCACTCCACACCATCACCACCGCATGCTCGTACTTCGTGGCGTTCGCGCCAAAGGCGCTCGGCTGAGCACAATATTTCTCGCTTTGCGGAGCCTCCCCCTCGATGCCTTCGGCAGGTGGAGGGTCATATAAGGATATGAGCGTTCGTTAACATTGTTTGCTTGGTTAAAAAGGTTAGTTAAAAGTTTTTTGCTTACTTTTTTTCAAAAAAGTAAGCGCTTTAATCAATCTCGGTCTATTATATCGCTGAATAATTACAAAAAACAAATCCACAAGTCCAGAGGCAGCGCCCGTTACGGCAAACACGACTATATCCGACACATCGGCGCGCATAATAAACGCAACGATAAGCGGCAAAAAACCAAGCGGAATAATTATCTCATGTACGATTTCGGCGACACAGGTAGCCTGGATTACGCTTTTTAGTCCCTTACTTAAATCAAAATTATCCGGCGCATAAGTCGGGAATTTATCCTTCCAGCCATGGACGTGTAAAGCTGAATACACCTTGCTCTCCCACTTCTTTTGCCTGAACCAAAAATTGTTGTAGTCAATATCCTTTTTTATGGTGCCGTCAACAATTCCGCCAACAACCAGCCTCATGGCAAAATGATAAAATGTAGTCGAGGCAACTATGGCAAGCGTAAAACACCACGGTATCGTATAAAAGTAATACATAACCGCCGCGACCAAAAACGAAACACATGTTATAATCAGCATTTTTGTCTTCATAGCGCCTCCCGAACAAACATATGCTCACATATAGATATATGGCTAAAATAGTTTCCCCTTTTAAACAAGCTTTTACTCTTATTACTATACAAAAACCGCCCTATATAGCGGTTTTAATTTTTAATCTGCTTTGAGTAACCGTGTTGTCTTCTTCATAGTCGGGAAGTACAGCGCAAGGAATATTCCCACGGTGAGCACCCAGCTTATGGGATAAACTATGTAAAGCATTATTCTTGACGGATTTAAGAGGAAGAAAGTGTGTAACCACAATATTCTAAAGAGGCAGCTGCCCGACAGACTGACTATCATGGCTGTGGTTGACTTGCCCAGCCCACGCATGGTGTTGCTGAGTACGTCCATCATTCCGCATATACAGTACGTGGTAACAACTATAAGCAATCTTTCTCGCGCGAATCCGATAACCTCAGGGTTGTCGTTAAATATACTTGCAAGCGGCCTCGCCAATAGCAGCATTACTCCGCCAAGTACAAGTCCAAGCACAAAGACAACGGCAAGCGTTTCCTTGACAACAAGCCTGATACGCTCGGGCTTTTTTGCGCCGTAGTTCTGACTGACAAACGCCAATGCGGTAAGCGACACAGAATAGCACGCGTTGTAAACAAAGCCCTCTAACTGACTGGCAACCGTGTTGCCTGCCATTACCGTCTTGCCAAATCCGTTGATCGTCGACTGAATCATAACATTAGAGATCGAGAACACACAGCCTTGAAGTCCTGCCGGCAAACCTATCTTGATCATGTCGATAAGCTCGCGCTTATAGAAGCGTATGTACTTTACATCGAGGTGGCAATAGCCTTTGCTCCTAAGCAGCGTGATAATGCACAGTACAGCCGAAATCGCCTGCGAAGTTACGGTCGCAATAGCAACGCCCTCGACGTCCTTTTTGAATACGAGCACAAACAAGATATTAAGTCCCAAGTTGATAACGCCGCCAATGATAAGGAAGATAAGCGGACGCAAGGTGTCCCCCACCGCCCTCAGTATCGACGCCGAAAAGTTATACAGCATCATAATGGGCATACCGATAAAGAATATCCTCATATACTTAGCCGCCATATCAATAACTTCTTCGGGGCAGTCCATCCAGTTCAAAAAAGTTCGCGCGCCAAAATATCCGATAACGAGCAAAACAACGCCCAAAATGACGCTGACAAGCATTGACATACCAACGACCTTTTTGGCAGATTCTTCGTCCGCCTTGCCCGCGTATCGCGCGATAAGCACGTTAGCACCTACCGACAATCCGACAAACAGACCTATAATAAGATTGATAAGCGCACCGGTAGACCCTACTGCTGCAACCGCGGCATCCGCCATGCTTTTGTCATGAATAAACTTGCCGAGTACCGCCACGTCGGCAGCGTTAAATAACAGCTGCAAAACGTTGGTCGCAACAAGAGGCAGCGCGTAAATAATGATTTTTTTGAGCAGAGAGCCCTCGCTCATATTCATTTCAAAACTTTTCGCCATAATTCAACTTCCGACTGTAGTATAACACTATAAAATCCCACTGTCAATCACGCCATAGCAACAAGTATGTGAATTTATAATCACAAAGAGGCAGAGTGACCTCCGCCCCTTTTGTCTATCCCAAAGTAAAATAGTTGGATATGCACTTGCCTCGACAGTCCCAGCTGTCTATAAGCGTGCCGTCAAGCACAACCGTAAGGTGATGTGCGCAGCTTATAACAATAACCTTGTCGCGGCATAGCTTATCTATCTCGCCGATAAGATACTTTTTTCCGCTCGGCTTTTTGGGCTGCTTGTGCTTGACAAAACCGTGTTTAGCTAAAAACTTCTCTTCTACCCGCTTGTCGTTTATTATGTAACCTGTAAGTAGCGAAATGTCAAACAGCTCTCTGTAAACGTCGACATAGTCGCGCCCCATCGCAAGCGAGAGCGCACGCACTACGCAGTCGCCGGTCTTTTTCCCTTTGGGATTAATGTTTTTATTCTCGTAACCTATCATATTTTATCGTAAGTAATAGTTGCTCACAAAGATAATGCAGTAGTCAGCCCATAACTAAAAGCTCAGCATAAGCTGAGCCTTATTGTTAGATGTCATCATCCTCATCATCATCTTCGTCGTCTTCATCTTCCTCTTCGTCGTAATCCTCGAAATCGCTCGGATCGACGTCGTAATTAAAGTCGTCGACTTCCCTATACGCATTCTCGTCGTAGGTGTCGTCCTCTTCTTCCTCCTCTTCTTCCTCTGCGGTAAGCTCGAGCGAGATCTCCATCTCTTCGGGCGGAAGTTCTTCTTCCTCTTCTACATAAGTCCAATCGTCTTCCGACTCTGCTTCCTCTGCATGATCTTTTGCGTCCTTTTCTTTTTGACACATAAAGCAGATCTCTTCGTCCTCGCCGATATAGTTAGCGTGACAAATGGGGCAAAGCTTTCCGCTTTCCGCTTCGAGGTCATCCTCCTGAATAAGAAAGTTCTTCTCGAGTAGTCCCATTTCGACTTTGCAAACGTCGCAATATTCTTCGGTCGACTTGATATAGTTAAGTTCACATCTCGGGCATAAGGTATAAACAGGTTTCTTCTCGTTGCTCATAAAAATCTCCATGACTAATGGTGTGTCCATATTATATTCATTTTATGCCGTCTTGTAAACTGTTTTAACAGCAAAAACAAATATTTTTATCAATTATTTTGCCTTTTTTAATTTGTGATTGCGCAATTTATGTCATACATTATTATATTAGATAAAGGGCCAAGTTGCCTCGACCCTTTTACCACTTTTAAAAATTAATCTTCCTTTACCCAAACAGTAGGCTTGCCGTTATCGTAGTACCAGTAGTTACCATCATAGTTTCCGTCTGTTCCTACACTCGGCTCACTCTCGGAATAGTAATATCTTGTAGCGTCAATTAAATAAACATTGTCTGCTGATATTTCGATATTATCCCACTCCTCGGCAGTACCGGTGTAATACACATATTTTAAATTTTTGCAATTCCCGAATGCTCCTTGTATGCTCGTTATGTTTGCAGGAATAACCACACTCTCCAAATTTGTACAATCCCAAAATGCACTCACTAATATGTCATTTACACTTTCGGGAAGAATTATGCTCTTTAAACTCGTACATTGAAAAAACGCTCCGGCCCCAATTTGCGTTACACTTTCGGGTATGGTTACGCTCTCTAAACTTTCGCATTGTAAAAATAAAAGGACAGGAATGCTTGTTAAATTGTTGGGAAGAGTTATGTTCTTTAAACTTCTACATTCTCCAAAAGCAACAAATCCCAATTCGGTAACACTATCAAAAATTATTACTTTTTCGAGTTTAGTACAATCATAAAACGCATAATTTCCTATGGCAGTTATATTGTCAGGTATAATTATTTGGGTTAAGCTATCACAACCATAAAATGCGTAATCGCTTATAATCTCTACACTATCATCGGTAGGTATTATACTTGCCTTACACCCCATAACCAAAGTTTTAGTAGCCGTTTCGATTATGCAGTTGCCTGCACTATGATAAACAGGGTTACCTTCTGCAATCGTCAAACTTCCCAAATTACTACAATAAGTAAATGCATTACGTCCTATATCTGTTACACTATTGGGCAAAACAACGCTTTTTATATTAGAGCACTTCCTAAATGCAGCTTCACCTATATATACAAGACTATCGTGGAATTCTATATCTTCCAAATTCGAGCAACCGTCAAATGCTCTATACTCTATGGTCGTTATGGCATTGCCGATTGTTACACTATTTAAATTAGAGCAATTCTCAAAGGCATGCTCACCTATAACAGTTACAGACTTATCTAAATATGTATTGGGAATTGTAACTTCGGTTGCCGTATAATCGGTAAAGGCTATAACGGTATATGATTGCCCGTCGTCATTTAATTGGTATTTTAGCCCTTTTTCATAACCGCATTCGGCACAAATATTACCGTTAAAGGTATGCTCCAAAAATTCTTCAATTGTGCCGGGATGACAGGTCGCCTCGTGCCAATGATATACATCGTCACTCGTCCACTGATCACTAAAAATATGAACGTGTTCTTTGTCGTAGCCACACTCGGTGCAAATATCTCCGTCAAAGGTATGCTCTGCCTTATCTTCCACTAAGTCGTAATGTCCACAAGTTGCCGCATGCCAATGGTATGTGTCATTAGTAGACCAGCTTTTGCTAAATGTATGAACATGGCTTTTGTAGCCGCATTCTTTACATACATTATTAATAAAGTTGTGCAGCTCTTTGCCCGATATTACATTATGGCCGCAAGTAGCGACGTGCCAATGTGTAAAATTGTCACTCTCCCAGCTTTTGCTAAATGTATGGGTATGGTCTGGAGTTGGCTCGACCTCAACATCCTGCTCGTAGTCACAATTAACACATCTATTGTGGTAGATATAATGCAATTTTTTATCTGCCACTACGTCGGTGTGGCCACACGTCGTGGCGTGCCAATGATATATGTCGTCATAAGTCCACTCCTCGTCAAAGGTATGCGTATGACCGGGATATTTTTCGTACCCACATGTAGTGCAAACGTCATCGACTAAATCATGTGCGCCGATATTAGTTTTATCACCACACTCGCATTCTTGCCAATGTGCTGTTTCATTTTGACGCCACTCATAGTCATGAACATGACCATTGTCAGCAAACTGACACGAGATTAGTGCCAGACAAGCAATCATTAGCAGCGCCGATAGAATTGTAATTTTCTTTTTCATTAGCTTTCTCCTTATAAAGATATTTTGCTCTATATATAACAAAAATGCCGCCCCTAAGCGGAACGACATTGTAAAAATACTCTATTCCGCTTTGTTGCGACACATTTACAATAACTATATTTTCACGTTTATGTAATGCGAAAAAGATGCATCCCTACCAAGAGAGTATGCGTGAAAATATAATTATTATGTATCGCACTTATATTGTAAAGCATTTCGCATAATTTGTCAAGGGGGTTTAAAAAAATATTTCACCTTTTTATCGCTGCATTTGGGAACCCCCATCACCTCGTTGCAAAGCACAAACTCGAGGTGATGGGTCACATTAAACAAAAGCCCCTTGCGTTATGCAAAAGGCTTTTTATTTAAGTTATTATTATATAGGTTTAGTTTAAAAGTTTTTTGCCTACTTTTTTTCAAAAAAGTAGGTTATTTTGCAAGGGCTTCCTCTACTGCGACAGCAACGGCAACGGTAGCGCCTACCATCGGGTTGTTACCCATGCCGATAAGTCCCATCATCTCAACGTGAGCGGGCACAGACGACGAGCCTGCGAACTGAGCGTCCGAATGCATACGTCCCATAGTATCGGTCATACCGTACGAAGCCGGACCTGCCGCCATATTGTCGGGGTGAAGAGTTCTACCCGTACCGCCGCCCGACGCAACCGAGAAGTATTTTTTGCCGGTGTCGTAGCAAAGCTTTTTGTAAGTGCCTGCAACGGGGTGCTGGAATCTGGTCGGGTTGGTGGAGTTACCCGTAATGGACACGTCAACCTTTTCCATTTCCATAATGGCAACGCCCTCGCGAACATCGTCGGCGCCATAGCAACGCACCTTAGCACGTTCGCCGTCCGAATAAGCGTACTCCTTTACAACGTTAAGCTTGCCTGTAAAGTAGTCGTACTCGGTCTGAACATAGGTAAAGCCGTTTATTCTGCTTATAATCATAGCAGCGTCCTTACCAAGTCCGTTGAGGATAACCTTTAAGGGATTTTTGCGCACCTTGTTAGCTGTACGAGCAATACCTATTGCACCCTCTGCTGCAGCGAAGCTCTCGTGTCCTGCCAAAAAGCAGAAGCACGATGTCTTTTCGTCGAGAAGCATGGAAGCAAGATTGCCGTGGCCGAGACCAACCTGACGCTGCTCTGCAACAGAGCCGGGAACGCAGAATGCTTGTAAGCCCTCGCCTATTGCAACTGCGGCGTCTGCTGCTCTATTGCAATTCTTTTTGATAGCGATAGCGCAACCTACCGTATAAGCCCAGCTTGCATTGTCGAACGCAATGGGCTGAGTTCCCTTTACAATGCTGTCCACGTTAATGCCGTGGTCCAAGCAAATCTGCCTTGCATCCTCAAGATCCTTTATGCCATTAGCCTTAAGGGCTTTATTTATACCGTTTATTCTCTTTTCGTAACCTTCAAAAGTAACCATAGTTTACCTCCTACTGTTTGCGCGGGTCAATATACTTTGCCGCGTTGTCGAATCTGCCGTAATGACCGGTGGATTCTTTGAGCGCCTGATTAGCGTCCATACCGGCTTTGATCTTATCCATCATTACGCCAAGTCTTACGAACTCGTAACCTACTACCAAATTGTCCTTGTCAAGAGCGAGCTTGGTTATATAACCCTCTGCAATTTCAAGATATCTAACGCCCTTACTTTCGGTGCTGTAAATTGTGCCCACCTGCGAGCGGTGTCCCTTGCCGAGGTCTTCGAGTCCGGCACCTATCTCTAAGCCGTCTTCGGAGAACGCCGATTGGCTTCTGCCGTAAACTATCTGCAAAAACAGCTCGCGCATAGCCGTATTGATGGCGTCGCACACAAGGTCGGTGTTGAGCGCCTCCAAAATCGTCTTGCCGGGCAAAATTTCGCCTGCCATTGCAGCCGAATGAGTCATTCCCGAGCAGCCGATTGTTTCAACGAGCGCCTCGCGAATTATTCCTTCTTTTATGTTGAGCGTCATCTTGCACGCGCCCTGCTGAGGTGCGCACCAGCCTACGCCGTGAGTGAGTCCGCTTATGTCGCGAATCTCCTTTGCTTTAACCCATTTGCCTTCTTCGGGAATGGGCGCAGGTCCGTGATGAGGACCTTTGGCAACACATACCATATTTTCCACTTCTTTAGAAAATCGCATATTAGCCTCCATTATTCTTAGTGGAAATATTTTACCACTTTTATGACAATTTAACAACAATTTTTAACCGAAAAACTAATGAAAAAATCCTTTTTTTGGATTTTAAGCTTTTTGCTTTACTTTTACGGCATTTAGTGCTAAAATTTTATACAGAAATGCAATCTTAAAATTGTAAGGCATTTTAAGTTACGACCGGACAAATTGCAAACAACAAAGCAATTTTAAGTTGTTAAACCAATATAAATTTCGGAGGGTTTACTAATGGAAGTAGGAATTAAAGGCAAAAAGGAACGCGTCGTTCCGTACGAACAGACCGCAGAATATATCTCGAGTGGACTCTTGCCCGTCTTTGCAACACCTTGCATGATTCAGTTTATGGAGGAGACGGCGCGCGTGTCCGTTGAGCCGTTTTTAAATGAAGGTCAAAGCACGGTGGGTACAAGCGTCAACATAAAGCACCTTGCCTCCACCTTTGTGGGTTGCAAAGTAACATGCGAGAGCGAGCTTATTGAAATCGACCGTCGTCGCCTCGTGTTCAATGTAAAGGTGTATGACGACAAAGAGCTCCTCGGCGAAGGAGTGCATGAGCGATTTATTATAGACAACGCTAAGTTTATCGCCCGCCTCGACGTCAAAAAACAAGAAATGGGGCTTTAAACTTTTCGGCTTTGCCGACCACCTCGATGTTGAGAAATGGTATGTATTTACATTTAAAAGGACAGATTGCTCTGTCCTTTTTGTTTTACTCTGCAAGTGTTATATTTTGCTTTACTCCGTAAAGGTTAGGTTGATCGAGCCGTTGCTCGTGCGAACTTTAAGCGTTTTTGTTCCATCGGTTTTGCTTGCGAGGTTGCAAATACCGTTGCTCGTGTGCGCCTCGATTTTGTAATCGCTTTTGCGGCCATATATCGAGCCGCTAACCGAGCCGTTGTTGGTGTAAAGCTCTATCATGTCACCCTTTAAGCGCGACACCGATACCGCCCCGTTACTCGTTTGGCCATATATGCTTGTCGCCGAGCAGTCTTCAAACCTTACAACTCCGTTGGAGGTCTCGCCTCGAAGCGATTCTGCTTTTGCATTTGATATTTTCGTAGCGCCGTTGCTTGTCTTTGTGGTAATGCTATTAGATGCCTCAACATCATCTACTCTTATAGCCCCGTTTTTGGTTGTCACTACGAGGTCAATCAAAGTGCAATCCTCAATATTAATCGCGCCATTCTTGGTATCCAGCTTAACAGTCCGAGCCGTCACATCGTCAAGCGCAATTGCGCCGTTTTTGGTGGTAAATGACAGATCGTTAAAGTGCATATCTTCTATTGCCACCGCACCGTTCTTTATATCTATGCTTAAATCAAAATCGAAGTCAGCGGGCAAATACAGCGCGCCTTTGTTATACTTGCCGGAATACGACGAAAAGAATACACCGCGCCTTATTATACGTCGCCAGTAACCCAATGTGCTATAATCGGAAGTAAGATTTATATTTCCATTATCGTACGAAAAATTCTTTTCCTCCTCGGCAAAGTCATAATATTCTAACTTTATATTGCCATCGTTGGAATATTTTATCTCTAAGCCAAGATTATCGGACGCAAGCGATAACTCCTCGCTTGGGCTGTCTATCATTTGTGACTTAAGCACCATATCATCGATAGCGGCAAGTCTTTCGATACTAAAACCCATTGCGGAAAACGAAAACAAGAACAAAAATACTCCTGCCGCAAATGTCGCGCCCCAAGCAATATAAAGCTTCTTAGTGCCGTAAAATTTAAGCGGCTCGGGCTTTTGTAAACAAAGCAGTTTTATTAAGTAAGCGTACGCTTTACCGAGGAATGGCATCACAGAACAGATGCCTGCACCCACCGCCATGAGTATGATTGCATATCCCATTTGCGCAAAAGCCACACCTGTGTGCGAAAATAACAGCGCAAACGACAAAATAAATACGACAAAGCCATAAGCCAAAAACGAGAATGCAATAATCGCCAAAGTGCCTATTGCTATCGCTCCAGCAAAGGCAAACACTACGCATACAGCCATAAGCAAGATTTTGACTATAAGCGGCGTACTATTATTTCCGCCCACATTATTTACTTTTACACTCTGCGTGTTTGTGGTTTTGTTTTCTTTGTGTACTTCTCCGCCAAGCTCACGGATATAATTTTGCGCGACAAGCTCGGGCGGCTCAAGGCTCGATATAAACTCTTCGCCGCCGCCGTTCTCCAGCCCGTCCTCGATCATCTCGCGATAATAATCGACAAGCCTATCCGCGTCACCATCGTCAACACCTTTAAGCGCGTTTCTTAAACGCGATAAATATTCGTGCTTATACATTACCTCTCTCCTCGAACAAATTCGTTGATTTTCTGCATTTCCTTCCACTCTTCGTCAAACTCACTTAGCCGCTTTTGACCTTCTTTGGTAATACGATAATATCGCCGCAGCCGACCGTTGTGCTCGCGCGAGTACGTCACAAGCTGCCCTACTGCTTCCAGCCGCTTTAGTATCGGATAGAGCGTTGACTCCGACACCTCGATAACGTCGGACAACTTATTTATAAGTTCATAGCCGTATGAGTCCCCGCGATTAAGTAGCGCAAGAACGCAAACGTCTAATAGCCCCTTTTTCATCTGAATGTCCATCGTTACCTTCCTTATGTATAATATTATACATTGCATAGTATTGCTTGTCAAGTATTTTTTGATATTTTATGTTGTTTATTTACAAAAAAGTAAGCTGCAACTATTGTTACAGCTTATCTTATAAATATTTTATATAATTTTACAATGCGGTTTCCTTTTCGCCCTCTTTGACTTGCTTGGTAAAGCCTTGACCGTAAACTTCGCTTGCAGGCACCATATATGCAAAGGTATCTGGGTAGCGGCTCAAGATTTTCTTAAACCTTGCCATTTGACGCTTACGAATGATACAAATGAGCAGCTGCTTTTCCCCGCCCGTATATGCACCTCGTGCCTCAATTATTGTTACGCCTCTATTAAGTTCGGTGGTAAGCTCCTTGCCAAGCTCCTGTCCGTGCAGCGTCACGACTTCGAACTTGATAGCCGACGAGAATCCACGTATAATCGTCTCTGACGTCTTGGATGCGCAGAACATTTTGCAAAGCGACAAAAGCATGGGAGTAAGAATAGCGAGTTTTCCTCCGCCGTAGATGCTCGGATCCATAAAGAATGCGGATAAGACAATAACCGACGAGTCAAGGCAGAAAATAAACCAGGAAATATTAGTTGCAGGAAATCTCTTTTGGAGCATAGTGCCTATAATTTCGGTACCGCCGTTACAGCCGTCGACCTTAAGCAAGAGGGCAAGCGACGCGCCACACACAATTCCGCCTGCAATAGCTGCGATAATAAACGCATAACCGCCTTGAGCGGGATCAACTATAAATTGCGGAAAGTTAATAAGCGGCATAAGCGCAAGCAAGCCG
Source organism: Clostridiales bacterium (assembly GCA_022508465.1). Classification (GTDB taxonomy): domain Bacteria; phylum Bacillota; class Clostridia; order Christensenellales; family Pumilibacteraceae; genus CAG-552. The sequence goes on from JAFLVB010000004.1 coordinate 22,990, forward strand.
GAATCAAGCACAATTGTAACAATTGTCTTGAATATAAAGTCTTTGCGGAACTTGAACATTGCCACAATAATAATGGGAATATTAACAAGAAAGAATACATAACCTGCGTTAAAGCCTGTCAAATATTCAACAAACGTACCGACACCTAAAAATCCGCCCGGAGAAAAATTGTTTGGCTGAACAAACACATAAACACCTATTGCCTGCAAAACGGCAGCAAGTAAAACGATTAAATACTCCTTTATGTATTTAACCGTTACATTTTTTTCGGGCAACTTAAAAGACACACCATTGTGTGTCTCGGCCCCTCTCTCCACATTATTAACTGACTTGTTCTTCATATCTAAAAAAATCCTCGGCTTGAAATTGTATCACTTTGGGCATTACAAGTAAACTGTTTTAAGGCATTATAAAGTGAAAGCTAAACGAAATTACTTTTATCATCCCGCAATAATTGAGGGAGTCGGCTTACGCCCCATTGGGATAGGTGCGGTGGCAATATTATCTTTATTACAGGCTTATTTCTTTTGCAGCTAATTATATATAAAAATAAGTTGCAATATTGCTATTACAACTTACTTTGTGGTTATTTATTAAGTATAAAAGTTTTTTTGCTTACTTTTTTTACAAAAAAAGTAAGTTATTCGAGCTCAAAGGCGCCGGTATAGAGCTGATAGTACGTTCCTTTTTGTTCGATAAGCTGATCGTGTGTTCCGCGTTCTATGATATTGCCGTGATCAAGCACCATAATTACATCGGAGTTCATAACGGTGGACAGTCTATGCGCTATTACAAACACGGTGCGACCTTCCATGAGCTTATCCATACCGCGCTGAACAATAGCCTCGGTGTGAGTGTCGATAGACGACGTCGCCTCGTCCAAAATCATAACGGGAGGATCGGCAACCGCCGCTCTCGCGATAGCTATAAGCTGACGCTGTCCCTGCGACAGATTGGCTCCGTTATTGGATAATTCTGTATCATAGCCATTTGGCAGTCTTGTAATAAAGCTATCCGCACCTGCGAGCTTAGCCGCCTTTATGCACTCCTCGTCGGTAGCCGTGAGGTTGCCGTAACGGATGTTTTCCATAACCGTGCCTGTAAACAGGTTGGTGTCCTGCAAAACTATACCGAGCGAGCGGCGCAAGTCCGACTTCTTTATTTCGCTTACGTTGATTCCGTCGTAAGTTATATTTCCGTTAGATATATCGTAGTAGCGGTTGATAAGGTTGGTAATAGTCGTCTTGCCGGCACCAGTCGCGCCTACAAAGGCAACCTTTTGTCCCGGCTTAGCATAGAGAGTAATGTCGTGCAACACTTGCTTATTTGGCTCATAACCAAAGTCCACATTAAGGAATCTTACATCGCCTTTAAGCGGAACAAGCTCTGTCTTGCCCGCCTCGGTTTTCTTCCAAGCCCAGCGACCCGTATGCTCCTTAGTTTCGGTAAGCGCGCCGTTATTATCCGCCACATTGACGAGCGTAACCGTGCCGTTGTCGTCCTCTGGCTGAGCGTCCATAAGGCTGAATATACGGCCTGCACCCGCCATAGCCATAACAATTGCGTTTATTTGCTGCGACACCTGATTGACGTTACTCGTAAACTGCCTTGTCATATTAAGGAATGCCGCCACAATGCTTATCTCAAGCGCCATGCCCGAAATGCTAACGTTGTTAACATCAAGGAGCAAGAATAATCCGCCTACAACAGCCACTATAACAAACAACACATTACCTATATTCATAATGATAGGTCCGAGCATATTTGCATAAGCGTTAGCCTTTGTGCTGCCGTCGCAAAGATCCTCGTTTATCTTGTCAAACTCTTCTTGACACTCCTTTTCGTGGCAGAAGACCTTGACAACCTTTTGACCGTTCATCATCTCTTGCATATAGCCTTCGGCAGCAGCCCACAGCTTTTGCTGACGGATAAAGTATTTAGCCGCACCGCCGCCAAACTTCTTGGACACAAACATCATTATTACAACGCCGCCTACGATTATAAGGGTAAGCCAAACGCTGTACCAAAGCATTATGCCTAAGACTGCAAGTACAATTGTTCCCGATCTGATGAGCGCGGGCAACGCTTGCGAAATAAGCTGGCGGAGCGTGTCTATATCGTTGGTGTAGTAGCTCATTATATCGCCGTGCTTGTGCGTGTCGAAGTATTTGATGGGCAGATTCTGCATTCCGTCAAACATAGCCCTACGCATCTTGCACAAGTATCCTTGCGTGATGTACGCCATAAGCTGAGCGTACAATGTCGTTATAATTATCGCTATAACGTACATTACGATCAGGAAGGTCATTTGCGACCAAACCTGCCCCTCTACCGCACTCCAGGGAGTGCCGTTCTTTAGTGAATCGGCAACTACTTTTGTTATCTGTTGAATAAAAATATCCGGGATTGCCGCTGCCGCCGCCGAAAACAATATACATAATATCGTAATAGGCACGAGAGCGGGATAAAATTTAAACAACATTTTTATTATACGCCCAAAGGTATGTGCTTTTTTGGTCTTATTCATTTTCATTACCTCCGCGCGTTTGCTGATTGTAAATTTCGCGATACATAGCGTTTGACTTTATAAGCTCGTCGTGCGTACCCGTTGCCGCAATCTTTCCGTTTTCCATAACGATTATCATATCGGCGTCCTCAACCGAGGCAACACGTTGCGCTATGATGATCTTAGTCGTTTGAGGGATATACGACTTAAAGCCTGCGCGAATAAGCGCATCTGTCTTAGTGTCAACCGCACTTGTAGAGTCGTCGAGTATCAAAATCTTAGGCTTTTTAAGTAGCGCGCGGGCAATACAAAGTCTTTGTTTTTGTCCGCCCGAAACGTTAGTACCGCCCTGCTCTATCTTGGTGTCGTATCCGTCGGGGAAAGACCTAACAAATTCGTCTGCCTGCGCGAGCTTGCACGCCTCTACTATCTCCTCGTCGGTGGCGTTTTCGTTACCCCATCTGAGGTTTTCCTTTATAGTACCCGAAAAGAGTACGTTCTTTTGCAACACCATTGCGACAGAATCTCTTAGTGTCTGTACCGCGTAGTCCTTTACGTCCACACCGCCCACCTTGACCGTGCCTACCGTTGTGTCGTAAAGCCTCGGTATTAGCTGAACAAGCGACGATTTACTCGAGCCCGTGCCACCCAAAATACCAACCGTCATTCCTGACTTGATATGCAAATCTATATCTTCGAGCGAATATCTTTCGGCAGCTTCGGAGTACTTAAAGCTAACGCCGTCAAAGTCTATCGAACCGTCTTTTACTTCGGTTACCGGACTATCTGAAATTTTAAGCGCAGGCTCCTCGTTAAGCACTGCGCAAATACGCTTAGCCGATTCAATGGACATGGTGATCATAACGTAGATCATGGACAGCATCATAAGCGACATAAGTATCTGCACGCCGTAAACTATAAGCGATGAAATCTGACCGACGCCCACGCCGCCTAAACCGTTGATTGCCATATACGAGCCGCCGAGCAAAACGACAACCATTACTATGTACAAGCTCAAATTCATAAGCGGCTGGTTGAACGCAACTATACGCTCTGCCTTTGTAAAGTCGCCCCTTATATTCTCTGCACGAACTCCGAACTTCTCCTTCTCGTACTCCTCGCGAGAGAAGCCTTTTACTACGCGCATACCGCGTACGTTTTCCTCAATGGATTCGTTGAGCCTGTCGTACTTTTTAAATACGCGTCTAAATGCCGGCATTGCCGTTTTACCTATAAGGAGCAGTCCAAATGCCAATATGGGTATAACAATTACGAACGCTACCGCCAAAATTCCGCCCATTACCGCAGCCATTATCGTAGAGAAGATAAGCATAAGCGGCGCACGGACTGCAACACGAATTAACATCATGTACGACATCTGTACGTTGTTTACGTCGGTGGTCATACGCGTAACGAGCGACGACGATGAGAATTTGTCTATATTGATAAAGCTAAACGTTTGAATTTTAGCAAATATATCGTGTCTTAAATTCTTTGCAAAACCTGCCGAAGCCTTAGCGCACGTTCTTGCAGCAAATGCTCCGCATGCAAGCGACGCAAATGCCATAACTATAAGAATCGCACCATATATAAGTACCTGCTCTATATCTATCTCATGAGCAATTCCGTCTGCGCTTGGGCTTAATAACGTTATAAGCGCAGCCGTTATAAACGGCAATAATGCTTCTATTATCGCCTCTCCTATAATTAGGATAAGCGTTATAATAGAGGGTTTTTTATATTCTCTAACACACTTAGCCAATCTTTTAATCATTCCTTTCTCCTTTAACCATGCCAAAACCGTATACTATCTATTGTACTGTTTTTCAGTATACACTTTTTTTGTGGCAAAGATAAGTCATAAGAATGAATACTGCGTTAAACGGGCAAAGGGCGGTTATTTATGCTTACACTAAAAGCAAACCTCGATATAATCCGGTTACAATTGCTTGAGATATTTACAAATCGGTAATGTGTAACCTATTGACTAAAAAACTTTAAGACGGTTGGGCAATGTTCCTATATAAAATAAATGAGCACCACAAAGGTGCTCTGTTATATGAATATATTATGAACGAAAAGCCTACTGCACGAGAAGTGTAGTGGGGACTTTATTCAGGACCCATTAATATATCCTTTTCGCTTTTTTTACTATCTCCAAAAATTCTGCTCTGAACTGGTTGCCGTCTGGCTTGGTGCAGTCAAGCGCGGAAAGCCGTGTAATTACATTTTCAATATTGGCGCTGCCCTTGTATTGGGACTGCCTTAGCACAAGTCCGTACTCTGCCACACAGGCGATAAACACGCTATCCTCGTCAGGCGTTTCGTTGTAGTCATCCGTCATAGCCATATCCAATATCGCAATGTTCTCGTTTGTTTGGGGTGACTTAAACCTAACCTCACAGATAGCGACGCTGCCGGATGCGTTCTCCTTTAGCTCAACCTCGTACAGCGCGGTTACGGTGTGTCCGGAACCGATTTCGCCTGCATCATTTTGCTCGTCATCAAACTCCTCCTGCGACATCATTTTGCTTTCGTAACCGAGCAATCTGTATTTTTCCACGGTGTCGGCATTAAAGGTGACACCCATTTTAGCGTCCTTAGCAACCACATTGAACGTGCCACCAAGCTCCTCCACAAGCACCTTGCGCGCCTCTGCCACGCTGTCCAGATATGCATAGTTGCCGTTACCGTTTTCGGCGAGCGTCTTCATGGTTGTATCGTTGGTGTTATACATGCCCACACCCAAAACCGACAGATATATGCCGCTGTCTCTCTTTTGAGATATCAAGCTTTCAAGCTCTCGCTTGCTTGACGCGCCCACGTTAAAATCGCCGTCAGTTGCAAGTATTACTCTATTGTTTGCCTCCTCCGAGTAATATCGCTCGGCTAATTCGTACGCCTTTTGAATGCCGCCTTGGCCGTTTGTGGATCCGTTTGCTACCAAATCCTGCAAGACATTGCAAATTTGTATCTTGTTGCTGCCGATTTCACCGCTTAGCGCAACACGGCTATCACCTGCATACGTCACGATAGAAACGGTGTCATCGGCGCTTAAAGATTCGGTCAGCATAGAAAATGATTGCTGTATAAGCCCCAGCCTATCGTCGCCGTACATTGAGCCGGACGTATCAATCAAAAACACTATATTGTTGGGCTTTTCGGAAAACGCGACTTCCTCCGCCGCAACGCCTATGCTAAGCAGCTTATGCGCGTCGTTCCACGGGCAGTCAAACAGCTTGCTCGATATTGCCAAGGCGTCGCCTTCCTCAGGGCGAACATAGTCATACGAAAAATAGTTGATATATTCTTCCAGGCGCACCGATCCGGAAGCGACCTTTCTACCTTCGTTGATTATTCTGCGCATGTATGAATACGATGCGGTGTTTCGGTCGAGCGAAAAGTATGAATCGGGTGTGATTGCCGGCGACATAAAGTCACGCTCTATAATATCTTCCGTTTGATAGTTCTCAAGCTCGCCTATTTGAGGTATCATATCCCCTACTGCACTATTGGGAATGTCGTACATTCCCCCATTCGGTGCTGCGTTACACGCCATAAGCAAGCAGATGCCGAGTGCAAGTGCGCAAATTGCAGAAAGAATTTTTTTTGCTTTCATAATTTTTCTCCTTTTTACGGAAAGCCATTCGCCTTTCCACTCTTTTACAAATACAACACCATATATCGGCCTTTTGTCTCATTAATTTAAAATTTTTTATTAAGTATTTACAAGATATTGGGCAATATCTTGCGCGCCGTAAACGTTGCCCATAGCAGAAACATAATAATTGTACTCGTCGGTTTTTCGATATGCCATAGTCACATATTCGCCTTGAATGTAATCGGTGTCATATTTGTACCCCGTGCCGAGCATTAAATGTTTATACTCCGCAGCCAACTCCTTGCCTGCGTAATCAGATTTTTCAGCAACGACAGACATTTGAATGTTGCCACCGTTGTAACTAATGCCAAGCACCGCCTTTAAATATACAAACTCACCCGATTCCTTAATGTAGCACGCGTAGTAACTCTGGCTGAATATTTTGGCATCTGACGAAATGTTAATGTTTAAATAGTCGGCAGCAAAACTTGCGTCCACTTTTCTTGCCCTAACCTCGCTTATGCTGTAGTTCGTAATGCTCGGAACGGCCGGGGGATCGGAAGTATTATTTCCGCCAATAACGCCTAAAATGTTTATGCCTATAAACGCCGTCACAGCAAAAATAGCCACCAAAAAAACACCGCATGCCGCAGCAAGCCTGCCCCAAATATCCGCCCTGCGTTTTTGTTTAGCACGCATCTGCGCTATTGCCTTGTCTGCAAGGTGCGTATTCGGTTGGAGCGACGACGCGTAGTCGTCGAACAACTGTTCGATTTGTTTGTCTTTTTCGTTCATCACTTTTTATAACCCTTTTAATGTTGCTTCTGTCCCGATTCTGATAAAAATAAGCGCATTTTTTCTTCCGCTTTAATAATTTTGCGCGATATAGTTGATTTATCAATGCCCGTAGCCTTAGCGCTGTCTCGCACGGTGTAGTCCATAAAGTACTTTTGATATATAAGAAGTTTTTCTTGCTTGTCAAGCACACTCATAGCTAGCTCCACAGTCAAGCTTGTCGTCGACTTTTCTGCAACATCAATTGTATCGGACATATCGAAAAGCTCGTCTATATTTGTAGTAGGTTTGATTTTTCGCAAAGTGTTTAGCGCGGTGTTGTGAACTATCTTGCAAATCCAGGCATAACCGTTGCCGCGTTTAAATCGATGCGCCTTGTTTATAATCTTGATAAAGCTTTCCTGCACGACATCTTCGGCAAGAGCCCAATCGCGCATAATGGAGCGTGCTACGGAAAGCATGCGCGACGAAATCAGCCGCGCCAGTTCGTTTAGCGCCGCCTCGTCGCCGTTTGCAATCCGTGCTATAAGCCTGTTTATACTTTGTATCATTTCTTTCGTCATGCTAAAGGCAGTATATCAGTAAGACAATTTTGTCAATATTTGCATAAATGTATTTTTTATGCCTTTAATTATAACACATATCACCGCCGTTTTGTCCCACTTAATTTAAAAAAGTTGAAATTCTTCGACGTAAAAAACATTCCTCCGCAGGAATTTCATTCCGATACAGCGGAGTATAACTTGCAGGTAATTATAACTGTGGGGCTTGCGATTCCTTATCGCAAGCCCCACAAGAGTGCTCTTATTTTTTTAATTAACTTATTATTGTTAGCTTCTCACCCTTTGCGCGGAAAACATGTTTGTCCTTCCGCTATGCTGCGACACAACCATGGATGCACGTCTCGTTGCTATTCCTTACCATTCCAGCAATAGGTGCACAGCTTGCAGGGAGAAATGCCCACAGACTCAACCATATCGTCAAGGCGATGGAAACCCAGCGACGTGAATTTGAGTTGCTTGGAAATCTCTTCCACCATTTCCGCGTAGTTGCGGCTGTCCGGATTGGCGTAATCATCCAGAATCTTGCGGCTAACGTTCGGTCCTTCGCGGTCCTGAATTATGCGGCGTGTGATAAGATCAAGCTCTGAATCGGCGCGGGAGAAGTTAAGATACTTGCAGCCAAACAACAGAGGCGGACATGCAGGTCGGATATGAACCTCTTTTGCCCCACTCTTGTATAAAAGCTCGGTCGTTTCCCTAAGCTGGGTGCCGCGAACTATTGAATCGTCAATCAGCAATAGCCTCTGATCATGAATGATATCCGGTACCGGAACGAGTTTCATGCGGGCTATAAGGTTGCGCTGGCTCTGCTTTGTAGGCATGAACGAGCGCGGCCATGTCGGCGTATACTTGATAAACGGACGTGCAAACGGAATACCCGATTCGTTTGCATAACCGACGGCGTGCGCAGTACCCGAGTCGGGAACACCTGCTACAATATCGGTTTTTACGTTATCGCGACGAGCAAGCGCCGCACCACAGCGGTAGCGCATTGCCTCAACGTTGATGCCCTCGTATGTCGATGTCGGATAGCCGTAATAAACCCACAGGAAGGAACAAATCTTCATTTCTTCCTTAGGCTCCAAGACGGTTTCTACACCCTCGGGAGTCATAAAGACGATTTCGGCCGGCTTAAGCTCTCGATAATCGCTGTAGCCGAGGTTGAAGTATGCAAAACTTTCAAACGATACGCAATAGGCACCCTTCTTTTGTCCTATAGCGAGCGGCGTACGACCACGGTAATCCCTTGCGGCATAAATGCCATCGGGAGTCATGACGAGCATGGACATCGAGCCATCAATCATTTCCTGCGCAAAGCGAATACCTTCGACAATGTCGTTTTTCTGATTGATAAGCGCTGCAACCAACTCGGTGGCATTGATAGTTCCGCCACTTGTTTCGAGGAAGTGAGTTCTTCCTGCCTTAAACGCTTGATCGGTAAGCTCGTCTAAATTATTTATTCTGCCTACCGTAGTAATGGCAAAGCTACCGAGGTGTGATCTCACGAGCAAAGGCTGAGGCTCGCTGTCAGAGATACAACCGATGCCGAGGTTGCCTTTAAGCTCCAAAAAGTCCTTTTCAAACTTGGTGCGGAAGGGCGAATTTTCTATATTGTGAATGGCACGGTCAAAACCCTTTTCTCCGTAAACCGCCATTCCTCCTCGCCGTGTGCCGAGATGAGAATGATAGTCTGTTCCGAAGAACAAGTCAAATACACAATCCGATTTGGAAACTACTCCAAAGATACCACTCATAAATAATTACCTCTTTTGATAAATGTAAATCGCTTTTGCGACGGCAAATATATTATACCATAAGCAAAGATATTTTTGCGCAGCCGTCAAGGCATTTGCCATTCGCAGGACTTTAAGGTCCGAGAATAAAAAACCGTTAGGTTTTTACGTCGCTTTTGCGACGGCAAATATGACGGCAAATATATTATACTACCCTCTCACAAAAAAATCAATAACATAACTAACTTTTTTTGTGAAAAAAATAGTTAATTGCTTTAGTTTTAAGCTGCCCCCTAAGCCTAACCTTTATAATTCGTTTTAGGGCTTATTGGCGTAAGGCGGATGTAATTATTCGTAAGATTTTGTAGTTTTTGCCGAGGTCTATACCAAAAAACTAACTATTTTAATAAAAAGTATTGACAAAATGCCGATTTAGTAGTATAATTCTTTCACTTACGGGGGTGTATTGGTTTCGACGGGGTTCTGTAAGGCTGAATATAAGCATGTGGTAGTGCGGCTACCTTAAAACGCAAATCAAAATAAACGCTAATAATCAAAAAACTGCAAGACCCGCTCTTGCGTTAGCTGCTTAATTTATCTTAGCAGTCGTTACACTGTCTTCCCTGCCGAGGGAGCTGTAATGTCAATCAGGCAGGCTACGGCTGATAAGTAGCGGCCCTCACTTATCAGCGGAATCTTAGGCCATGGGACATATGGATTCGTTTGCTAAAAGTATGTCCTAAGACAATAAGCAAACTAAACATGTAGAAGATTCAGTCAGAGGGATTTCGGAAGGGAGTTCGACTCTCCCCACCTCCACCAGCAGCGTGACGCTGCACCCATTGTCGCATCACAGCGCAGCGGAAGAGCAAGCTTTATTTCCGCGTAGCAGATGCAGACCATAAATATAAAAGCTACTCAAAGTAAACCTTTATATTTATTAAACAGGGAACATGCGCAAAAAAGCAGTGGGCGACCCAAGGAGCGCAGTGCTCAGCCGAGCCCAAGGCGAACGCCACGAAGTACTGTCCGTTCCCCACCTCCACCACTGAAAATTAATACCCAAAGAGGTGTTATCTTTCGTGTTACAGAGTTCAGCGTTCAAATCACTGTTCGTGCGCGCAAACGTAGTTTGCGGTTTACCAAGGTTTCCCCTTGAAAACAGAATATCATCATTATATTTATCTCATATTGAAATGCACATTAATATTTATATTATATGAATATAGAATGAACGAATCATTAAAATAGAAGCAGGCAAAGGAATAATCTTGAAAAGTAGGCACAATTTATCCCGAAATACTTTATTAATGTATAACAATAAATTGGAGCAAATGACAAAATGGACGAACTCAAATTTAAAGGAACAGAAACGCAAGTCTGCAAAAAATTAGTTAAAGCAGGAATTGGCAAAGACGAAAATGAAGCCAAGCAATTCCTTAACAATTTAATAAGAAATAAACAAATACTTTCTGATAGTGAATCAGCAAATATGGAGTATTATTTTTCATCCGGTAGCTATAACCCTGGAGTTCACTATTTTATGACACCTTCTTATAATTATTATATTAGTGTTAAATTCACAACAATTTTTATCATTGCTACCATATTTGACATTACTTTAACAAAAGGCTTTGTCTCATCAGCAACCAGCTTCCTTGGAATTCAAAAACAAGGCATAGTTAAGCTGGACGAAAATAATGGAGAAAAATGTATAGCAAAACAGACCGCTCTAACAAAAAATAAAATCGGAACCCAAGATATTTTATCAGAAAATAACGGTCAATGTTGCAATAAAAATTTCAAATGTCAATTTAATATTGAAGGTATATGCCATTGCGATAATTCAAATATTATAACAATTTATGAGAACTTAACTCAGAAGGGCGTATTTAAAAAGCACGAAAATAAGTATAAATTTAACTTCTAATTGCAAACGTAGTTTGCGTACGCCATTCATTAAATTGATAAAAAATCGATTTAGATTACACTTCTACAAGCAGCGTGACGCGGCCCCCCCAAAATCGCATTTTTACTATGCGGAAACCTAAACATTATTTCCGCGTAGCAAATGCAGATTTGCCACCGACAAGTCCAATAATTAAACCTAACCGAACAAATAGGAATGTCTAGGTTACTTTTTAAAATCTTAAATTATATAAGGATACACTAATGAAAAAAAGAAAAAAATTTGGCATGTCATTTCTCATGTTTGCAATTTTTCTTTTGATTTTATCAGTTTTAATTATTGTTGCAAACATACTTTTACAAGAAAATACCGATTGGAAAGCAATTTTAACCAAATTGCTTAACGATATATTATCGGTAGCAATTGTCGGCGTTATTGCAACATTTTTTACTAAAATAATTTCCGATAATTTCTTTAAAATCAAACAAAATAACGATAAATTATTATCATTTGGAGTTGAAAAAATCGGCGAAGGAAAATCCACCTCTGAGGATATTATAAACTTATTCGGTGATAAGAAAACAAACACCTATCCATCGGAAGTTAAAATAATGTTCATAACAGGAAACGGCTTTTTTACTAAATTTAAAAAAGATATTATAGAATGTTTGCAAAATTCGGACTGCACTTTAAAAATCCTTTTAATGTCCGCTAAAGATGATAATAAGAATTATGTTGGAAGGTGTGAGGCACTTTGTCCACAAAATACAACGTATTACGATCAGCTAATAGTTACAACATTACCTATATTAAATTGTATTGCGGAGCAGTTTCCAAACAGGGTTGAAATCCGCTATTATAAAGACGAATATAGATACAATTTTCGTATAGCAAAGTACAGAATTAAAGACGGCACGTTTGACAATATGGCTTGGTTAAATGTTCAACCTTTTAATAAAGATGCTGTTGATTTATCCATAGGTTTAACCGGCAGCTGGAATAGTTCCGATAAAAATTTGGAAGAAAATATGTTTTACCAATTAGATAAAGGATTTGATTTCATTTGGGATAAATATAAACCCGAAACATTACATGATCAAATAAAAAATATTTTAATAGAAGAAAGTATCATAACTGAAAATGACGACTGGCAAAAGTTCAACTCAAATCATAATAAGTTACCGAAAAATGTAACAGTAAGAATGAATATCTATAATTGCGCTAATAGCAACTTTTACAAATATATTGAGTATACTGAATGGAATACAGCTAATGATTGTTGGGTTGCAATTGGCTTTAACCCTGCAACTTATGATGTAAATGAAATGGATAAAACTAACTCAAAAATATTTGAAGCGTTACAATCAAATTGTGGTAGCTATATTCTTTTGAATCTTTATCCCCAAGTTTCAGAAAGTATAAACACTTTTGACGAGTTGGATAATGTAAATAAAAAATTCACCCCCGCTCTTTTGAAAATTTTTAATTTGCTTGAATCGCAAAATATCAAAACCGTTATTTTTTGGGGTAGGACGGTTTCATATGATGAAAGTTTCGATAAAATATTGAAGAAGATGCAGAAAAAAGGAATTTTATTTAAAACTGCAAATAACCAAGGATTATTTTATCATCCTGCAAGAGTAGCTATTAAAATCAAAAAGGTTGACAAATCGGATTTTATGTCTTCTTTTAAACTAAATTAATATTTCATTAATCTAATTTGATTTACGTTTTAATGCCCTTGCGGACAAAAACTCCACCAATTAACAAGAGGATACCATTACGGTATCCCCTTTTATTATCATCGTTTGTTCTTATTCATTGTTTGAAGTAGTTTCAGAATTAAATCACATTCCATTTTATCTAATTTATTCAGTTCTTTTATTATATCTTTGTATTCTACGGGATATGTCATATCTTCGTCGAAAAATTCTCCGAGCGTTATATTGAAATACTCGCAAAAATTTAATAGGTTTTCAAGTGACGGCATATTGTTTCCATTCTCGATTTGATTAATGTATTCCGAGCTTTGACCGAGTTCAAAGCTCAATTTTCTTGCGGATATTTTGTGCGCATTTCTAATAGAAAATTCGGGAATTTCCAATTATTCAATCTGCGTCTTCGCTTAGAGTTTCGAGATAGAAACTTACTGGGCGAAAACCGTCGTTACACGATATCATAGCCGACTTTTTATTCTTCATCCAGCCGTTATAAAAGTCCTCGCCGCCATAGCTAAGCGTCATAACAAACGGGGAAACACTCTCCCAGGCGCTGTCGCAAAAACCGTTTGGCTTAACCCAGCCGTTTGCAATAAAGACTTGCCCCACACTCATATCGCAGGCGTGCTCGATAGGGTTCTCGAACTTCTCGATAAGGTCGTCGTATCGCGCCATTCGCATAACGGTGATTTTTACTTTTTTACTCAAATCAAAACTCCTTCAAAATAAAAAAATGACCTTTACTCCATACATTATAATATATTCAGCGCTAAATCGCAACTATATAATTATATGACTTTTTTGTGCTAACGCTTTTGGTAGATTATTCTAGTCCCGTTAGCTGGAGATAAGATACCTACTTAGTATAAAGTATCGACTTAAATATTTCAGGCATATATTTCATTAAAACTTGCTTGTTCTTATCCGTTAGCGCAACAAGCATTATTCCTTCTAACTTCATCAGCTCATTAATATTGTTGGAATTAAAAATAAGATTCTTAAACCACAGACAAAGATACTCTCCATTATGAATCCATTCAAGATGCTTTACTTCCACCTTTTGTAAATTTGACCATTTTTCTTCAATGATATTTTCTCTAAACACCGTAGTTGTACCAATTGAATCCGCATCAACTATAATAACTCTTGAAACATATAATAAAACAAGTAAAAAAATTAACATAAAAACAAACATAAGACTGCCCCCCGCAATAAATAGCGTATCAAATATCTTATTATTATCAATAGATATCATAATAGCTCCTATTATAAAAGCTATCATGCTTATACTAAGAGGAATCGCTGTTATTATTATGGCGCCTTTTCCTACCAAATCTCCATACATAAAGAGCTTAGTTTTTTTCTTTGCCGCCTTTCTTTTTTCCCTATATAAATCTACTTCCTTCTTATCTAAATCATTTATTTTCACATCTAAATTAGCCTTCATATCATCAGGTAGATATTCTCTCAAAATCTTTCTGTTTTTCTTGGACGGGACTACCATAACTACACCGGTCGTGGAAGTGACATCTTTAAGGGAAAGGGACATACCCTGATTGTTAAAAAATAAGCATATATAAGCCACGTTACCGCCTCTTCCTCCGTTTACGCGCCTTATTTCTGTTTTTTGTAAATCAGTCCATCGTTCTTGTTTTAAAGTTACATGGAAAAAAAACGATTTAACAATTATTGTTTCAGAATCCAAATAAACAGTTGTTTCATTAATCAATGAAATAACTGCAGAAACAACCAATATTAACGCAATCATGCTAATAATCATACCAGATATATAAAGACCATCATTCCCATTGGCAAGACTAAGCAAAATAGCCGCCATTACTCCACATACCAACGAAATTAACATAAACGCGATATAAATACTTTCTCTAAAACTATGTATTTTAACTTTAGGCATAGCTAATTTCTCTCCTAATCATATATTGGTCACATTATAATTTTATCTCATTTTACTGATTTTGTCAAGGGCTGCAAATGAATTTGCACTTAGATACTTCTCTATCATTGATAAGCAGCTAACATTTTATAGAGAGTAAAAAGACCCTACTTTGCTCTATTTTACTTGCAAAATAAGGTCTAACCTAATTGTTTTTATTATTTCCTACTACTCTAACCTGTTTATTCCCACTCGATGGTTGCTGGCGGCTTGGAGGTTATATCGTACACTACGCGATTAACCTGCTTAACCTCGTTGACAATGCGGTTGCTGATTTTTTCCAACACGTCAAAGGGGATACGCGCCCAGTCGGCGGTCATTCCGTCCACGCTGGTAACGCCGCGGAGAGCTATGGTGTAGTCGTAAGTACGCTCGTCGCCCATTACGCCAACGCTGCGAAGATTGGTAAGCACAGTAAAGTACTGCCAAATTTCGGTATGCAGGTTAGCTTTTTTGATTTCATCTCTATAAATATAGTCGGTCTCGCGCAAAAGGTCGAGCTTGTCCTTAGTTATGTCACCTATAATACGTATAGCAAGACCGGGACCGGGGAATGGCTGACGCATAACGATCTCCTCGCTAAGTCCGAGCTCAAAGCCGAGCCTGCGCACTTCGTCCTTAAACAAGTCCCTAAGCGGCTCAACTATCTCCTTAAAGTCGATAACATCTGGAAGCGCGCCAACATTGTGGTGCGATTTGATTGTTGCCGAATTGCCCTTTCCGCTCTCGATAACGTCGGGATATATAGTGCCTTGTACAAGGTAGTCAACCGTACCAATCTTTTTAGCCTCAGCCTCGAATACTCTTATAAATTCCTCGCCTATAATCTTGCGCTTGCGTTCGGGTTCGGTAACGCCTTGTAGCTTAGTTAAAAATCTCTCCGAAGCGTCAACCTTAATAAGATTCATGCCCATGCCGTCCTTAAAGACTTTGACAACCTCGTCTGCCTCGTACTTACGAAGCAAACCGTGATCTACAAATATGCAGATAAGGTCGGGGCAAGCCTTGTATACGAGTGTTGCAGCAACCGCGCTGTCTACGCCGCCGCTGAGCGCACAAAGCACCTTTTTGCCTGCGAGCTTGACCTTAAGCGATTCAATTGCCTCGGCAGCAAAGTTGCCCATAGTCCAATCACCGTTAGCACCGCACACTTTATAAAGGAAGTTTTTAAGCATAACCATACCCTTTTGAGTATGCATAACCTCGGGGTGGAATTGCACGCCGTACAACTTGCGCTCCTCGTTTTCCATAGCCGCAACCGGGCAAGTAGAAGTCTTTGCCGATACGGTAAATCCTGTCGGTAGCTTTTCGATATAATATGTATGGCTCATCCAACAAACCGAACCGCTCTCTATTCCGTCAAATATAACGCCCTTTTCCTCACACAGGTTCTGCTTGCCGTACTCACGCGGGCCTATTGCAACAGCACCGCCGTTAAGGTGCGCCATAAGCTGACAGCCATAGCAAATGCCCAAAATGGGTATTCCGAGCGAGAAAATCTCCTTGTCTACCATGGGTGCGCCGCTCTCGGTTACGCTGTTAGGTCCTCCGGTAAAAATAATACCTATAGGATTCTTTTCCTTAATCTTATCTATGCTTGTGCTAAACGGCAAAAGCTCACAGTAAACATTCAGTTCACGCACTCTGCGCGCGATAAGCTGATTGTACTGACCTCCAAAATCCAAAACCAATACGGTTTGTCGCATAATTGCCTCCGAATTCTATTTTTATTGACATAGTATAGCATTTTGTCAAGTTATATGCAAGTAAATACGAATAATGCAGAAAAATAAATTTTTACCCCCACCACCGCGCCGCTCGTCATTATATTCCTCGCTCTGCGGAGCCTCCCCCTGCCCCTTTGGGCATAATTAGTACTCTTTAATAAGCGTTCCGTTAGGGGGAGGCCTTTCTTTATTGTTCAATCGCATAGTAATTACTACCATTACACATCGGTCATAATACGTTGTTCATTGCAAATCTACTGAACTTTAAAAAGAGCCTACCCTTTGGAATTGTTGTTCAGCAGATATTGCTTATCAAGGGGGAGGCTGTCCTTAGCCGAGCGAACATCGTGAGCGAACGCCACGAAGTACGAGTGTAGCGTAGTGACTGGTGGGGTAAGTTTGTAATACAAAAAAATAAAACAAATTTTAAATTTTGATTGTGAAAGAACGATTTAATATGGTTTACTTTATTGATATTTTAAAATAAACGTGCTATAATAATTGTGCGATGTCATAGTGATTTATACCTCTCCCATAATGAGAGGGTGATTTGTTTATTTTCATATGACTTTTTATGCAAACAATCGGAAAGAATACTGGTAGTAATACTGATTCCAGCCCGATTGTTTGTAAGATAAGCAACGGTTTACTATGGCATCGCAACCATTAGGAATCGGTATTCTACAGGTGCCGTTCCTTTTGGGAGCGGCGCCTCTTTTTATATCAGCAACAGAGAATAAGCCGTGTAAAAATAACAAGGAGAAATATGTTTTACAAAGATAGTAAATTTTACGGCGAGGACTTTTCTTTCGCCTTCCCCAACGGGTGTCATATTTGGCTCGATTTTGATGAGCCTGATTTGCAAGTTATTGAGTTTACAAAAAAAGAGCCCAATGTACTTTATCATATCGAAGTGGTTTTTGATAAAATATCGAAGGCGACTTCACTTGAAAACAGCCTGCTCGAAAAGATTGATGGTATGGATTGTGAACCGGACAGTCAAATCGCACCTATTACACGAGGTCGATCTGGCGTTGCCGCTTACTTTCATAATGCAGTTAGCAATTTTTATGAGGAACGTTATCAAGTCAAAGAGAACAATGAGGAAATTTTATTAAGCTTTACCATATGGACGTCTCTTTTAGACAATCCCGATTTAAAAGATCAGCTACTCAAGATTAATGACGAAAAATATATTGCCGAGCACTTTAAAAAAGTGCCGTGCAAGAGGTACTTGACCTCCCCGAAGTAAAAGAGTTTTTTAACTCTATAGTTTTAACGAAATCATTATAAAAGGCCTCCCCCTCGTTGCCTTTGGCAGGGGGAGGCCTATTATAAGGTTAAAAGTTTTTTGCCTACTTTTTTACAAAAAAGTAGGTTCATCTCACTTCTGTGCTTAAAAACTGCTTTACTGTTTGACCGCGCAGTTTTATTATGGCGTAAATAAAGAATATCGCGGCGGTTGCGACAACCGTAAAAATTCCTATCCCAAACATGCCGATGAGCCTCACAAAAGACACACCCATATTGATATCTCTCATCATTATAAGTATGGCGTTGATGACTTTATATCCTGCAAATGTAAGTGCAAACGATAGCGGTATCGAGATAAGGCAAATAAGCATAAGCTGTAAGAATAGCAGTCCGTACAACCTACGCCTCGAAAGTCCAAACGTAAGGAATATACCGCTCGTACGCGAAAATACTTTTATATACTTACCCACCATAAGGAAGACGGTAAGCACAAGCGCAATTATAAGTGCCGACCCTATAATGTAATACAGGTTGTTGGCAAGTATCTGTAATCTATCCAAATCCTCTATCCAATCGACAAGTGCAGCCCCTGCATATGTCATATTGGCTTTTCGTAAAACGGATGCCGTTTCATAGTCAAGCCAATCATTGGGCAGATACGAGTAACGATACTCCCCATTTTCAAAAAGAGGATGATCTTCATGAAGTATAATTCCGACCACAAGTATGGTTTGATGTCCGACAAGCTCAAAATATTCATTGCGCAAGATTCCCGACACCCCACCGACATAAAACGGCTCCTCTTCCCCTCTGACGTAAAGCGAAACCTCTTTATCCATTACATCCTCGATGCTCAAACCGAATGCATTTAGTAGCGGCTCGGATAAAATAGCCTGTTCGGGATTTTCGGGCATATCACCTATAATCATCGAGTCAAGCCCAAATCGACGATTTAGCTCGGTATAATCGCGCGGCGTAAAAAAATTGCCGCCCATAGTTGTAATTTTTACATCATCTGTATCTGCCGTCAGTAGCTCGCCATCCAACCCGATTGCAAGATATTGTGACAAAAAGTAACTGGGCTTTACGCCATATAATTTAAAAATACGCCCTGTAAAGCTACAAGTAAAAAAGTCAAGGCGCGGACAGTCGCCGAGATATGTATCAATTAGCTCCTGTTGCTCCTCATCGGGATTGCCATACACATATACATAGTTAGCAGAAACCGCACTCTCCAAAGCCTCCTTGCGTCTTGCCGTGAGCGCCTGATTGTATATCGTAAACAGGCACACCAAAAAGGCAAGGCAGGCAAATGCAAAGCAGATCTTAAAATTTATCCATTTGTACGAGAATATATTTTTAAAAGCTAATTTCAAGAGGTTGCTTCTTTTTTTATTCATGTTTGACCTCCTGTGCGATTTGGGCATTTGCAATCTTATGCTGATATCCAAGATAAAGCAGAACAATAAACACAATCATTGCCGCAAAAAGCAAAGCCGGTATTCCAAGATAGAAATGCGATGTAAAAGTTCCACCAAAGAGCGACGTACAAAGATTGGTAAAATACAAATTAAATGCAATAGAGAGCACCGAGCCAATGACAACGGCTAAAACGACAAGCAGTCCAGCCATTAAACAATACAAAGCCGCTATCTTTGCATTTGACGCGCCGAGTAGTTTGAGCCTGCAAATCTGCACCTGCCTTTGACGATAGAATGTCGCCATAAGCGAGTACAGTATAAAGAAGACCATTATTCCAAGCACGATGGACATTGCCATAAAAAAGGTCTCAGCAAGGTCTATGTTGTTGTAAAATGCAGTAAACGACGTAAACATCTCAAGCGAATAGCCTTGCTCGGTAAGACTTTCCGCATTCTTGCGCATATTTTGCGAGCCGGCAAAGTCAAAAAACGCCTCGTCAAGAACAGTATTGTCGGCCATTACAAGATAAAAGCTGACATGGGGCAGCCGCGCACCCTCTTTTATAAGTTCGTAATCGGACGAGTCTACTATACCTGTTACGGTAAAGCTCATTTCTCCCACCATTAGCGTACTGCCTATAGTTGCATTTGAGTTCTCGTTGCACCATATGCTGATAAGCACTTCGCCCACCTCTGTTGGAAAACGTCCGTCAATAAGGTCTTGCTCTAAGGTCGAAAAGTCCGACCCTGCCCGCATTATAATTCCGCGTTTTTCGGTCGTAAATGGATGCGTAGATAAAATTTCCGAAGCGACATAGTAAATAGAGTCACCCGTTTCGGACGTGACTGTCACGTCTGTCGTAAGGCCCACTATCCCACCGTAGACAAGGTCACTACCAAGCGAAGCCGCCTCCCCGAGAGAAATATCACGCATTGTGTACATGACATACTCGTTATTGTCCAACACGTTGTACATTCCCAGCGGAACGTCAATGCATACCGAAATTACCGACAGCAGTGCGCTGGTAAATAATGTAAGTATTAAGCCTATAGCAATAATCGACGATTTCAAAAAGCCGATTTCAAGCTTGATTAGTTTGATTATCGACTTCATACTACCTCATCGAAATTTTGTGG
This sequence comes from Clostridiales bacterium, assembly GCA_022508465.1. Lineage (GTDB taxonomy): Bacteria > Bacillota > Clostridia > Christensenellales > Pumilibacteraceae > CAG-552. The sequence continues at coordinate 43,308 of JAFLVB010000004.1, forward strand.
TCGTAGTCTACGATTTTGCCGTCCGACATAACCACTATGCGCTCTGCCTTTTTGGCGTCGCTCTCATCGTGCGTGACCATTAGTATGGTCTTGCCGCTTGCGTGCAAATCCTTAAGGATTCTCATTATGTTTTCGCTGTTAGCCGTGTCGAGATTGCCACACGGCTCGTCGGCAAATATGTACTTGGGGTCGTTTATTATTGCCCTTGCAATGGCGACACGCTGTTGCTCGCCGCCCGAAAGCGTGCTTGCGCGATTCTTTATTTTGTGAGACAGTTTGACCATTTCGAGTGCAGCCTCCACCTTTTCGCGGTTACGTCTGCCCGTTTTGCCCGCAAGTATGAGAGGAAGTTCTACATTGTCGTACACCGAATATCCCGGCTCGAGATAGAAGCTCTGGAATATAAAGCCTATTTGCAAGTTTCTGAACTCGGCTATCTTCCTTTGCGACAGCGACGAAATTTCCACGCCGTCTATGCTTATACTGCCACCCGTAGCGGTGTCCAACGTCCCTATAATGTTAAGAAGCGTGCTCTTGCCGCTGCCCGACTTACCGCATATCGCGATAAACTCTCCGTCGGCGATTTCCAAGTCCACGCCGTTAAGCGCCCAAAATGCCTCTTTGCCTGTAACGAATTGCTTTGTAACACCTTTTATGCTGATCATTCTTACTCCTCAGTTCGCCGTTAAGGCAAAACAAAAATAAAGATAATCCCATAATTTTCCCTCTTGCATTACAAACTATCTTTTAATAATAAACAATTTTTCTGCCGCGGCAGCTGTTTATTGCTCTGAAAATAAAAATCCTCAACTGTCATCTGACAGTTCGGAAGTCAAATTTAAGTCCAAGCATAGTTTACTACATTCTATCCAAAAAGTCAATACATTAATGGCAAATATTGTATGATTTATGTTTGTTTTTTAATGGTTTAGTTGCTGAGCAAAAACTTAATTATTTCGCCTGCCATTGTGTAGCCGGCTCCTCCCGGTACAAACGATACGCTGCCGGGCGTACGCACCCCCGTCTTTACAGGTTCCTCAATAGAGTAAACCACTTTTAGAGAAGTAATGCCGCGCCTCCTTAGCTCTCTGCGCATGACTTTAGCGAGCGGGCAATACGATGTTTGAAACACGTCCCCCACTCTGAATGCCGTTGGGTCGATTCGATTGCCCGTCCCCATACAGCTGATTATTCTTTCGCCCATAATCTCGGCAAGCTCGAGCTTTGCCGTTACCGTATCAACGGCGTCGGCAACAAAGTCAAATTTATCAAAATCAAACTCGTTACGGTTTTCGGGCAAAAAAAATATATCCTTTGCATGAAGAACAAGATCGGGGTTAATGGAGAGCAACCGCTTAGCCATTACGTCCACTTTTCTTTGCCCCATATTGTCATTTTGCGCTATTATCTGTCTGTTGATATTTGACGACGATACCACATCGCCGTCTACTATGGTAAGCTCACCTATGCCGCCACGTACAAGCGCTTCGGCAGCTATGCCGCCTACTCCGCCTAAGCCGAAAACGGCGACATGAGCATGCTTTAATTTGTCAAGATTGCCTAAAACCCTTTGGGTGCGAGATAGATCAAGCATTACTTGCCTCCAGTCCGAACAGACTCGGGAACAGCATTGCAAGTATCATTATAACGACAAACACCGCCGCCGCAATCAATATGCAAATGGCAAGGCGTAATGCGTAATTTTTGATATACGGCATAATTTTATAGCAAACAAAAAAGCACGCCACACCAAGCACCGCCCCTATTATATTGCCTATGAGGCTAATTAAAAACGGAATAATGCCCGCAACATAATCGTACCAATACAGCTTGGTAAGCAAAACCTTCTCGTCACCTCGGCACAAATACACGCCCGAAAACAACGTGCCGGCTACCGCGCACTTTTCGCTGCCCAGCATAAAGGTGTTTTTGCCTTCACCCTCCGGGAGCTCCATACCCTCATAACTCAGATTAGCCTTGCCGCTCCAAAAATTTATGTCCGCTGTAAAGCGTCCGTTTAATTCGATTTCGTACTTCACGACATAATTATAATACATTTGACCGGGTATTGCAATCAAAATACATTGTTGCCTACTAAACTATGCACGCAATTTCAAAAAACATTGGAGTGATGCGCCAAAACAGTTGACATTCCCTCTTCATTTTGCTAAACTTATTGAGTTATCTTTTGGAGCGGTATCGAAGTGGTCATAACGGCCCTGACTCGAAATCAGGTAGCCTGAAAGGGCTCGTGGGTTCGAATCCCACCCGCTCCGCCAAATAAAAAATGACACCCTTGTGGTGTCTTTTTTTATTTGCTGTAGTGGTGGGACAAGAATCATTGCTTTAGCAATCGGTTCGCGGTGGCGACGACGAAAATCTTATCCAAGCGTCTTGACGCTACACTCGCCACCAAGTGAACGAAGCGAACGCCATCCCACCCGCTCCGCCAACAATGATGATTAAAAATCCGAAAAGATTATTCTGATATTATTATATAATTCTTTATACGATAAACAGCGGATATAAGAAATGCCGCAAATGCCACTTAAAGTAGCAAAAAAGTGTTTAATGTCATCTATATTTTCTTGAGATGTAAAGTATGATATGCTATACTCATCGTATAAAAATAAGGAGAAAGAAAAATGACTTTTGCTAATAAATTGAAAGCACTCCGCAAGCAGTCTAATATGTCGCAGGAAAAACTTGCGGAGAAACTCTGCGTATCAAGACAGGCAATCACAAAATGGGAAACCGAGGAGGGGATTCCGGATATAGGAAATATTATTGCGATTTCTGCTTTGTTTAATGTCTCTATTGACGAGCTTCTATCCGATGAAAAAATTGTAAAGCCAATCGACTATATTTTTGAAAGCGTTACAGAATATGATATTGACGCACCAAAGCACTATGATTTGAAATTAGGCGGTGCAAAAAAACTTGTATTATCAGGGTATGATGGTGAAAAAATCCGTGTCCGTTTGGCTTCCAATACATTACAAACTCTCCAAAATGATTTTAAGGTCAAAATCGATGATATAAAAAGGAGAATCGATATAGAGATAATCCGTAAAAATGGGATTACAGAAGCGATCGCAAAGGAAGCGATTACAATTTTTGTTCAAATCCCATCACCTTACATTGGGCATATTGAATTAGCTGCTAATGTAGAAACAGTCGAGCTCAACTCTTTAGAATGCGATAATATCGAACTTGATATAAAAACCTCCAATGTAATATTAGACGGCATACTCGGCAACGTGGAGATCAACTGTAATCTTGATATGAAGATTGTTTGTCGCACTTTGAACGGCGAAGTTTCAATTAATCAAGTGTCGGCTACTTCAAAAATATTTGTTCCAAAGGGAACAATTTTTACCGCTGTCACAAAAGGGATTGGCACAAGTATATCTTATGAGAAAGACGAACAACAAGTGAGTGCGTTTTCTACTCAGGCTGTTGAGAACAGAATTGAGCTGAATGGAATTAAGAGTGAACTTATCATCTGTACTTCTGAAGCGGAAATATAACAAACAGATGAAGTCTCTTTAATAATCAAGAAATATAAATCTCAATTCAGCGAAAAAATTCGATTTACATTCTTACCACTCCGCCAAATAAAAAGAGGCATTTGTATGCCTCTTTTTTGTTGCGTCGCTTGGTGGGAGCGACCAATTTTGTATAGTAAAAATCGGTTCACGGTGGCCGTATATGAGGCAAAAACTATAAATCTTTTAGGCTTAACTTTGCGACCCTTGCCGAAAGGCTTTTTCCGTAATTAAACGGCTCGGTTATAAATGAGTTATCCTTGACTTGTATCTTTTTGCCGCTATCCAGCCAAGTGGCATCGACTATCTCGGCATCGACTTTTACAAGCGGCAATGCCCCACTCTTTGCCACATTAGGGTCTGCACTCATCGGCACATCGCTTATTACAGCATAGTAACAGTCTTCGCATTTTAGCATAATCGCATTTTCTGCCGTAATGTCACAAGCAGTTGCCTCATATATAAAATTCTTGTTGGTCTTTATCCACTTGCCAAACTCGGATAAAAGTCCTCTATCCGTAAGATTAACCGTCCCGTTACCTCTTAGTCCGGTATTGAGCAGAAAGTTACAGTTATATCTGCGACAGTCTATAAGATTGCCGATTAGCTCTTTTACCGACTTATAATTGCAATCATTCTTGGCGTATCCCCAGTGGTCATTGAGTATCTGACACATCTCGCCTGCGCGATACTTATCCGAGTTATCGACAAAACACGGCTTGCCACGCTCGAAAGTGACGCTGTCGATTTCGGGGTGACCGACCCTTCCTTGTTCGGAGAGGCCTGTATTGTTTATAATCATTGCGTTAGGCTGATGTTTTCTTATAGTTGCGTACAGCCTATCCTCTTGCCAATCCTCATTAGGTTTATCCCACATACCGTCAAACCAAAAGCCGCCTATCTCTCCGTAGCTTGTACAAAGCAGCTCTATACTGCTGATAAGATAGTCGATATATTTAGGGAAGTCCAGCCTATACTCGGGTTTTTGCCAATCGAGCAAGGTATGATAAAAAAACGGAACTAACCCACCGGCATGGCAAGCATCTACAAATTCTTTAATTAAATCTCTGCCTGCCGCCGAATGAAGTGCATCATAGTCAGAGAGACCCTTAGTATCGTAAAGCGAAAATCCGTCATGGTGGCGCGTTGTAAGCGTTATGTATTTTGCTCCCGCACCTTTGGCAGTCTTAACAAGATCGATTGCCCAGTTTTTATTGACTTTGAATTTTTTTGTTAAGGCTTCGTACTTATCCGTTTTTACTTCAGAGCCGAGCTTTAAAAACCATTCGCCCTCGCCTACAATGCTGTACAGCCCAAAATGTACAAACAACCCCACGCCAAGCCTTTCAAACTTTTTGATATAATCTTGCATACTTATCGCTCCCATTTAGAACTTTTGTTTTACTACTCTTTGAAGTTTGTTATCGCACCTCAATGACGAGCTCCTCGCTTATAATGTCGTAAAAGAGGGCTCGCGCAACAATATGAATCTTTGCACCGACTGCAAGTTTTTCAGTTGTAATGACCACATATGCATCCTCATCCTCGGTTATTCCAGTTTCCCATTCAACCGTTTCAATCATTTTAATAACAGCGTATTCCGAAAGGTCACCATCGTAAACGGTACCGTCCCATTGTGTGATTTTTGTTATTTCAATCACAAAATCGCTTTGATTTGCATTGTCGGGAACGACCTGCACGAAAAGACCCTTTATATCGTTGAGGCCGATTTCCCTTGTTCCGTCTTCAAGCCACAAATCTATTCTACGTATGGGGATTGCGGGCCTCTCTATCTTTGCCGAGAGTATGAGGTCGCCGTATTGAAGATTCAAATATCCCTCAAATGCACCTGTAACAGTACTCAGAGTGATACACAGACTTCCGTCCTCGCAAATTTCCACGGTCATTTCGCCCTTTCTTGCCACAATTACGCCGCTTAATTGCACGTCCTCGTAGATAAAACTATCGCCGTCCGTTGTCATAACGAGCAGGCGGGGGAGCTGTATAACAACTTCGTCCTCACTCAAAACAAATGTGCGCAAGCCCGAAAATTCCTTTTCGGGTGAAAGCTCTTCAAAGCTGTATGATGTTAATTTTTCATAATCAATCCCTTTCTCCGTTTCAAATATGAGCGCGCGCGTAGGAATGCGTGGCAGCGTGTACGGGTTGTAGAAATATGCGAAATAGATTGCAAGCACCGCTCCGACCGTAAAAAAGAATGCGAGCAGTATGGAAAGCAGGATAATCAGCGTCTTTCTGCGGGAAAGCGCACTGTTCTTTTCTACAATCACAGTCTCTGTTTCAGTATCTGTAAGGAGCTTGTCGGGAGCAATGTGGAAACATTGCGCAAGCAAGCAGAGTGATTCCTCGTTGGGAAGTCCGAGCCCCGCTTCCCATTTTGCAACGGCGCTACGGCTCACGTACACACGTGCCGCAAGCTCTGACTGCGTTAAACCACTTTCAGTGCGCAGTTTTTTGAGTCTTTCATTAAATTGCATGGTTCACCTCGTCTTTTTGATGCTCCCATTATAACACAACGCCCGTAGATTACAATACTTGCACGTGTTACTTTCATATAATTGTATGTTACTCTACCACCGCATCTTTTATTGAATGTTATTTAATAAACAAATAGCAAAAACTTACAATAAAAAAATTGGGTATTGACATAAACATCATATAGTGTTATAATAAAATTGCAAAGCGTTTCACGCTTTAAACCCTATTCGGGTTTTATTGTCCTCGGATAAATTCTCGGACAATGCAATTGCCTTGACGGCTGCGCAAAATTGCTCTTGCAAGCAAGCATTTTTGCTTATGGTATAATAAATTTGCAAAGCGTTTCACGCTTTAAACCCTATCGGGCATTTTTCTTATAGCAACATCTTAAAGGAAAATAAATAAAGAGATTATTTTAGACTTATTACAAAAGCATAGGAGGAACTATGGAGAAGGTATATGAGCTTTTAGAACAGTATTTTGATATTTTTATTAAATATATTGTGCTACTGATAGAGTTAATTGGTACAATTGTCCTCATTTACGCTGTCTTGTCGGCAATTATAGGCTTATTCAAACGCCAAAAGCATGTCAGACTTAAGCTCGCCGAAGGCATAGCGTTAGCGCTGGAATTTAAGATTGGCGGTGAGCTCTTGCGTACTGTCATCGTGCGAAATTGGGAAGAACTGTTGATACTTGGTGCAGTTATATTACTGCGCGCAGCACTCACCTTCCTTATACAATGGGAAATCAAAATCGAACGCAAGAGTGGCGTCTTAACAGACGAACAGATCCACGACATCAAAACGCCATTATCGCGGGATTTTAAGCAAGTAAAGTCCTCCCGCACCAAAAATAAAACCACCGATGAGGGAAATAATACATAAAGAAAATTTGTATTTTGACCCTCACCCGTCTGCTAATTAGACACCATCCGACTTGCAGCACAGCTGCTACGTCGCTTGGGCTAACAAAGCAACACTAAGGCTACTACATAAATAAGCAGTAACCTTTTTGCAAAAAAATAAGCGCTCCTACTAAAAGGAACGCTTGTTGTATTTTTAGTTATTATCGCAAAGCATTAAGATACCGGCAATTAAGTTTACAAACAAAAGCGAGCAAATTTTGAAACCGACACCAACGGGTCTATTCTCTTTTACGCTCTTAAAGTAGTGCAAAGTCATGGGGATAGTCCAGCAAAGCGGAATCAAATAAATTCCGGTAACAATACAACCGATAATCATAAATATCTTTGTGATCAGTTTAAGTGTATCGGAATTCGAGTTTGTAGCTTCAACTTCTTTTTCGGTAGAGCAACCGCAATTAGGACAAATTACAGCTTTGTCGTCGATTTCTTTACCACAATTTTTACAAAACATTTGTTTTTACCTCCTAAATAGTATAGTCGTATTTTATACAATTATGTCTATTTTGTCAAGTATTTGATAACATTTATCAATATATTTTAGTGCCAAAAATTTGTTTACCCCCACCACCCGCACACGCTGTTCGTGGGAGCATCCTCCTATTATGATATCTATAAAAAGCTCATTTGCGTCAATCCCACAAAAAGACATTTAAACAAACAACTTGCGGGTTTAATTGCTTGCAAAAATCATACAATTGTGTTAAAATACGTTATCTAAGACATCCTAATATAAGGAGACGCAATGAATATTGTTATTGTTGGCGCGGGCAAAGTTGGCGAAACGCTTGTCGCCAATTTTATTCGCGAAAAGCACGACCTTGTTATCGTCGATTCCGATTACGAAACCATAGACGATGTTGTCAACCGCTACGATGTAAAAGGCATTGTAGGCGGCGGTTTGGAGCGCAACGTGCTCATAGATGCCGGCGTTGACAAGGCAGATCTTCTCATTGCCTGCACTTCGCGCGACGAAGTCAATATCCTTTGCTGCGTTCTGGCAAAAAAGATAGGCGTAAGCCGCACTATTGCGCGCGTTCGCGACCCCGAATACTTTAAGGAAATGGAGAATATGCGCGCAGACTTAGGACTGGATTTTGCGTTTAACCCCGAGCTTACCACCGCAGTAGAAATCGCGCAGATTCTCAAATTTCCTTCGGCGACAAGCGTCGAAAATTTTGCGGGCGGCAGAGCAAGAATGGCAGAATTTGTAATAACGGCAGGCAATCCGCTCATAGGCAAGACACTCAAACAGATTGCCAAAGAGTACGGCAACAAGATACTTATTGGCGTGGTTAGGCGCGGCGACAAGGAAATTATCCCGCACGGTGATTTCGTACTCGAAAACGAGGACCGTATATACATTATTGCCAGCGAGCACGAGATCGTCTCCTTTTGCAAAAAGCTCAAAATATTTAAACCGCGTGCTAAATCAGCCTTTATTATAGGCGGCGGCAAGATAGGATATTACCTCGCTCAGGAGCTTATAAGCTCGGGCGTGAGCGTCAAAATCGTGGAAGCAAACGAGGAACGTGCTACCGAGCTTAGTACGCTACTCCCCGCCGCAACGATAATTGTGGGCAACGGCACAGAGCAGGAACTACTCGACGAGGAAAACCTCAAAGGCAACGACGCATGTATAACGCTCACCGGCATGGACGAGGAAAACGTAATGATCTCGCTGTATGCCAAGCAGAGCAAAGTGGACAAAATCATTACCAAAATAGACCGCCCGTCCATACTCAAAATGGTCAAAATGTTAGGTCTTGACACCGTCGTAACGCCGCGCAACGTCATTGCCAACCACATAGTGCGCTTTGTACGCGCCTACTCCTCCGCAACCGGCGAGGGTATCGACACGCTGTACAAGATAGGCAACAAAGCCGAAGCGATGGAGTTCACCGTAGGTGAAGGCTTTAAGGGTGTGGACACTCCTCTCAAAGAGCTTGGCATCAAAAAGAATTTGCTTATAGGCGGCATAGTGCGCGGCAATGAGTTCATTCTGCCGAGCGGTGACAGCCAAATCAAAGTCTATGACAGGATAATCGTCGTTTCGGAAGAGAAACAGATTACCAAACTATCGCAAATATTGAGAAAATCATGAACATAAAAATGGTATTCAGCATTCTGGGCAGAACGCTCCTAATAGAGGCACTCCTTATGTGCTGCCCGCTGCTGGTTGGAATTATATACGGCGAACATTCTTACGCCGACTACCTCATACCCATAGGCGCGTTGATAGTAATCGGCTTGCCAATGTCCTTTTTGCGTCCAAAAGACAAGGCGATTTACGCCAAGGAAGGCTTTGTTACCGTCGCCTTTGTGTGGGTGCTGATGTCGCTCGCGGGCGCCGTCCCCTTCGTACTGTCCGGCGCAATACCTAACTATGCCGACGCTCTGTTTGAGACGGTGTCAGGCTTTACCACGACAGGCGCAACGGTGATGGCAGATGTAGAAGGCTTGTCGCACAGCCTTATGTTCTGGCGATTGTTTACGCACTGGATAGGCGGTATGGGAGTACTGGTGTTCGTTTTGGCGATATTGCCCGGCTTTAACTCTGGCATTATGCACGTCTTTCGTGCCGAAGCGCCCGGACCGTCTGTCGGCAAGCTGGTGAGCAAACTGACGTTTACGGCAAGAATACTGTACGGCATATATATCGTGATGACGATTGTAGAAACAATCTTCCTGCTATGCGGCGGAATGAGCTTTTTTGACAGCGTACTGCACGCCTTTTCGACGGCAGGTACCGGAGGCTTCGGAATGAAAAACGACAGCATTGCCGGTTATAACAGCGTCTATATCGAAATGGTAATCGCCGTGTTTATGTTCCTGTTTGGTATCAACTTCAACCTCTTTTATCTGCTGCTTATAGGCAACTTTAAAAAGGCGATAAAGAGCGAGGAGCTGCGTGCTTACTTTATATTGGTAGTGGGCGCGACGCTCATTATTGCAGTCAATATCTTGTCAATGTGCGCTAACTTCGGTGAGGCTATACGCTACTCCTTCTTCCAAGTGACGAGTATCAGCTCGACGACTGGATTCTCCACCACCGACTTTAACGAGTGGCCCGCCCTATCCAAGGCTGTGCTTATCGTTCTGATGGTCATAGGCGCTATGGGCGGCTCAACGGGCGGTGGCGTAAAGGTTGCTCGTGTGATGATACTGTTTAAGTCGGTCGCGGCAGATATAAAAAGGCTTGTCCACCCGCGCGCCGTCGTGTCCACCAAGTTCGAGGGCGAACTACTCGGTGACGACATCAAGCGCAATGTCAACACGTACTTTATTTTATGGGTGTTTATCGTGGTCGTTTGTACGGTGCTGCTTTGTATTGACATCAATGACTTTTTGACCAACTTTACCGCGACGCTCGCCTGCATAGGCAACGTCGGACCGGGATTTAACCTCGTCGGACCGCTGTCCAACTACGGGCTATACTCACCGTATTCCAAGATATTATTGTCCTTTGTAATGCTGGTGGGCAGATTAGAGATCTTCCCCATGATTATTGTTTGCGCACCCCGCACCTGGAAACGCGGGTAATGGAAAGGAATGTTTTACTGAATCTAATACAAATTTAAAAGCGGCTAAAAATAGCCGCTTTTTGCTTATCATCTACTCAATAAAACATCAAAGACTCGAGTTCCCTCGGCTCTTTTGTGCTATTAAATTACTCATCTTTAAAATCACCGTCGGTGCAATGGATTGTATGTTTATCTAAATAGCCGCCTGCGTTCCTATCCCAATCTCTACCCTTTTCAATAGACTGCCATTGAGCAAATGTCCCGTTATAAATAATTTCATATAAGTGCCTGCACCATTCGAACGCACTATCTCCTATACTTGTTACACTATCGGGAATTGTTATGCATACTAAGCTACCGCATTCAGCGAACGCATAGTCTCCTATGCTTGTTACGCCATTACCAATTGTTACACTCTCTAAGCTATAACAATAACGAAACGCGCAGTCTCCTATGCTTGTTACGCCATTACCGATTGTTACACTCTCTAAGCTATTGCAATAAGCAAACGCATAATCTCCTATGCTTGTTACACTGTCGGGAATTATTATACTTACTAAGCTACTGCATTTAGCGAACGCCCCCCATTCTATGCTCGTTATGCTATCGGGGATTGTTATGCTCTCTAAACTGTTGCACCATTCGAACGCACTATTCCCTATACTTGTTACACTGTCGGGGATCGTTATACTCTTTAAGCTGTTGCAATAAGCAAACGTACCAATTCCTATGCTTGTTACACTATCGGGGATCGTTATGCTCTCTAAACTACTGCATCCATCGAACGCACTATTCCCTATACTTGTTACACTGTCGGGAATTGTTATACTCTTTAAGCTTTTGCACCATTCGAACGCACTATTCCCTATACTTGTTACACTGTCGGGAATTGTTATACTCTTTAAGCTTTTGCACCATTCGAACGCACTATCTCCTATACTTGTTACGCTGTCGGGAATTGTTATACTCTCTAAGCTCTCGCACCAATAGAACGCTCTATCTCCTATGCTTGTTACACTGTCGGGAATTGTTATACTCTCTAAGCTCTCGCACCATTCGAACGCACTATTCCCTATACTTGTTACACTGTCGGGAATTGTTATGCTTACTAAGATACTGCATCCAGAGAACGCATAATCCCCGATACTCGTTACACTATCGGAAATTGTTATGCTCTTTAAGCTACTGCGCTCGAACGCTCTATCTCCTATGCTATCTCCACTAGTTATTACTACTGTTTTTAGATTGCTATTTTTTATATATTTTGCAGCTATTGCCGGTATTATCGCATTTTGAATCGGACATCCAAGGAACGCACCATATCCTATGCTCGTTACACTGTCGGGGATCGTTATACTCCCTAAGCTACTACATTTCTCGAACGCCCAATCTCCTATGCTTGTTACATTGTCGGGGATCGTTATGCTCTCTAAGCTACTGCAGCTAACAAACGCACGACCTCCTATGCTTGTTACGCTATCGGGAATCGTTATACTCTCTAAGCTACTGCACTTACAGAACGCCCCCCATTCTATTCTCGTTACGCTATCGGGAATCGTTATACTCTCTAAGCTACTGCAGCCATAGAACGCCCAAATCCCAATGCTTGTTACACTGTCGGGGATCGTTATGCTCTCTAAGCTACTGCAGCCATAGAACGCATAATCTCCTATGCTTGTTACACTGTCGGGAATTGTTATGCTTACTAAGCTACTACATCTCCCGAACGCACTATCTCCTATACTTGTTACGCTATCGGGGATCATTATACTCTCTAAGCTACTGCACTCATAGAACGCCCCCCCTTCTATGCTCGTTACTTTTACTTTGTCAATTTCTGAGGGAATATCTATGGTTGTAGCTGAATTATCAACCAAACCTACTATAGTGCAACTGCCATTTTCGATGATATAAGCTAAATTACCATAAGTATGAACTTTTGTGGAATTCGATCCACATGCCATAAGGCAAGCACAGAGTGAAGCAAGTATGCATATTAGACAGACTACGGTTAATTTCTTCATCTTTTTTCTCCTTTGAAATTTATTTTTGCAGAATGTTTCACATATTATTTACTGTACCATAAATAAATTTTAACACATTTCATAAAACTTGTCAAGAGATTAGAGAAAATTTATCTGTACCTAGTTAAATAAAAGAAAATAAGTTGCAATAAAGATATTACAACTTATTTTAGTTATTATCCCCTCAGTCAAATAGACGCTACGCTTTGTGTTTTCCTCCCCTTCTAGCCGAGCGAACAACGCGAGTGAACGCCACGAGCCAACGGCGAGTACTAAAGGGGCGCCTACATAAGGTTAAAGTTTTTTTGCTTACTTTTTTTACAAAAAAAGTAAGTTAGATAGCCCAGTCGCCATCTTTGAAGATAACGATTTCCTCGCCCTTTTCGGTGGTAGCAACAATGCTAAGGTCGGGTGTGCCCACCATAAAGTCAACGTGCTCAAGCGAGTCATTGAGTCCTAACTCTACCTGCTGCTCTCTTGTAAGCTTGTCGCCACCCTTGATGCAGCCGGGGAACGCTCTACCGATAGCAAAGTGGCAGGATGCGTTTTCGTCAAAGAGCGTGTTATAGAACAACGTATTGAGGTTTTGAATGGGCGAATTGTAACCAACCAACGCGATTTCGCCGAGGTAATGCGAGCCTTCGTCCGTCTCAATAATGCCCTTAAGCGTATCATAGCCCTTCTCTGCCTTGTAGTCTACAATGCGGCCATCCTTAAATGTAAGCGAGAAGTTTTCCATAATTCCGCCGGCACGAACAAGCGGCTTGGACGCTACAAGCGTACCGTTAGCTGTAAGGCGATGAGGCGAGCTGAATACTTCCTCTGTCGGCATATTGGCGGTAAATTCTACTCCTCCGCCACCCTTTTCTACTGCGCCGGTAAAGATATAACCCTTGGGCATACCGATAGTAAAGTCTGTACCTAAGCTGTTTTTGTAGTGAAGGGACACGATCTTAGCGCGGTTGAGGAATCTGCTGCGTTTAGCAAGCTTAGCAGCGTGCTTTTGCCAAGCACCGAGGCTGTCCGCCTTGTCAAGACGCATTGTCTTGTGGATATACTTCCACTGCTTTTCGAGCGCTGCCTTGTCGCTGAGCTCGGGAAACATCTTTTTAGCCCACTCAACATTGGGGTAAGCAACTATAAGCCAGCGTGTCTGATTTGAGCCGGTAGACTCACGGAAACGCTCCAATGCCTTGCTGCTCGCTCTGCCTGCCGCAACAACCTTTTGCGGCGGAATGTTTTTGAGCAGGTCGGGCTGCTCGGATATGATGTTTATATAAACCGCTTTGGTGTCAACTATGTAGTTGCGGCTGTCTACCACCCATTGCGGAATATTCTTAAGTTCTTCCTCTGTCTGATAATCGTAGTGGAGTCTGCTTGTCTGGGGATCGCTCCAAAATACCGTTACCCTGGGCGCGCCTGCTCTGTATGCCTGATTTACCACTTCGCGTACTAAATCTGCGGCAAGAATGGGCGCTGTGATTGCAACAGGCTCTCCACGTTGAAGGTTTACGCCTTGCTTAATGATAAGCTCTGCGTACTTATCTAACTTTTTGTCCATTTGTATTATTCTCCTTGAATTTATTCTATATAACTACGCACTCTGAACTGTGCGCCAAGTTTCTCTGTTAAAATGCGGCACTTTTCGATGTCCTCTTGCGGGATAACGTCCACCACCGTAAGCAACACTTTTATGCCTCCTGCTATGCACTTTTTGGCAAATTCGAGCATTGCGTCAAACGCCTCGGTGCCGTATATGGAACGGCTTACCTCGTCATATTTGACTGCGTCGGCTTGGTTGAGCGAGATAGACGCAAAATCTATCTTACCTATGAGCTTTGGCACTATGTCGTAGCCGTTTATTAGGCTGCCAAGGCCATTAGTATCCAGCCTCGTCTGCTTGCCTATGGAGTGCAAATAGTCGGCTATAAACAGCATATCGTCAAGCCTGTATGTGCTTTCTCCATAGCCGCAAAAGACAGCTTGCTCATAGCTCTTATCCGCCTCGGAGATGAGCTTGACTATCTCCTCCTTGGTGCCCTCCTCACTTAGCCAAAGGCTTTCTTCGCCCACGCCGTCCACATTGTTTCTTAGGCAAAAGGTGCAATCGTTGCAGCAGCGATTGGTCAAATTGATATACAATCTGCCCTCAAAGAAGTATATGTATGTGTTTTTCATAATCAACCTCTCTTAATCTTGGTAAAAATATTATATGTGTTTTG
>JAFLVB010000040.1 GCA_022508465.1 Clostridiales bacterium
TTATATATTTTTTTGTATAATTATGTCTTTTTTACAAATAAAAACCGCTCATAACAAGCGGTTTAGTTTTATATATTGTTATGTACCTGCGTATTCGCACAGCTTGCCTTGATAGACAATTTTGCCGCCGCGAATGTTGAGTAGCTCAATAGGTCTTACGACTTTGGCAAAGTCACCTTTATCTACGATGTCAAAGCGCTCCAAAATATCTTTGACAAACTCCGAGCAATAAAAATGCATTTTTCTGCGGAAGTGAATACCGTGGCGGGCCAAGAACAATCCTAAATAGTTATAGTGATATTTTTTCCTTTGAGCATACATTTCCAAAATGTACTCATTGACTTCGCGGTACTTTTCCTCGGGTACCGAAAGCTGTACCACCACAATGTCAGCCGTGCGGAACTTCTTCATTGCGCCGTGCGAGGGCGACTCCTTGACAAATCCGCCCCAAATAGGAAAGTTTTTATATATGCGCCCAAACGAGTACATAGATGTCGGGTCTTCCTCAAACGCGATCGAGGCATGCGTATATTTGTCCCCAGTTACCCTGCGGATAATACGCGACACTATCGACCCGGTCTGACTGACAACGACATATATTTTTTTCATTGAATCATTTTTTGGCATTAGTATATAAAGTACTCCCTATATAACTCATATAGTATATCACAAATTCAAACCAAAATCCAGCATTTTTATGCGTTTTATTTATATTCCTATTATTTGTCACTATTTACAGCCCATATTTGGACATTTTTTGTATATAAGAAAAAAACGCCCCTTGTATAAAGAGCGGTTTTTTTCCAAATAAAGAGAAGTCAGTCTATTAGTCACTGCCTCTCACGAGAACTTTTGAATATATTTGCAATAGCATATGCCGCAAAACAAATGGAAAATAAAAGCACTAAAAGTAGCGGTATAGCTATATAATGCAGCTGCCCCATTACTATAACTATCAATAAAAGAAAAGTCGGATATATCATTGAAAGTAATGCAATTACTATAGCAACCGCCCGCAAAATGTTAAGAAGTAATTTACCATCTTCACTATGCTTGGCTCTTATTGATAAGCTTATTATAGAGGCAATTAAGATAGTAAATAATATCAATGCAAGATAAAAAGCAAATTGATTTTTTTCAAACAGAAAACTAAAACTTGCCGCTAAACCTACTAAAATATAAAGCGATACAATAGAGAGAGCTATAATGACAAGAATTTTAAAAACAGTATTTAAAACTTTCATAAACACCTCCATCTTACTTATAATATTTTTACAACATTATTATACACCTATATACACAATTTGTCAATACTCCTCGCAAAAAAAGTGCAAATAAAAAACGGCGTTGTTGCCGTTTAAATTTTTAGTTGTTTAAGTAGCGCTTTGCGCTCATCAGAAATGCGATATGATTCTACTGCCTTTTGGATCGCCTTGTTGTGCGTCCATTTTTCGAGCTTATACTGCTCTATATAGGGTAGCGTCGCCTCGTACTGCTTTGTAAGTGCCGTGGCAAAGAACCAAGCTACCATCATTTTTATATAATATTCGTCCGACTTTACTTCCGCCACCAAGTCAAGATACTCTGGCTTAAAGTTATTATCCAAAAAGTACTTCATAAGCATGCCTATGCCGAACCTTACCACGTAAGTATGTTCGGACGCCATCCACTCTTTTATACTGCCGAGAAGCTGCAGTTTGCCTTTGAACACTTTGGGGCTCATTTGGTCACAAGTCGCCCAGTTGTCCACAAACGGCAAAAAGACGTTTACATATTCAAGACACTCATCGTAGTCTTTTATATTTTCTATAATAAAGGCGTGCAGATTGTTTTCTTCAAAATACTTATGCGGCAGTTCGCTTAAAAACTGCTCCGCATATCCACATTTTATCGCCCATTTAGCCAAAAGCCTAAGTTGCGGAGTGCGTACCCCTATTACTGTATCTGCATTAACGGTAGGCATCAGCTTTGATGTAAACTTGCCATACTCCTCATCTCTATGCGCAAAAAGCTCTTTAGTTACTATTTCCATTTACACAGCCCCGCCGTCGATAAGCTGATACAAAAGCTCGTCGTTTGCTAATAGCTTGCCCGCTCCCACTATTTGCAAATACTCGGGTCGCTGGAACGCCTTGATAGGCAGTTGAATACGCTCGGCAAACAGAGCATCTATGCCAGGAATGTTGCTGACGCCTCCCGTTATCGCCACGCCGCCGCTCATAATGTCGTGAGCAATGCTCGCAGGGCACGACCTCACTATCGTCTTGGCAAGGTCGCATATCCTTATAAAGTACGGCAAAACGACCTCCCTTACATCATATGCTCCGACCGAGACAAACTCGGGAACTTTGGACATTATGTCCATTCCGCTCACAGTACGGCTTGCAATGTCGTTATCGTAAAGCGAACCTATCTCTTCGCGGATCTTTGTCGCCTCGTCAAGCGTGATTTTAGCATTATACTTGCGCATTACATGGTCGACAAGCGCTTTGTCGAGCGACAAGCCGCCAATACCTACGCCGCAACCGTTAATTATTCCGCCGTAAGATATGAGCGCGAGTTCGGTCCTGCCCCCGCCAATATTTATGGCGAGCATGCCCTTACCTGTACTTACAGGTAAGTCCGCACCTATCGCCGACAAGATTATGCTGGGCACGAGCGTAATGCTATGCACTCCCGCCTCCAAAAAGGTCTCTTCGTACATCTCCCTTTCGGCAATCGAAAGCCCGAGCGGAATCCCCACTATCGCTTTATATCGGGGTCTGAAAATTGCCTCCTCGGAAGAAAGCTTATTTAGATACTCCCTAAGCATAAGCGAAAAGATTTCGGGCTCGGTAATAACGCCTTCGTTAACGGGAGAAACGACGGTCACGTTATGAGCCTTTCCTCGCATGGCAAGCGCCTCATATCCGACCGCCCTTATTCTTTTTTTGTCATTGATATCAAAAGCCGCAAGAGTGGGTTCTTTTAATACCAGCCCGTGCCCGGAAACGTAAATAGACGTAAATGTAGATCCGGGCTTAATTGCAATGCTTAGCGCCATCTTTATCTCCTGAATTGCTTTAGTAGCTTTTCCACCTTTTGGACAGGCAGACCTATAATATTGTCTAAGTCGCCTTTTACATTTTTTACAATGGGGCTTAGCGCCTCATCTTGAATCCCGTAGCCTCCCGCCTTATCGAACGGCGCGCCGCTACCGATATACGCCTCTATAATATTAGCGTCGTACTCGCCGAAGGTTACATATGACACTTCGGCATCGGTGACCTTGTGACCCTCGCCGATAATACACAGTCCAGTTACCACCTCATGAGTGCGCCCGCAAAGCCGATGAAACATCTCGTCCGCCTCGGCAGCCGTCCTGGGCTTACCCAAAATCTCGCCGTCAAGAACCACGACTGTATCGGCGCCGAGAACCACTCCACCCGTCCTATTATATACCTCCTGCGCTTTTAGCGAGGCAAGAGCTGTAGCATAGCTTATAGGGTCGGTGCAGTTTGTTTTCTCTTCCGCGCCACTTGGGACAATCTCGACCTGTAGCCCATCTATCTTTTTTATAAGTTCCTTTCTGCGCGGGGACGCCGACGCGAGAATCAGTCTCATAAAATCTCCAAATTCTTACGATATGCCCTTGCAAAATCGGGAGCTGCTTTAAGCGCGTTTTTGATTTCGAGCGAGCAGTCACCCTCTACTTCCGTCTTCATTATAACCGAGTCGCCGAGTACGTCGCAGCTGATACCCTTAACTGCGCCCGACATAGACCTGTCAAAGCTCTCGGCAATGCGCAAAATAACGCTGAGCTTAAGCACCGCAACGAGGTCCTCCTCTCTAAGCAAATCCTTATACTTGTTCCAATCGCCCATATTAAAGTCGTCGCTGCGATGGCCCTGCGCGATGAACGCCGCGAGGATAATGTCGCGATGGCTTATACCGTAAAGGTTGGCGTTAAGGATAAAGTAGAAGGTATGCTTGTTGTGCTGGTAAAACTTAAGTCTCGTACCTGTGTCGTGCATAAGCGCCGCAATTCTAAGTGCCTTTACATACTGGCGAGGAAGCTTATGTAACACGCGAAGTTGCTTAAAAAGCTGAATGGACAGATTGCAAACGTGCTCGGCATGCGGAATATTGATTTCGCAATAGTTCATCATTGTATATATAGAATGTCCGAGTACGTCCGAAATGGACTTTTCGAGCGTGATGGGCACGGCGTGCATAAACATTATGCCCTCTCTGAGTCCTGCTCCCGAAATTATCATATCGCCGAGGTTGGTGTAGTCGCTGAACGCCTTGATACCTGCAAGTGCCGACGCGAAAATATCCGCTCTATCTGCGCTTATGCCCTTGATTTTGGCGCGCTTATCGGGGTCAAGCACCTTGACCATATCATAAACATTGTTAAACTCCTCGGGAGTAATACGATAGTTGTGTATCATATCAAACGGATAACGCTTAACGCGCTTGCAAATCTTGCCGAGATTTCTGAACGAGCCGCCCACACCTACGAGCTGATAGTCGGGCTCGATTTCTTTGAGCCAAGCCACTTGCGAAAGCTGATCGAGCACATAAAGCTCGGTCAAACGGTTCTGCTCCTCGGGCGAATAGTTCTGTCCTGCGAAGAGATCGCTTAGCGTGATAGCGCCGAACGGCAAACATTCGCGATTGATGATGTTGCGTCTGTTGTACTGAATGATCTGCATGCTGCTGCCGTCGATATCGACGATAACGCCCTTGGGCACATCGAGCGAATTTATTACGCCGCGATAGATGTGCATAGCCTCTTCTTCCTCATTGAGCACGCGGAACTTGAAGCCGCAAACGCTGTTGACTTCCTCTATAAAGCTCTTTTGATTTTTGGCTCTGCGCAAAGAATTTGCCGCAACGGCATAGACCTTGTCCACATTGTAGCTGTCGCACAATTTACGGAACATTTTGAGCGTCTTAACTGCCTGAGCAACTCTCGCCGGCTTCAAGAATCCGTCGCGTTCCATATCCTGACCGAGCCTTACACTTTCCTTAAGCTCGTCAAAAACGACAAAATATCCGCCCGGCATAATATTGGCAAGAACCAATCTTACCGAATTACTACCTAAATCAATAACCGCTATTTTTTCCATTATAACCTCACTAACTATTATCTAAACTGTATCTGACACTCTATTGTACCACAAACAAATTGATTTGTAAATATGTTTCATAAAAATTTTCGATATAATCTTTAAAATTTTTTACAAAAAATATCTATTTTATACGTTTGGGGTTTTATATAATTTACTTTTACGGGAATTTGTGCTATACTATAGCCGAGTAAGTATGTCTAAATTCGGACAAGCTATATGGAGAGCTTAGTATGAAAAAATTCTTATTTCTTGCATTGGTCTTAACTATAACGCTGATGGCGGCTTTTCTGCCAAGTCAAACGGTATATGCAGATGGGGAAATCGTTATTTCCGCCAAAGTCTTGAACTATAACCAAAACACACTATACCATATCTTCAATTCTCCCAAAGATATTTTTTACGCAAGCGACGGACTGTATATTGTTACTGCCGACGGTTGCGATATTTATACTGCCGATATATACAACAACGGCAGCATCTCCAAAAACGAATCTCTTGTAGCCGACGATATTACATATCTTAACGGATTTATTACGCTTAACGAAGGCGATATTCATTATAACGGCACTTCCATCGAGGGTACTTACAAGGCGATTTCGGCATACGACAACGCGCTCTATGCCCTTGATGACAACACAATATACAAGTTTAATTACATCGATGGCGAGCTTGTAGAGGACGGAATTTACGTTTCCCCCACTCTGCCCATCGGCAGAATCGCCGCAACCGAAAAGGGCTGTGCGTATACTGTGCAAAACCTCGACAACTCGACAAGCATTTATGTTGATAAAAAAGAGTACAGCAAATCGCTTAACGAAGAAATTATCGACCTCGAATACAACGGTAAAATCTATGCTCTTACTCACAATACGGTTTTTTATTATGCAGACAAGTATGAGCCTGTTCCATTCAGCAAGAACAACACTCAATTCTCTCGCTTTGCGGTTGGCGACAGGGTTTATGTGCTTACAAGGACTGGTAATGTCGAAAGGCTCACGCTTGACCTTGCCGCAAACACTACAATCATAGCGGGCAGCACGGACAGTAATTGGTTCTACTCCGCGCCGGTAAACGGCAGCGCAAGGCTGGGCAAAATTTATGTAGCCGACCGTAATCTCGGCAGAGTAGCTATAATCACAGGCACGGAAATCGAATATATTACAGGGCTTGCGTTGCCAGTTGCGGTTGTAGCCGATAACACCGGCAAAGTTTATGTTGCACACCGCGACAACCATATCGCCTGCTTTGTAGACGGTACAATGGTAGACGACAAGGAAATGGGCGAAAACATCATCGACCTTCAAGTCGACGTTGACAACAAGCTGTACGCACTTACCGAGGGCGGTTACGTTCTCGAACCGTCGGGCAGAGCTATCCGCAGCAACGTAAAGGCGTTCGATTACCAAAACGGCTGGCACTATCTCACCGATGGATACATAGACGACAACCCAATCGAAGACGCGACCGATTTCTGTACCGACATAGTGGGCAGCATTTTTGCGGTCAGCGGTAACACAATCACCGCCTTTGTAAAGGGACAAGTTACCACCTACACTGTGGAAAACGTAGCACATATCAACGCTATCACCATTAGTAAGGCGGACACCGATCTTGTTTCTTACGGCGACATAATCCTCTATGACGACATCAATAAATGCGTATTGACTATAGATGGCGACGTAGTTGGTAGCGCAAATGTAAAAGATCTTTACAATACGCCATTCATCAGCTCGACACCTAACGACCGCGCCGCGGGCCTGATTGCATTAGCAAAAGATCAGATATATATGTTCACTTTACCCATCGAGGGAGAAATTTCGTATACAATAAGCGCAGGCAGCCACATTATAATTTGCCGAGAGGTCTCCTCACCCGATCCGTATGTTTACTGCTTGTGCGACGACCCGGATACAAGGCTTCTTAGAAGCGGCTATGTTTACAAGTCGAGCTTGGAAATCCTACCCTACACCACACCAAAGAACGCCGAGGCAAAGGTCAATGCCGACAATACGCCTATATACAAATTCCCCACCATCAAAGGGCCTGTAATCACGCCATATCCCAAAAACAGTTTGGTTAGTCTCTTGCCGTTTGCTGTGACATTCACCGACAAGTACGGCGATGGCTGGTATACAGACGCTTACGGCAATATGTGGTATCGCATAGAGTACGGCGAGCAGGAGGGCTATATCCTCGCCTATGACACCAACGTAAATTTCTACTCCGACGATCCGCTGCCAAAGACCAACGCAACAATCAAAAAGGATGCTTCTCTCTATCGCTATGACGAGGCTTCAGGAAAATATGTTGAGTTTACAGCAGCCGGCGATTATATTGCCAAGGGCACCCGTGTAGTGGTCGATCCGCCGTTTGACACCTCCCGCCCGTACACCAAGATAGTATTCTATCGCGCAGGCTACGGCACAATCGACATTGACTGCTATGTCCGCACCGAGTATATAAAGTACGATGGCGTAGACATTATAAAGATAGTCGCGATTGCTGTCGTTGTAGTTGCAATTATAGTACTTGTAATTATAATTGCCCGCAAGAGCAAAAAGACAGTCCGCAAAGCCCGTAGGCCAATAGATATGTAAAAAACTAACACCACGCCCCGCAACTTGCGGGGTTTTTTGCCCCCCCAACCGAGCGAAGCGAACGCCCTCAACCGAGCACTCGTAGAGTGCGAATGTCACGTAGTACGCAGTACGCGCGTAGCATAGTGACCGTGGGGTAAAAACACAAAAAACGCCACCCATATTGATAAATGGAGTGGCGTTTTATTATTCCGATTATATTCGCATTATTGTTCCGATTGATCTTCGATAAAGATTTTATTTATTGACAGCTCGTAAGCGGTGCGCACTTCGCTTTGACCGGTCTCGAGCTTTTTGTTGTACTCACGCGACTGGATTCTTCCGCTTACCGAAATCTTTTGCCCTATCGCTATCTCTCGCACAAACCTTGCGTTACGCCCCCATGCTATGCACGGGATATAGTCCGACTTGTCGTACGCCCTATTTACCGCAAGTAACAGATCGCAAATTTCGCGATTGAAAGGCGTCGTTCGGTACATAGGTTGCTTGCACACATAACCGGTCAGTTCTGCGACGTTGGGGTTATTCGAGTCCTCCTCTTCGGCAAAGTCGCGCACGAATACGGTAAGCATCAGCTTGCTTTTTTCGCCCACCAGCTTGTTAAAACTGCGGAATTGTCCGTAAAACGAAATCTTTTCGCCCCTTGTCAGTTTGACACTACCTGACAAACGCTCGGAAATAGTAACCGGGACATAATCCTTTTGTTCGCTTAGCCTCGGCACTTCCAAGACGAATTCATAAAATCCTTCGCCGTAAAGCTCGTGGCTGAATTGAGGATCGGAAAACACCGTTCCCGACAAAAACACTCTGTTGTTGGTTTTGACTTCCATGTTCATAAGTATATTAACTCCTTATCTGCGTACCATCGTGAGCGATGGTATAATTATCTCTGTATATCATTTCGCCTATGGTCTTAAAGGTGTAACCCTTGTTTTTAAGCCCCTCTATTATGATTGGCAATGCTTCGACGGTGTGCTTGCCGTCATTGTGCATTAGTACTATACTGCCGTTTTTGACTCCCTTTAAAATTCTGACCGCCATATCGTTGGCACTTAGGTCCTTCCAGTCCAAACTGTCCACGTCCCATTGAATAGTGTACAGTCCGAGCTCTTCGGCTACAGTAAGCAAACTGTCGCTGTAATCACCGAACGGCGCTCTAAAGAGGTCCGGTCTATGCCCCGTGACGTTCTCTATAAGCGACATAGATGTTTCAAGTTCCAGCCTGATGTTTTCACGGCTGAGCTTGGACATATTTGGGTGCGTATTGCTGTGCGTGCCTATCTCCATTCTGCCGCTATCGTACAGCGTTTTGAGTTTGTCACCGTACTTTTCCACCCAAAAGCCGACAGCAAAAAAATTGGCTTTTATGTCGTACTCGGTCAAGACGTCGAGAATTTTGAGCGTATTATCCGCACCCCACGCCGCGTCAAACGACAAGGCCACCACCTTTTCCTCCGTCTGCACGCAGTAGATGGGCAACTTGCGTGGAGTCTTATTTTGCCAAACTGCGGCGCTGCCCGTATAATAACAAACGGTGGTTATAATCGCTATGAGTATATTTACGATTAAGCACTTCATAAGAAAAGACTTTTTAATCACAACAAACTTCATTTGATTACACTCCTATATTAGCATATTAAAATACAACATTTTTTAAGTTTTATGTCGAAAACTCGTTTATTTTATCGCATTAAAAAACTCATACCCAATCTAAGGTATGAGCTTGTTCTTTAAATTAGAACTTGTAAATGAATTATGGCCTTTATTAAAATCACCCTCACCACCGTCTCACGGCGGAGCCTCCCCCTCGAGGGGGAAGCCTTTTTAAAGGTATTAGCTATTCTTTACTTGTTCCTTTGCCTCATTGTACGCCTTTTGCGCAAGTTGCATATAGTCATGGAAATTCTCGAGATCAACGAGCGTGTCGTACTTACCTATTTTGTAAGTGTTTTTGTTGCCGCTCGGCTTTTCCTCACCCGTGTATTCGTAAAAGCCATGATTCTTTATATGCGTTACAAGGCTATAAATATTCTCCTTCCAGCCGCTGTCATACTCGACACCTTCGTGATAGCCGTTTTTCATCTTGTCCGCCCAAATATTTTTGTCTAACTTGTAGTCATCGTACTCGGTAAACGGCACACCGTACGAATTTCCGCTACGGTCTACAATATCAAAGTTGCCCTCTCTCACTTGCGAGATATACCACCTTCCGCCATCGCCTGCCATATAGCCGTCAAAAGTCTTGTCCGTACCCATAATCTCATCGCAGGTATAGATACCTTCCTCGCAAACAAACGTTTTATCTCCCACCTTTACATATTTGGCATATCCGTTTTCAACTTCGGCGATTTCAACGCCATACTTTTTGCCGTTATTATCAACCTTGCCAATGTCGTAAACCGAAAGATACTCGTTAAACTCGGCTTCAAGCACCTTGCCATCGCCGTCCACTTTGACCTTGACCGAAACGGGACAAGCCCCCGTCACCCCGTAAACGGTCGCCTCGCCGCTTTTAGCTTCGGGATTGTTACACGATAGCAAGGTTATAGCAGCTACTAATAAACAAATTATTAAAAAAATTCTCTTCATAATATACTCTCCTCTATTTAATTTTCTTGATCTATTGCGCCATTTTGCTCACGAGCCTCTTTGACAGCCTTGATCGCCGAAATCAGCTGATATATGCCTAATGCTATCAAAAATAAGCCGAAATACTTACTTAGGTCTTTGCCGTCCATACTTTTTGCCAAAAGCGAAGCCACAATGCCCACCGCCGTTGCGGGGATAGCAGTCCAGAAAAAATACTCGCCTTTAATCAGCTTGTTCTTAAAGTGGATAATAATAGCCACTATCGACATGGGCACAAAGGCAATAAGGTTAATAGACTGTGCAATATGCTGCTCCACATTGCAAAAGATAGTAAGGAGAGGTATGAGCAAAGTGCCGCCGCCCATTCCCATGCCACCTATAATTCCGCCCGCAATTCCAACCAAAATATAAACCAATATCATTAGAAAAACGCCAGCTTTACCCCTGCGGCGATCATAAGCACCGCAAAGATAATAGCAACTACCCCCGAATTAAGTTTTTTTAGTAGCAGCGCGCCGACTATTCCGCCCGCGATAACTCCCCCGCCCACTATGAGCGTGAGTTTAAGGTCAAAGTACCCATTAGCCACATAGGTTATCGCACTCGCGATACTTATAGGCAAGATAATCAGCATAGCCGTAGCGTGAGCCACCTTGGTTCGCTCTTTAAGCAGTTTGTCTAGAAGCGGGACGCACAGCATTCCGCCGCCTCCGCCGAAAAAGCCGTTAGCAAATCCGACTCCCAGTCCCCCCATAATCATAATAGATTTTTTTATCCATTGCTTCATCGTAAATAGTTTTACCATTCTTGACGCAAAATAATTACGAGAGCTGAATATTAACTGTAAAGAAAATTAATTTTTAGCCTCTATTTGATTGCAAAATTATGTCAAATGATATATAATATAGTTTGTATGCGTATATAAAACGCTGGAACTTTACACTAATAATTTTTATGCAAGGTGAACGATGAAAAACATGAGTAAAATCAAAAAAGTCAACTGGTTGACTTGCGCTGTTATCGCGCTTGTAATGGCTTTATCCTGCTTAAGTTTTGCAGTAGCTCCTTCGGTTCGCGCTGAGGAAGTTACCGACTTTACAGCAATTACCGTATCCGACAACCAATTCAATGCCTCGGGCTCCAAAGTGCTCAAGACATCTACGAACTGGACGGGCGGATACATCGGAGGCTTCAAGGGCAACGTTATCTCGGGTATTGTAGACCTGAGTGCGAGTGCTGACACCGACGACGACTTTATGGAGGCTACCCAGCTCGATCGTTACAACGAATTTAAGTCGAAAAAACCGACCACGCCTTTCGGCAAAGATGCGGACAAGTATCCCGGCACCAACACAAAGGTGCTTATGATCAACACCAACGACATCGATTCTAAGCGCGGCACGGCTTATGGCTACACTTCGTCTTCTATCGAGCTTTCGGCAAACAGCTTCTATAAGTTCTCCGTTTGGGCTAAGACAGGCGCATTTACCCAAAATAGAGGTGCGGTTATCAAGCTCAGCGGCTTTGAATACGATATCGGTTTTTGGAATATCGACAACTCGAGCGAGATAAACAACTCATATCTCGGCTTTTGCGAGTACGTTATTTATGTAGCAACCGCTCAAAACTCGGTATCCGCAACCATCAAACTTCAAGTGGGCGACAGCTACACTTACGGCGAGATCGGTGAGCCCGACTATATCGAGTATGTAACTCCGTCAAGCGGCTACGCATTCTTTGACAATATTACATGCTACCAGCTTTCGGCTAACCTCTTCTATGAGGAAGCATCTGTACAAAACAAATACACCGTTGTAGAAGACTTCAACACTTCGGCAGCGGCAACCGAGTCCAAGCTCCTCACTACCGCAAGCGGCGAGGTGGGCAGCTTCAAAAACGGCTTGACCGGTTGGGAGCGTATATTCAAGGAAGACATCAGCTCGGGTCAGTACCTCTACGCAAACACTTACGACGCAGGTATTACTTTTAATGCAGACAACGGTATTGGTCTTGAATCAGCCCCCTACACCCCGAGAGGAAACCGCGACTTCCTTGACGACCGCAACATTTTGGTTATGTCGGCTGAGACTCCCGCTAACGTAGGCTTTGAGTCCGAGGACATCAAAATCGAGCGCAATACCTTCTATCGTTTGAGCGTTTGGGCAAATTCCCAAAACTTCGAGAGCAGCAGCAATGCCTCGCTCGTTATCGTTGGTGAGAACAACATCGCTTCCTCCGAGTACGAGCTTACTCCCGTTGTTATTAGCGATGTACAAGGCAGCGGCAACATCAACGCAAGATACGGCTGGAGAAGATTCTTCTTCTATATCCGCGGCTCGCTCGTAAAGGACCTTAATATCAAACTTCAGTTGTGGCTCGGTTACGACAGCAACTGCACAGGTACGGTTCTCTTTGACGAAATTCGTCTTGAAAAGCTCACCTACTCTTACTTTAACAACAATTCATCGAGCGGTACGGTAGTTACATTCGACAACACTCCGTCCACCTCGATTGATAACGGCAGATTCTACAATGCCGAAAACTATGACGACGAATATCCGCTTAAACCCGTTCAATGGAACGCTATCGGCAATGTTCCTTCCTCGGCAGCATCGGGCGTTATCCTTACCGATAACGATCACTACTCGGCTAATTCGGCTAAATACTTTGGCGTAGCAAATCCCGTTTCGGAAGCATCTGACGTTACATTCAATTCGGTTGAGTATCCCACAATGCTCCTTCTCGCTACAAGAGAGAACGCATACTTCGGTTACTCCTCCCCCACGATTACGATAACCACCGGCAACGATTATAAAATAAGCGTTACAATGCGCACTATCGATATGACAGGCGCAGGCGCAAACCTCTGGCTCGAAGTTAACGGCATTACCATTGCATCTGTTACGGGCATTATGAGTACACCTAACTTCACCACTTATGAGTTCTACCTCCAAGGCGACGTTGCGTTCTCAAGCGGCACCGGCACAGATTACTCGGTTACCTTGAACATCGCAATGGGTACCGCCAATAAAAAGGCAACCGGTAGCATTTATATCGCAGAGGCAGCTCTCGATACTTTGGCGTCTGGCAAATTTGACGAAAAGTATGCCGAGTTTAAGGCAGATCGCCGTAATAACCTCCCCTACGATATGTATTCGTTCAGCTCGCTTGACTTCTTCGGTTATGACGCTTCTGACGAAAACGCTATCAAGAAGACGACAAGCTGGACAATAAGTGATTCGGCAGAGCAGTCTGAAGGCAACTATGAATTCGGCGTGTTCGATCCGCACAACAAGACCGGCAACAACGGCACATACTTGCCCGACGAAATTACAACAGCTTACGACAATCTCGAAAATAAGTTCGGCCAGATATTCACTATTCATGCTCGCAACACCGCAGTTACCGCTCAGCTTATCAATCCGCTTAAGCTCGAAGCAGACTCCTATTATATGGTTTCGGTTTCGATGGCTGTAATACTCCATGACGGCAACAATTCGGCAAACAGCTATGGCGCAGGCTTGTACCTTAGCGGCACCGATTACTCGGGCGTAAGATTTACCGACATCAAGACTACGGAGAACCTCGTAGACAAATACGAGTTCCGCACCTATCAATTCTATTTGGCATCGGCAAGTGAAATTGCTAACGTTTACCTCAACGTATCGCTCGGCGATCCCGCTTATCCCAACAGATATGTGAGCGGCGAAGTTTATATCGCTTATGTAAGCCTTGTAAACCTCGGCAGCAGCGACGAGGACATCGAGGAGAACGAGTACCTCAAGATCATCAACAACCACGTTGACTCTTCCGATGAAGAAGATGATGACAAGACAGACGACACCACGACACCTGCTAATGACAGCGAAAAGTGGTGGGTTATCCCCTCTATCCTCTTTGGTATTGCAATCGTGCTTGCAATCGTAGGTGTTGTTATCCGCACCATTGTAGATAAGGTATCTCGCAGACAGCGCAGAAAGCAGCTCAACTCTTATGACCGCAGATACGGCTATGCAGTCCCGGAATCATCCGAACACGATGAATTTGACGAGGATAATACAGAGACTGCAAACAATAAGGTTGTTATCGATCAAGAAGTTGAGGCATTCAACGACGACGAGCCCGAAACCGTTAAGGAAGAGAAAGTCGAAGTTAAAAAGCCTGCTAAGGCTCCTAAAAAGCGTAATGACAGTAACGTCAACGACGACTTCGATGAATAATTAGTTAAACAAAACATAAGCACCGCTTGAAACAAGCGGTGCTTTTATTTATGGATTTATATGCAAATACAATGAGAGCAAAGCAGTATCCCCCACTACTTATATTTAGCTACGATAGTGCCATTATTCTATATCATGCGCTTGCCAATACCCAACTATTTGCTCTTTTGTCATTCCATAAAACGGCTCATCTTCTTCTCTATAAAGATTGATTATTTTCAACCCTTGCCTTTTTGCATAATTCAAAACTGCTTTAGCTCCGCTTCTATATTTCGATGTATTGACATAGCAAATAAGCGTATCACATTCGTCAATCATTCGACGGTTGCTCAATGTGATTCGACGCTTATAATGCGCCTCCTCTATATCGTACATTATTGTGTGAACATCGCAATAAGGGAAGTTGGTATTTTTGATGGCAGGCAAGCTTGTTATTACAGCCTTTATTTTTAGTTCTTTATGGATACGTCGTAAGCTCGTGCATACGGATAAAGCAATGCGGTCAAACTGCCCATGAGTGCCCATTATAAACGACTTACAACCATTTTCTATTTCACTCTCAATCGCAGCTGTTAGCCTTTTGTCAACATCTTTTGCATAAATCTCTCTATGACCTATAAAAGCAGTTTTCATAATATCCCCTCACTATGGTTGTACTTACAACCATAGCATAGCACAAAACGCAATTTTTTCATACCATTTAGGGTTGTAAATACGTCCTTATATTCAAAATTATTTTTGCTACAATAAAGTTGTAAAAACAACCATAGGGGGATGTATGAAACTAAGCACAGCAGTCGCATTGCGAATAAGTAATATTTTACGGGAAAAGAATATGTCACAATATCGTTTGGAAAGGATTATAG
>JAFLVB010000041.1 GCA_022508465.1 Clostridiales bacterium
GGAGTTATTACGAGATACTACGATTCGGAAATGCTGCGCAACAAGCTCGAGGAAGTTTACGGGCTTAAGGCGTCCAAGAATGAGAAAAAACACGGCGCATGGAGGAAACGCGCATGAAAAAGTTTGGAAAAGTTTTAAAGACTATATTTGTAGATAACATTCTGCTTACACTGCTTTCGCTGGCAGTAGCAGTAGTAATATTTGTTATTACCGCCGCAATGGCTTAAACAAGGAGATAAAATTTTATGAAATTGCCAATTAAGTTTGACGAAGTGTTGCTTCCGCGCGAAGGAATCGACATGGAAAAATGGTGCGTAGTTGCTTGCGACCAGTTCACTTCCCAGCCCGAGTATTGGGAAAAGCTTAAGGAGTTTGCGGGTGATGCACCCAGCGCACTCAACCTTATTTATCCCGAATGCTATCTTAATGACAAGCCGCAAGAGCGTATTGCCGGCATCATCGATAAGATGAACGACTATTTGGGTAAAGACATCTTCCGCGTAGTGGACGACGGCCTTATCTTGGTTGAGAGAACTACTTCGCACGGCAACAAGCGTTACGGCCTTATGATGATCGTTGACCTTACTCAGTACAGCTTCGATCCTAAGGATAAGGCGCTTATCCGCGCAACCGAGGGCACCGTTATCGAGCGTATTCCGCCCAGAGTTAAGATCCGCGAAAACTGCCCGCTCGAATTGCCTCACATTTTGTTGCTTATCGACGACGAAAAGCGCAGCGTTATCGAGCCGCTTATCGGCGCAGACAACGAGCTTTTGTATGACACCGACCTCAATATGAACGGCGGACACATCAAGGGTTATCATGTAAAGAACCGTAAAGGCGTAGAAAACGCACTTAACGACTTACTCAAGGCAAGCACCGAAAAGTACGGCGAGCCGCTTTTGTTTGCAGTAGGTGACGGTAACCACTCGCTTGCAACCGCTAAGGCATGCTACAAGCCCGAAAATCCGCGCAGCCAGTACGCGCTTGTCGAAGTTGAGAATATTTATGACGAGGGCATACTCTTTGAACCCATTCACCGCGTTGTTTATCCCAAGAACACAGCCGACTTTGTAGAGAAGTTCAATAAGGCAATAAGTGGCAGCGTTAAGAGCAAGATGTTCGTAGGTAAAGAGGAGCGCACAATCAACCTTCCCGAAAATTCTATCGAGGGTGTTGATAAGGTTCAAAAGTTTATCGACGCTTATCTTAAAGAGAACGGCGGCGAGCTCGACTACATCCACGGCGAAAATGACCTTAAAGGCATTTGCGCAGCTAAGGGCGGTGTAGGTATCGTGCTTAAACCGATGGAAAAGAATACTTTGTTCAGCTACATCGTTAAGAACGGCGTTCTTCCGCGCAAGACCTTCTCGATGGGTGAGGCAGATGAAAAGCGCTACTATGTAGAAAGCCGCAAAATTAAATAATTATGAAAGAGAAAGCAAGGTTAATAGCAATTGTAGGCATGATATTTTACTTGGCAGGTTTGGCTTTGACAGCTGTCGGCCTGATTATTGCGTTGATTACAGAATATAGTGTTGGTTATATTTGTCTTGCTATTGGCTTGGCATTAAATATCGTAGGAGTTGTTATAAATCTACTTCTGCCAATTTTTAAAAAGTAATTACTTAATACAAAAAGAGGGACTGAATTCAGTCCCTCTTTTTTGTTTTATATGTTTGACAATACGGATTTTAAACCGTATACTTATGTAAAAGCAAGGAGAGACATATGACAAAGACGGAGATTTTTGACGATATTGTTTCGGTGGTAAAGGTAGATGCGTCTTTTTGTAAGGACAAGAGAGGCGGAGACGAGAGTAAGTATCGTGCGCTGATAAGCGAAGATATGGGTGACGATATGTTCGTGCGTGTCATATGTACATATTTAGCCACGTTTGAGTGTCCGGGGCATTTGTCCTTTTATAATAAGGGCAGATCTTTGCGTGCAGGTATAGAGGTTAGACGTTATGGTGACGAGCTTTATGTAACTCGCTCGTTTATAGACGAGATAAAGGTCGGCGATCGCATTGTTGCATTAGACGGGTTGGCTTTGCCGCAAGCTGCTAAAAAATATGAAGAATTATTGTATGGCGAAACCGAAGATAGGCAAGGGCAATACTGGGCAAAGATTATTGCTTACTCGAAAGAAGTCACCGTTGTTTCGGGTGATAAAAAATTTATTTACCCTGTACGCACTGATGTAAAGGTCACATATAGGCAGCCGTACGAATTTAAAATGATAGATGGGGTAGCGTATTTACGCTTTGACGATTTCATAGATGAAAAAGGGATATGCGAGCTTTTGTCGAATAACAAACAGCAAATAGAGAGTGACTGCCTTATAATAGATGTTCGAGAGAATATAGGCGGTACTGACACAGCCTGGCTGCCGCTACTTAAATACTGCATAGCCGAGGATGAAGATATAAATAGCTCTGCGATGGACGACAACGACGAAGTAAATTACACCGAGAGGAATGTTGACATTCGCTTAAAGGTGCTTAAAGAGTATCGCGAAAAGGCTAATCCCGAAACTAAACAGCACTTTGACTTAGTTATACAAGATTTGATTAACCACCGTGGTATGGGTTTTGTTAAAATGGCAGATAATTCCGAGCCTCAAAAATTTGAGGGATCGGCTATTCCCAAAATGGTGTTTGTGCTTTCCGATTGCACTTGTGCCTCATCGGGCGAGTCGTTTATTATGGCGATAAAGGGACTTAAAAAGGTTACTGTAATAGGCAGGCCTACTATGGGCATACTCGATTATTCCAACCTTGCTTATGTCGATTACGGTGCCTATGTGCTTAATTATCCGACCTCGCGCAGCCTTAGTGTTGACAGCGGCAACGGCATAAACAAAAAGGGAGTAGGGGTTGACTATTTTATCCCCTGGACTCCCGAATTTTTGCATAATGATATTGATTTGCAAATTGCTTTAAACATGGCGAAGGATAATAGGAACAAATAAAATTTGCCAAATGTATTGACTTCTTGCTTTTTATGTGATATACTAATATTATGAAATTGTAAATTCTTACAATTTCACTACACAAATGCAGGAGTTATTATGAACCCGTATCTTAGACCGATTATTTATGTATTACCGGTAATAGTAGTTGCAATAGTTTTAAGATTAGTGCTTAATAAAGCAGCTCGTAAAAGCGCGGAAGCTCAAGCTGAAAGCAATATACTAAGGCTTCCTTTATTGTTTAGAATTATACCTTTTATAGTTGCTGCTTTTTTAATATCAGTATATATAATTATAATTATACAAAATATAGAAGATTGGCCATTTATTATAATATTTGCAATATTTTTTATTCCTGCTTTGATAGCGGCGATTATGTGGTCGCTATGGAAAGTGGAAATACGAGACGAAGACTTTGTATATAGAAATTGGTTTGGCAAAATAAAGGTTTATAGATACGAGGATTTGGAGCTTAGATGCCATCCTAAAGGCTTAAAATGGTTTTTTTATCAAGGCGATAAAAAAGTTTTTACTATGGCTTATTTTATCGAAAACGGGGATAAATTAGCCGCCGCTTACGAAGCAAAATTAGGTGAGGTGTAGTATGAGAAGAGGATCAATAAAATATTTATTTACCGCAATTTTTTCAGTTTTTATGATGGCCGCTTGGTTCTTATTACTCGAGTATTTTAACGGAGGAGATCATCCTTTGGCAGATATGGGGCTATTTAGAGGCTTGGTTGCAAGCGAAATTATAACGTTTATCGTTGTGATATATTTTACAGTCAAAGGTCGAAATCTTAACATAAATCATAGTGCGGCACCTGAGCCGCCTAATCCGACACCTATAGGCAAAAGGTTTCAATTCGATTTATTGATTTTTATTCCGGCGATAGCTTTGTCCGCAGGTTTTATGCTGACTGGAAGCTATGTACTTGGCGGTGCTATGGAATATAATACATATTTATTTATAGCCTATATTGTTTGCGCATTAGTTCCTATAATTATATTTGTCATAAATGCGATATTAAAAAAGAAATTTTTGACAACGTTAGAAGAACAGCCTATAGATGAATTCCAAAGAAGGATACTTCAGCAAAGGGAGAGGGCAGAAGAAGCAGCAAAAAATAACCTTAAAGATCTTAAAAGGATAAGGGTTACATCTGTTGTCTATACGTTAATTTACTTGGTATGCGGCGCACTTACAGCTTTTTTAGCTGCGGCAGCTCTTCCTGCGACCATGTACGGCGTTGCGGGCATTTACGCCTTTGTTTTGTTTACGGCTCCCGTGTCACACATAATTAAATGCTTACCCAAGCGTCCAACCCTTTGCATATCAAAAGATAAATATCCTCATCTATACGAAATGGCGTATAAGGCAGCAAATACATTGGGCGTAAAAGGGCAGATAATAATCGCACTGTCGTCCGATTTTAACGCATCAATAATAGAGATTGGCAAAAAACATTATATAGTATTAGGCGTATCAATCCTAAACTCACTCAGTAAAGAGGAACTTTATAGCGTTTTCCTTCATGAGTTCGGACATATCCAATCTCAGCTACACGGCTCTGAGACAGAAGATAAATTTTACTTATGGCTTGGATGGCAGGCGTCGATCAACAGTTATGCCAATTTCATATCCGGAATATATGGATATGTGTATATGAATTACGAATATAACTATGCTATGTATCGTTATGCGTCTTCCATTTTTGCCGAAACGGAGGCGGACAAGTCCATGGTAAAATACGGCGACGCAAAGGCGGCGGCATCGGCTTTAACTAAGCTTAATTACCATGAATTATTTACTTGGGAACATGGAACATATGACGAACTGCCTCAGTGTGAGTCCGAAACTTTAGATAAGCTTTATCTTACCCGCGAAATAGAGTTGTTTAACAATGCTATCAAAAGAAATTCGGAAAAATGGAATAAACTGCTAAGCGTTGAGATATTGGCTCGCAATGCTTCGCACCCAACTCTAAAAATGCGACTTGAAACTCTTGGCATTAGCGAAATCAGTATTGTGGAATATGATTTCGATGGTAGCTTTAAAGATGAATGTCGCGCTGCATTGACTGAAGCAGAAGAATATATTTATCTTCAGCGAAAGAATTCTTATAATCAAGAGCGCAAAAACTGTTACACTATTCCTAAAAAAATAATCGAAGAGTGGGAAAAAGAGGGTAGCCTCATTACAGTCGAAAACAGCGGCAAAATATATAGTGCTCTGTCCAGTCTTGGGCGACACATCGAGGCATATCAGTTTTGCGAAAAGGTAATCAATACGTTGCCACCGGCGGCTTGCGCAGGTGCCTATTTGATGAAGGGGTCGTTCCTGCTTCGTAGCTATGATGAAAAGGGTATAGAGTGCATATACAAAGCGGTAGAACTTGACCACGAATATTCGTACGCCTTGGATCTTATTGGTGTTTTTTGTTGCAAAACGGGTAGGCAGAAAGAGCTGGACGAATACAGGACAAAAGCGATTCAGGCGTTTAAAGACGAACAGGAAATTTACAGCAAGATTTCCGTATTGAATAGCGATGATAATTTGACGGCGGAAAGACTTACTAAAGAAGCATTTGACAGCATAATGTCGTTTATACAGTCGATTGAAAATAACGGTGTCGAATGTGTTTACTTCGTTCGCAAAACGATTAAAGCCGATTACTTTGTAACCTGCGTAGTTGTAAAGTTTAAAATTCAAACTAAATGGGAAGACGTTAAGAGACTTATGGACAACTTATATGTTCATCTCGAAGGTATGACCGACCGAAAGTATGTGCTGTTTAATTACTACAATGTTCAAGGCATAGACTTGGGGTATTATGATGAATCTTGCTACTATCTTGACCAATACAAAGGCAAGAAAACTAATTAAGTAAAAACCCTCATCTCTTTTGCGAGAGGGTTTTGGTACCACTAAGGGGAATACTTCGCTATCGCTCCGTGGCGGTCGCAATGCTTGGCTGAGCAAACCCATTTTGGAGTTGCGTTTCTCTAAGTATGTATAAAGCCACTCCGCAATGGAGTGGCTTATGGTACCACTAAGGGGAATCGAACCCCTGTTTTCGGCGTGAGAGGCCAACGTCCTAACCGCTAGACTATAGTGGCATATGATTTGCTGAGCAAAATTGCTTACAGCTTTAGTATTATAACATAATCTAGTTGAATACGCAACAAAATAAACGCACTTTTGGAAAATTTTTTATACAAGTCATAGCAGCTTTTTTTTGCATAATTTTCCAGCGTATTTAAGATACTAATTGCAAATGAATGCAGTTATTTTATGCGGCGGCTTTGGCAAAAGACTTGCGCCGCTGACCAATGAATTACCAAAACCAATGCTTAGTGTTGCAAATAGGCCGATGCTTGACTATACCTTTGCGCAGCTCGACCGTTACGGCATAAGAGACGTTACGCTTACGCTTGCGTACTTACCCAAAAAGGTCACAGATTGGGTGCAGGGGTACAAGGAGTTTACCCGCCATTACAGCGTGGAGGAAATTCCGCTCGGCACAGCGGGCGGAGTAAAAAATGCTTCGCGTCACCTTGACGACGTTTTTGTGGTAGTGAGCGGAGACGGCCTCAACAACATCGACCTAAACAAAATGTACGAAAAGCACCTAAAGAGTGGTGCGGACGTGACTATGGCGGTGACGCTTTCGGATACGCCCTGGCTGTACGGAGTGGTGGAGCATAGTGACGGCTTTGTAAGAGAGTTTGCCGAAAAGCCGCAAAACGTAAGCGGCAAAAAGTGGATCAATACAGGCGTATACATTGTAAACAAGTACGTCCTTGACTATGTCCCGGAAAAGACCTTTTACGACTTTTCCAAAGATTTGTTTCCGTTCGTGCTTGACAAAGGCTCGATAGGCGTGTACGAGCATAACGGTTATTGGAGCGACATAGGCGACTTTGGTAGCTACTACAAAGCCAATATGGACATGAGAAAGGGCGGATTTTATCCGTTTGCTTATAACTATCTTTTCGACATGGACTCGGAACTGTACGGCAGTAGTGACATCAGCCTCGTGTCAG
This sequence comes from Clostridiales bacterium, assembly GCA_022508465.1. Taxonomy (GTDB): domain Bacteria; phylum Bacillota; class Clostridia; order Christensenellales; family Pumilibacteraceae; genus CAG-552. The sequence goes on from JAFLVB010000041.1 coordinate 7,021, forward strand.
GGTCGGCGAGCCTGGTGGGCAGAATATGCGGCTGCGTCATAGGTAAAAACTGCCGAGTGGCGTCGGGTGCGGTTTTAGATAGGTGCGTAGTGCTTGATAACACGATAGCGCACGGTCGCCACAGCGGTTGCATAATCAGCGGCGACATAGCCATAGACGTGAGCGAATATTTATCGCCTATAAATTCCAAAATTTTCAAAAAAACTTGGGCACAAGATACAAAATAAGTTGTTTTTTATTTCCGAATATCGTATAATATAGCAAGAATTTAAAAATTGAATATCGAATTATTCGGAGGTACTTTTGTTAAATGTTAGCAACAAACTGGCGCTAAGAGTCATTTTTCTTGGCGGCGTCGGCGAGATTGGCAAGAATATGACCGCGCTTGAATTAGGCGAGGATATAATAGTTATTGACTGCGGGTCGACGTTCCCAGGCGGCGATATGCCCGGCGTAGACCTCGTTATACCCGATCCCTCGTACTTAATAGAGAACAAAGACAAGGTGCGCGGCATAGTTTTGACGCACGGACACGAAGACCATATAGGCGGCTTGCCGTATATACTCAAGGATATAAACGTGCCGGTTTACGGTACAGAACTCACCATCGCCATTTTGGAGGCAAAGCTCCGCGAGGCGAGAATAAATGCAGAACTTAACGTCGTTAAGCCCCAATCGGTAGTATCGCTTGGGCGCTTTAAGGTGGAATTTGTAAATGTCAGCCACTCGATTGCGGGCAGCTGCGCACTCGCGATTTCTACACCCATTGGGCTTGTTTTCCATACCGGCGACTTTAAAGTAGACTACACGCCGGTTCAGGGCAATATTATAGACCTTAGTAGGATAGCCGAGCTTGGCAAGCAGGAAGTTCTCCTTCTTCTTGCCGAAAGCACAAACGTCGAACGTCCCGGCTTTACACTCAGCGAGACGGCGGTGGGCAAGTCGATAAACGGAATTTTGCAGGAAAACCCCGAAAGCCGTGTGTTTGTAACGACTTTCGCGTCCAATATTCATAGGTTGCAGCAGCTTGTCGACCTTGCGGCTAAGTATAAACGCAAGGTGGTTTTTGCAGGTCGCAGTATGCTCAATATCGTCGACTGCGCTCAGCGCATAGGTGAGATTAAGATTGATACGCAAAACATTGTAGATGTCGACGACGTCAATAAGTACGAGGACAAGGAGCTTATGATTATAACGACGGGCAGTCAGGGCGAGCCCATGAGCGCGCTCACCCGTATAGCCAACGACGAGTCCAAAATCAAGCTGCACTACAACGACCTTGTAATAATTTCGGCGTCGCCAATCCCCGGCAACGAGCGAATGATTTATACTGTAATCAACAACCTTTATAGGCACGGCGCAAAGGTAATTTACGAGGCGCTTGCCGAAGTTCACGCGAGCGGACATGCCTGCCGCGAGGAGCTCAAACTCATACATTCGCTTATAAAGCCCAAGTTTTTTATCCCCGTGCATGGCGAACACCGCCACCAAAAAAAGCACGCCGATCTTGCCATTTCGATGGGTATGCGTCCGTCCAATATCATCATAACTGACATTGGTGACGTGGTGGAAATCAGCCCCAAGTCGTTTAAGCTTAGCGAGCGCGTTCAATCGGGAGCATTGCTTGTAGACGGACTTGGCGTGGGCGAAGTAGGCAGTTTGGTACTCAGAGATCGCAAACACCTCGCTCAAGAGGGTGCGCTTATTACATCCATTTGCCTCGACAAGGTAATGGGTCAGCTTATCAAGGTGGAAATGACTACGCGCGGTTTTGCGTACACCACCGACACCGACGAGCTATTAAATGCGGCTAAGGAGATCGTTACCGACATCTTTGCGGGAATTGACATCAAGGCGCAGGAGGACTGGAACAACGCCAAGACGACGCTACGCAAAGAACTCAAAAACTTTATCTTCCGAAAGACAAAGCGCAACCCAATGATAATAACTCAAATATTGGAAATCTAAAATGCCGTTTAAAACCCCCGGAGCAAACTCAATATATATCCGCTCGATTTTACCGCCCGAAAAAGACGGTGGCATAAAGCGCATACTCGACTATGCCGATGCCAATATTATCCCCGTGCTACTGCCCGAAACTTCCGCTTTTTTAAAGCAGATGGTGTACATAAAACAGCCAAAAAAGATTTTGGAGATAGGCACGGCGATAGGTTACAGCGGTCATATAATTCTCGGCGCGTGCAGCGGACATCTTTATACGATTGAGGCGGACGAAAAGTCGCTAAGTAAGGCTAACGAGTTCTTTGAGGCGTCGGGCTATAAGGAAAGGGTGACTGCATACCTTGGCGACGCTAACGAGATCGTGCCGTTTTTTAGCGGCGAGTTCGACTTTATTTTCTTGGACGGACCTAAGACGAGATACATTCAATACTTGCCATACCTTAAAAGAATGATGTCTAAAGGCGGGATTTTGCTTTGCGACAACGTACTTTTTAACGGAATGGTGAGCGGAGAGGCTGAGGTCGTCAAAAAGAAGGCGACCATTGTCAATGCACTCGACCTGTTTTTAAAGACGCTTGCGGGTGACGACGACTTTATTACCTCCGTATTGCCTGTAGGCGACGGAGTATCACTCAGTATAAAAAAGGATTAGCTTATGATAGAACTTTTGGCGCCTGCCGGAAATAAAGAAAAACTTATGTGTGCGTTGCACTTTGGTGCGGACGCTATTTATCTTGCGGGCAAGAGCTATGGTCTAAGGGCCTTTGCAGACAACTTCGACTATGACGGATTAAAAGAGGCTGTTAGCCTTATTCACGGCTGCGGCAAAAAGATGTATGTTACCGTCAATATTTTTGCGCACAATCGCGACTTTGACGGGCTTGTCGACTACCTAAAATACCTTGATAGTATAGGGACGGACGGGCTTATAGTCAGCGATCCGGGCATAATCAGCCTGATCAATAAGGAAACAAATCTCAATATTCACCTCAGCACGCAAGCCAATATGACCAACAAATATTCGGCGGCGTTTTGGGCAGAACTCGGCGTTAAGCGCATAGTGCTTGCACGAGAACTTGCGCTTGACGAGATCAAGGAGATAAGGGACTACTTGCCGCCCGAAATAGAGCTTGAGGCGTTTGTTCACGGCGCGATGTGTATTTCGTACTCGGGCAGATGTCTACTCAGCGACTTTACGACAGGCAGACACGGCAATCACGGTGAGTGTGCTCAATCGTGCCGATGGGAGTATGTTATCTCTGAAAAGTCACGTAATGGCGAATATTATCCGATAGGCGAGGATGGTAGGGGGACGTATATCCTTAACAGCAAGGACCTCAATATGGCGCCGTACATCAAAGAACTTGTGGGCGCGGGTATAGAGTCGTTAAAGATAGAGGGCAGAGTAAAGTCGCCGTACTATGTTGCGGGCGTTGTCAATGCTTATCGTAGAGCAATAGACGAATATAACCGTACGGGCGATAGCTTTGTTTTGCCGCCCCAAATTGAGCGCGAGCTTGAACTACTCAGCCACCGCCAATACTGCACAGGCTTTTACTTTGGCAAAAAGGGCGAGCAATGCTACGAAACTTCCAAGCCCGAGCAAAAGGGAATGTTTGCTGCTATTGTAACTGACAGCGCAAACGGCGGATTTTATGTCGAGATGCGCAACCGCTTTAAGGTGGGTGATAAACTTGAAGTTATTTCGCCCGACAGCAACAACGGTCTAAGCGTAAATATAACCGAAATTCGCGATTTAGACGGCAATTTAGTTTTAGACGCAAACAAAGTACAACAAAAACTTTTTATCAAATCCGACATCACCTTAAAGCCATATGATGTGCTTAGATTAAATGTAGAATAGGATATGGGGGTGGAAAATGCCGTCAACCAAAGAGTTTTTGAATTTTATTTTGGAGCAGCTAAATGAACTCCCGGAGATTACATATCGTCCTATGATGGGCGAGTTTTTGGTTTACTATCAAGGCAGACTTGCTGGCGGAATTTACGACGACAGATTGCTTATAAAAAACGTTCCGTCGGCTCGTAACTTTATGCCCGATGCGGAACTTGTTTCGCCCTATGATGGGGCAAAACAAATGCTACTTGTAGATAATGTAGACGACAAAGAATTTTTGTCGGGATTATTTAATGCAATCTACGACGAATTACCTGTGCCGAAAACCAAAAAGAAGTAGAGAACAATGAACGAAATCGAACAACTTTTTCTACTACATCAAGACCGGAAATTAGAGTGGATTCCGGCTTTGCAAACGTTGAAACGATTGGAAGATGAAGGTACTGTCGTTTTATTTGCAGGAACGTACTCGTTTGAGCAAGCAATTAAAAATCCTCTTTGCGATAGTGCGGAATTTTATTTTTATACTTTACCAAACAAACTAGGATATGTGTTCTATATTAATCCAATGGATATAGGGATAAAACGTGATGATGAAATATTCTTACGAAACCATCGTAGATTATATAGCAAAAGATATTTAAGTAATTGTTACTTTAAGGAAAAAGATTTGCGCAGCGGCGAATACTTCGATAAGAAAATAAAACTTTTTAAAAAATAATTTAATTGACCTCGAAAGAGGTTTTTTTATTGTAAAAAAATTTTTAAATATTACTTAAAAACTGTTGACAAGAGTGTATTAACAGTATATACTGTGTATATTAAAACAGCACAGTTAAAGGAGATTGCGCTTGAATATAATAATTTCTAATTCTTCAGGACCGCTCTATCAACAAATCAAGGAGCAAATAAAGGACGCTATACTAAAAGGCGAGCTGACCGACGGCGAATTGCTCCCGTCTGTTCGCGGCTTTGCCAACGATATAGGGGTGAGTGTGCTTACAATTCGGCGTGTGTATGACGACTTGGAGCAAGAGGGGTTTGCAGTCAGTCAAGCGGGGCGAGGAACGTTTGTTTCTATGGGCAACCCTGAATTATTGCTCGAAACAAAGCGCAGAATGGTGGAGGAGGATATGCAAAAAGCCATTCACAATGCAAAACTGTTTGGTATTGCAAAAGAGGAGTTAGAGGCGATGATGAATATTCTTTACGAGGAGGAAGACAATGAATAATGCAATCGAGGTTGTAGGCTTAAACAAAACATACGCAAATTTCGGTTTGGAAAATGTCAGTTTTATAGTTCCAGAAAACTGTATTACAGGCTTTATCGGCGCGAATGGCGCGGGAAAAAGCACAACCATAAAGTCCATACTCCGTCTTGTCAATATAGGCGGCGGCTCTATCAAGTTTTGGGGAATGGATATGGAAAAGCACGAGCGCGAGATAAAAGACAGAATAGGTGTGGTTCTTGATGATGGCGCGTTTTATGAGCACCTTACAATGGCACAAATGAAAAGCATAATTGCGCCGGCATATTCAAATTGGAGCGACGCTGAGTTCTCAACCAATATGGAGCGTTTTGCGCTTGACCCAAAGCAAAAGATATCCACATTATCCAAAGGAATGAAGGCAAAATTTGCGCTGGCATTGGCTCTTTCGCATAATGCGGATTTGCTTATTATGGACGAGCCGACAAGCGGACTTGATCCGGTGGTGCGCAGAGAACTTATGAATATTATAATCGACTTTGTACGTAATGACGGCAAAAGCGTGCTGTTTTCCACGCATATAGTTTCCGATCTCGAACGTGTGGCGGATATGCTACTACTGATTGATAAAGGCAAAATTGTATTTGAAGAAGATAAGGACGCTTTGCTTGATAAACACAAAATTGTAAAGGGTAGGAATGACGAGCTTACGGAAGAGAGCAGAAAGCTATTCCTCACGCTTAACGAAACTGCATTTGGCTTTGAGGGGTTATCTGCAAATGCAGAGCAGTTAAAGAAGATGCTCCCGAGCTCTATAACCGAGCGCGCATCGATAGAGGATATAATGCTTGCATATATAGGAGGCAAAAAGTAATGAAAATGTATTTATCGCTACTTCGCAAGGATTTGTTGATCGTAAAAAAATATATTTTGTTAACGTTTGCGTTAGTTATATTTTATTGTATAATTTTTTTATCGAGTGATAGTGTCAGAGCAGGGGTAGCGCCTTTAGCTATGTCATATTTATGGGCGATATATCTGCTAATGCAAACGCTCGCAAGCAGTGATGCAAAATATTCAAAAGCCGAAGCAGTTATATGTGCTACGCCTTATTTGCGCACAGCGATTGTTGCTATGCGATATCTCTTTTCTTTGAGTATTTATTTTGTCGTGCTGATTGTTTATATTCTTATGAGTCTTATCATTAATGGGGCAGTTTTACTTACTTTTGCAGATGCGATGTTTGCGTTATTAGTTGGCAATATTATGCTTGGCATTACGCAACCATTGACATATAAATTCGGAGGCGAAAAGGCGCGCTATATCATTGTGACGTTAATTCTGCTTGCGACAATCGGCTTTCAATCAGCTTTCTTCATAATTTCCGACGAGATAGATTATAGCTTGTTTGCCAATCTACCATCGGTGCTTATAGGTGGCATATCATTGATACTTACTGCGATAATTGTAACTATATCTGCACTTATATCCGTATCAATATATAAAAAGAAGGAATTTTAAAGCATATTTTTATCCCCACCACCGTCTTACGACGGAGCCTCCCCCTTAGTTGAGCAATTGTACGCATATAATTGCTTATTTCAAGGGGGAGGCCTTTCTTAATTGTTTAGCTTTAGAGCAATTACTATCGTTATAAAATGGTCGGAGCAGTTTGCAAGTTGCTAATGCGCTTATCTTTAGAGTAGGCCTACCCTTTGGAATTGGTTACTTCGGCGGATTATGCTTGTAAGGAGGAGGCTCCTCGGAGTGGAGGAGTCAGCCAAACGTAGAGGTGTGGTGTCAATATTAAAAAACAAAGGAATTTTGTAATTTTTGTACTTCGCTATCGCTTCGTGGCGTTCGGCACTGCGTGCCTCGGCTAAGCGTTAATAAAGACAAAAATTTTGTAATTTTTTGTCTTTATTTGTCATATAAATGTTTGTATTATCTTACTTGGAGTGTCTTATGATAATAGAAACATTTTTGTCGTTTTTAAGCAAGATTTTTTGTTTTACCTCGTTTGTCAACAACAAGGGGTCGTTTCCTCAGCCGCTCACGCCAGAGGAAGAAAGAGAGCTACTAACTAAGCTAAGGGCGGGCGATATGAAGGCGAGGGAGCTACTTATCCGTCATAATCTGCGGCTTGTGGCGCATATAGTCAAAAAGTACTCTAATGCCGGCGAAGCGGACGACCTTATTTCGGTAGGGACGATAGGCCTAATTAAAGGCATAGAGACCTTTGAATACGGCAAGGGCAGTCAGCTGGCAACGTACTGCGCCAAGTGCATTGACAACGAAATTCTTATGTATATACGCGCCAACAAAAAACATCGTAACACTATAAGTTTGGGGGAATCTGTGGGTACAGACAAAGACGGAAACGAAATAACTCTTATGGACATTTTGCCGGCAAAAGGCGATAGCGTATTCCTAAAAGTGGAAACGGAAGTGTTGTATAAGCAAATCTTGGAGGCGATAGATAAGGTGCTGAATCAACGTGAAAAGAAGATTATTTGCTATCGCTACGGAATAGGCGAGGAGCAGCTCACGCAAATTCAGATAGCGGAGCGGCTCAACATTTCGCGCTCGTACGTTTCGCGAATAGAAAAGCGTGCAATTGAAAAACTCAGCAAAGAATTTAACTCGTAACTTGTTGCATTATTTTTTGTTTTGTGCTACAATACATCTATCCGAGATGGTCAGGCGGTTGCGCGGTCACGCGAGGAAAGTCCGAGTACCACAGAACAGAATGCCGGCTAACTACCGGTGGAGGCGACTCTAAGGAAAGTGCAACAGAAATAAACCGCCTT
>JAFLVB010000042.1 GCA_022508465.1 Clostridiales bacterium
TACTCGCCTTTTTCGCCAAAAATCTTAAACAGCTCCGCAAAAATTGTCGGAGAAAGCGAGTAGCCTATGTTGTTGCCGAGTACAAAAAACTTTTTCATAAAAACAATTCCCAAAACGACGGATAGCTTATTTCCACGCACTTGTCGTCGTCTATCATGCCACCTCGCTCGGATAAAGCATTTGCAATAGCCATACTCATAGCTATACGGTGGTCGCCTTGCGCAACGACATTACCGCCCTTTAAGCTGCCGCCTTTTATTTTAAACCCGTCAGATAATTCGACAATTTCCGCACCAAGGTTGCGCAAATTGCTTACCGTATACTTTATGCGGTCGCACTCCTTATTCTTTAAAGCCGCCGCATCGGTTATTATGCTTTCTCCGTTTATAGTTGAGGCCAGCACGGCAAGGAGCGGCAGTTCGTCTATAAGCGCGGCGGAAAGCGCACCGCTTACAGTAAACGGCTTAAGACTCGACTTTTTAACCAATATATTCGCTCTGTCGCCCAAAACTTCTTCTTCAATATCCGCGCCGATGCTAAGTAAAAAGTCTATAAGCTCGTGACGGGCGATTCCCACATTTTTGAGATAGCAAAATCCTCTACTAAGCCCAAGCACAATGGGATATGCCGCCGACGACATATCGCCCGGCACATTAACTTCGGTAGCAGTCAGCTTGCTCGGTTTAAGCGTTATAATTCCATTCTCGTTAGTTATATCCGCGCCGAAACTTTTTAGCATATCTTCGGTATGCGGTCTTGTCTTTATCTGCTCTTTGACCGTCGTTTGTCCTTCTGCGCTTAATCCTGCGAGCAATACGGCGCTCTTGATTTGAGCAGACGGAGACGAAGGATCAAAGTCTATACCATTCAACTTACGTCCATGTACGGTGAGCGGAGGAAAGCCGTTTTTACTGTCAATTTCCGCCCCCATATCGCTCAAAGCGGATATTAGCGAACGCATATTCCTTTTTGAAAGCGACGCATCACCCTTAATAGTGACATCTATATCAAGCCCAGCGGCAGCGCCCGCGAGTAGTCGCATAGTGGTTGCCGAATTGCGTGCATCAACCGTACCCGAGCAAAAATTGCCGCCCTTAATTATAAGGTTGCCTTTTTCAAAACTAACTTCTGCGCCAAGAGCGCCGACAGCGTCTATTGCCGCAATCGTGTCGCCGCTAAGCAGCGGATTTTTGATAACGGTTGTGCCGCAGGAGAGCCAACCCATAATGACCGCACGAATAGTAATGCTCTTATCGGGCGGCGGCGTAAGTGCGCGATTAAACTCCTTTATAGGCTTTATGCGCATTACATAGCCCCCTTAAGCAGGTACAAAAATTCCTTTTGACTTAATACGACCTCTCGCACATCGCCGATAGCGCGCGGATACATTATGCTTATTCCGTCACCATTTTTCTTGTCCGACGACGCAATGACCGTCACCGCCTGAGCATCAAAATTGATAGGCGCATTGCCTACATACTTGGCGATATACGATTGAAGTTCATAAAAGAAGTTATGCTCTAATAGGTCGCGCAGCATAAGCGTTTCCAGTCTTAACCCTATCAAGACGCTTTTGCCGTGCGAAAGCCCAGTTATCATCTCGATTGCGTGACCGACGGTATGTCCCATATTGAGTACCTTGCGTGCGCCCTTGTCCGTCATATCCTTTTGGACAATGTCGCTCTTGAGCTTTACGCACTTTTTGATAGCCTCCACCTCGTTAAAAGTGCCGTGCATAAAGTTGTATAAATCCTGGTCGAGAAGCGACATTTTTACAATCTCACCCATGCCGCTTTCAAACTCGCGCTTAGGCAGGGTATTAAGATATTTGGTCTCGATAAAGGTGTCGGGCATACTGAAGCTACCCACGGCATTCTTTATAAGCCCAACATTGACACCCGTCTTGCCGCCAACACTACTGTCCGCCATAGCGAGCAGCGTCGTGGGAATAAAGCTCCACTCTATGCCACGCATATACACAGACGCAGTAAAGCCGAGTATGTCGCCTATCATTCCGCCGCCGAAAGCCACCACTTTGTCGCCGCGCTTAACGCCGAATTTGAGCATAGCGTCGGCTATTTTTTCGACCGAAAAGAGTGTTTTGCTGTCTTCGCCCGCCTTGATTACAAATTTATTTTTGGGCAGCAGCGGTCCGTAAATCTTATTTACATTATCATCGGTTAAGACGAACTTAGCCTTATACAGCTCGCCTATATCCTCTCCCGAATTTATCAGTATCTTTTGCACCTAAAGCTCCCCTTTTTGTTTATATCTCTCTATTAGTTCGTTCATATTGTCGCCGCCGAGGGTGTCCATAATAGCACCCGCGAGCTCGAGCGCAGCCACCGCCTCTGCCACTATGCAAGCAGCGGGCACGGCGCAAACATCGCCCCTGACCTTGCCCGTAACGCACTCGTTGCCGCAACTATCCACCGTTTTGAGCCCCGCAATGCTCGGTATGGGCTTGACTGTCAGCGTAAAAATTATATCCTCGCCGTTGCTGATTCCGCCCTCTATGCCACCGCAGTTATTGCTTGTTCTTGATATTTTACCGCCTGTATTTACAAAGCTATCTGCGACCCGACTGCCTAAGCTATATGCAAAATCGCACCCCAGTCCGCTTTCTACCGCCTTTACGGCAGGAATAGCCATAAGCGCGCCGCCCAAGCGATAGTCAAGTCTGCGGTCATAAAATACATGCGAGCCTATCCCCGCTTTTACTCCGCTTATGGTTAGCTTGAGCTTGCCGCCGAGCGTATCGCCGGTGCGTTCCGCCTCGTCAAGTACAGCCTTTAACGACTCCACCGAACTTACATCGCACATCATCTTTTCGTCCAAGGGACCTTCATTTGCTTTAGCTTGTCCTATTTGAGTAACATATGCAGTCACCTGTATTCCAAGCTCTTTTAGCAGCCCAATAGCCACCGCTCCGAGTGCGGTGCGCATAGCCGTCTCTCTCGCACTTGCTCGTTCCGCCCCGAGCGCGGCGTCACCTAATCCATACTTGATATTTGCGGCATAGTCGGCGTGTCCCGGACGGTAAAAATCAAAGTTGCCTTTATTTCCGCAGTTGCCGTTATTAAGCATAACAGCAAGCGGCGCGCCGGTAGTAACGCCGTCATTTAACCCTGCTATAATGCGTGCCTCGTCTCGACAAACAGACGACCTGCTGCCACGACCGTAAACGTTTTGCCGCGCTTTAAGCATATCGTTTATAAAATCAATATCAACTTTAAGTCCTGCGGGCAGCCCTTCGAGTATGCCTACAAGCGCCTCGCCGTGCGACTCCCCTGCCGTCAAATATCTCATAAGTTACACCTACAATATATTGTATCATTATTCGGCAAAAAAAGCAATCAGTAATTGCAGTTTTTTATAAAGCAATAAAAATTATAACGCCGCCACCACTCGAATGTCTGAGGTAAGTAAATATTATTACAGTCCCTCATGACTGCGCGCCCCTGCACAGGGGCCTTAATATATAAAAAATGCGCTCCGCATATAGCGAAACGCATTTTTATATTTCTATTTGTTTTCCTCGGGGACGGACACCTTAGCGCCATCTTCCTCTTTTACTTTGCCGAGATACTCGGGCAACTCCATACCGCTCATCTTAAACACTTCGTTAAGCGGAGGCACAGCCTTAAGCATTCCCGAAATAAAGTTTGCCGTCGTCGGCGACTGACCGTCTTTGCCCATAGAATCCCAAACAGTAACCTTATCGATCTTGATATTCTTGATAGCCTCTACCTGAACTTTTACAAGCTCTTCTATCTTGTCGATAAGCAGCATCTTGGTCGCGTCGTTAGCGCTGCCGCCGCTCGCCTTGACAAGCTGCTCAAAACCTTCAGCCTGCTTGCTGAGCACTTCGTACAAACCTCTTGCCTTTGCCTCCTCAACAAGATAGATGGCGTCAGCCTCACCCTTTGCCTTGATGCGCAGTCTTTCGGCTTCTGCCTCGGCTTCAAGCTCGACCTTGCGTTTTTCGATTTCCACCTTTACCAAAACGTCGGCTTCAAGTGTGCTCTGCTCGCGTTTAGCACGCTCTTCCTCTGCGATCTTTTCGGCTTGATACGCTTCCTTCATAGCGTTTGCTTCGGCAACCCTCTCGGCAGCCTTCGCCTTGCGCTCTGCCTCTGCCTCGGCTTCTCTAAGCTGCGAATTACTTTGCGCAATCTTTGCCTTAGCTTCGTTTTCGCCTTCGAGCGCAATGGATTCTGCCGACGCTACCTTGATACGCTCGTCCATCAAAGCGTTTGCCTCACCAATCGCACCATCACGGTTCTTTTCGGCAACCGAGCGTTTTGCGTCGTTGATAGCCTTTGCGGCAGCCTCTTTACCAAGCGCCTCAATGTAACCCGACTCGTCGCGAATATCTGTTACGTTTACGTTGATAAGTCTAAGTCCTATCTTTTTGAGTTCGCTCTCAACGTTACGCGATACAGCCTCAAGGAACTTGTCGCGGTCGGCGTTGATTTCCTCTATGTCCATAAGCGCAACGATAAGTCTTAATTGACCGAGAATAATATCGTTGGCAAGGTCTTGTATGTCGTTAAGCTTGAGCATCAAAAGTCGCTCTGCGGCGTTTTGCATTACGCCCGCCTCTGTCGAAATACCTACGGTGAAACGCGACGGCACGTCTACACGAATGTTTTGGTGCGAAAGTGCGTTTTTGAGGTCGACGTTTATCGATATGGGGGTAAGATCGAGGTAGCTGTACCCCTGGAAGAACGGCCACACAAACGTTGCACCACCATGAATACATTTACTTGAGCGCGACGTTCCGTCCTTGGCTTTGCCTACTTTACCGTAAACGACCATGACCTTGTCGGACGGACACTTTTTGTAGCGGCTTGCAAGCAGAGCAAGCAACAATACAATGGCAACAACTACTGCGACGATTATGCCTATAACGCCGCCAAGTTCAACTGCTGAAATAATAAACATTTTTACTTCCTCCTTTTTATTTTTCGTCAAGTGGCGCTACAAGTAGCACTCCTTGAGTAATATTGTCTAACACTTTGACCTGCATACCGGTATGAATATCGTGCTCGCAATCGGTCACGGCATCAAACTCGGTAAGACGCTCTTGCACCACAACCTGAATTTTGCCGAAAGCACCGCGTTTAGCCGGGATAGTAAGATACACCTCGGCGATCAGCCCCTTGCAGTTTGCGGCGTCAATGTTGCCCGAGCTTTGCAGCTTCATAAAGGCGCGCATTACAAAGGCGAACGCAATCGCTGCACCTATGCCCACACCTATACCGATAAGCACCGCTATCCATTGCCCCTCCGGAAAAACGGGGCACATAGCAAACGCCATCCAGGAGCCTATTGCCAAAAAGACGATTATCGTCCTAAGCGACACAAGTTTAAGCCCGCTTAAGGATCCGAACCCCTCATCGTTAAGCGTGTCAACGCTATCGACATCGCCGTCCGGCTCAAAGGCGTCATCTTGTCCACCCATTCCGCCGACTACTATCATTACTATCTGTACGATCATAAACAGCGTTGTGGCAAAACCTATTATAAACAGCGCTTGCTGCAACGCGGTCAAACCGCTCCACCATGCATTCATAAAACGCACCTCCTATATTTTTTCTAAGATTATGGTCACAGGCCCATCGTTGTGTTGAAGTATTTGCATATCAGCGCCAAACACTCCCTTTTTGACGGTTGCCCCCAATTCTTTTAGTTTTTCCGCCTCGTACTCGTAAAGAGAATTTGCCCTATCCGGCTTTTCGGCACCCACGAAGCTCGGTCTGTTTCCGCCCGATGTATCGGCGCAAAGCGTGAACTGAGATATGAGCAAAATCTCGCCGCCGACATCGAAAACCGCCTTGTTCATCTTGCCGTTCTCGTCCTCGAATATACGCATATTGTATATCTTTTTGGCAATGTAATCGGCGCTACTCTCCACATCGCCGCACTCCACCCCGAAGTAAACGCAAAGCCCTTTGCCAATACTACTTATCTCCTTGCCGTCAACGCTCAGCGTCGCACTCTTAACCCTTTGAATTACCGCTTTCATCTGTTACTCCTTTCCTCTTGGCGTTGCCTATATATTGAGTGGGGACGCCGTCCTCGAAAATTATCGCGCTGTCATTACCTATTGCATATGCAAGGTCAAAACCTGAAGCCACTTCGTCGAACTCGGGACGCTCGTCGTAATGCGGACATGCAATGCCGTCCAAAATTCCAAGTGCGGGCAGGACCTTGTACTCCGAGCTCTCTCCTCGCATAATGTCGTAATCGGTGTACGCGTTTTTGAACCAACATACCGCACCCGCGCTCAGTCCGCAAAGTATTACGCCACGGTTGTACGCATCGATAAGCAGCTTGTCTATGCCCTTTTCCTTCCACAGGTCGAGCATAAACTTGGTGTCGCCGCCGCCAACATATATGCAGTCGGCTTTGTCGAACTTACTTTTGATATTAGCCTCGTCCATTTCGCCGTACACCAATAAGCCCACTTCGGCTTTTATATCAAAGACAGAAGTATATGTCTTACGAAAGCTGTTAAAGTACGGCATACTATCGTGGCTCGCCGTCCCCAAAAACAGCGCACAGCCGCGCTCAGGGTATGCCCGTTCCTTTATGTAGCCTGCGATAACTCGATCGATTTCGAGCGTGGTCTTGTTGCGAATCTCTCCGCCGCCTATAGCAATAATTCGTTTTGTCATAATCCGTCCGCCTTTACAAGATAATTTTACCAATAAAAAACAGTCGTGTCAATATAAAAAAAATAATTTCTATACATAGTTTTATAAAATTTTACAAGGTTTATGTAAATTTTAGAACATCGGTTCACGCTTTGACATAAAAAGATTGTATCGGAGGTATCTAATGGCAAATGCAGATAGATTTTACATAGGCGGCAATGACGAACACGGCATTAATCCGCCCACCGTGGGAAAACGCACCCCCATCATGCCATACATAAACAGGAGCTTTTACGAAAACGAGTTTAATCGTCCTGCCAAATATTACTTTCTTATAGCGTGTCTTAGGACACAGTTCAACATCTTTGACGTCAAGCCAGAGCTCAGCGACGTATCCATAAGTCAGCGCGTAACGCGAATCAACAGACAAGGGCTAAGCCTACTTGTCACTTTTGCCTATAACGCGGCGGCAAACGACACATCGTTCAGCTCGGCGAACGGGTTTCAGATATTCTATTCGAGGGAAAACCGCTTTGCAAACTCCAGCCGCCTCCTCGCCTACGACGTGGCTGCAGGGCTAAGTGAGGAAATTCCGCTGAGAAACCTCGGCGTGGGCACGCTCACCGAAATCGGTGTTTTGCGTTCTGTAAACTGCCCGTCTGCGCTCGCCGAGTGTGGATTTATGACCAACTTTAACGAGGCAAAGTATATGGTCGACCCCGACTTTCAGGCAAGCTGCGGCGACGGCGCGTGCATAGGCGTGTGCGAAAATTTAGACGTGAGTTATGTTCCGCAGGTCTATTATACAGCGCTGCCCACGCTTAGACGAGGGTACCGCGGTAACAGCGTCAAGCTGCTTCAATGCTATCTCAATCTTTACGGCGAGGAGCTATCCGTGGACGGAAGCTTTGGCGCAAATACTTTAGTCTCTGTCGAGCAGTTTCAGCGCGACAACAACCTTACGGTGGACGGCATAGTGGGTAGAATAACTTGGCAGACGCTCACCCGTCAAGCGCCGTTGCCTACATTAAGGCGGGGCGCGCGCGGAGTGTATGTAAGATATTTGCAGCAAAAACTGCTATCTAAACTCTACCCCGTAGGTAACATTGACGGAGTATTCGGCGCGAACACTTTAAGCGCAGTCGAACAGTTTCAGCAGGAAAACGGCCTTGTCGTCGACGGCATCGTGGGCAGAAACACCTGGGCAAAACTCACCCCCATAGGCGGCGGCAGACCATTGCCATAGTAAACAAAAACGTCTGTAGTAACAGGCGTTTTTTAAATCGGCAAATTCGATTTCACAATACTATTGACAAATGCTCAAAGCTATGTTACAGTATTAGTATGAGAAAAGTTGCCCGCACAATTGCGATACTTTTGATAACGGCATTTATTACAATGTCCATTTACGGCTGTCAAAATATCTTTATCAAAGTAAACAGATACGAGTTTACAGAGGCGGGCAAAATTACAGTAGCTTATCCGAGTATGAGAGCCGCAGACATTGCCTACTCAATGGATGCGATTTATTACGGCAACGTCTTTGCCGACTTTTATGCAGACAGCTTTATAGGCGAGCGAGAGCTCAATATTGTAGTTACATACACCATGCAGGTCTTAGAGGTCATAAAACCCGAAAAGAAGATCACCTGCTACATAAGCAATTCTTTAGGCACAATGCTGGGTTACGACCCTACCGTAATGTATCTGTCCGAGTACGATGCGCGCAGCTTAGACCACCTAATGAACACCATAACGGTGGCGTTTGAGGGCAAAGTCCCGTACGGACTTATGTACGGCTTGGCGCAAAGGATTAGCGAGGCTAATCATTGGGGGCTAAAATTTAAGCAAGGCAAGGTTGACAGTATACAATCGTATCTTACCGCCCACCCAAATGCGCTTGATATGCAAGCACCCGACTTTTACGACATTACAAACGCAAATGTCGACCTATCTCGCATGGCGGCGCTGTCGTTTGTCGACTATCTCGAAAATCAAGAGCCGCTTATAGGCTTTTATAAATCGCTTGCTTTCGGCGACGAAAGGCTGGAAGAGTATAAGCATAGCTGGGCTAACTCGATTGGAGTTGAGGCGACAACGGGTATGCCGTGTGCTTTTTCGCTCATAACAAGCAAAAATAGCGAGGTTGCCATTCGCTCGGAATATGTCGATCTTTTTATCCCCATAAACTATATCGACTACTACAACTACTATTACGGCGGAGAATTTTACAACTACGACAAAAACTATAACTCTCTAAAGCGTTTTGTCACCCCCGCCCTTTTGGACATTATAGGCGCGGCGCAGGAAATAGATAACTATCTCGACCAAAGGGAAAAGCCGCAAATCCATTTTTCCTCGGTAAACGAGGTCAATAACGATAACAACATTTGCTATACGGCGGGCGTGTACTATATTCTTAATGTTTACCTATTGTATAGATACCATTATGATGTGCTTAACACGCACGACTACAATGTCTATTCCGAAGCATGCACGACATATCTCATAAACAAGTATAATCAAAATGAGATATTTGCTTTTAGCGAGTATGATAAGTTCGGGTTTAGGCTAAGTGATGAATACTATGAACGCCTTGAATTAGTAAAGGCTAAATATCCCCAATATGCAGATTATACAATTGCTCCCTACTACGACTACTCGAAGATGCTTTGCTATGCTCTGGCATATTTAAACCAAAATTCAGACCCTTATATAATTGACGACAGACTTAGATATTACGACGCCTCTTTTATATTTTATATAGCTGATAACTACGGTTTTGAGGCTTTAGACCGCCTTCGCCTTGGCGAAGATTACATAGACGTCTTAGGGCTATCTTACGAGGACCTCACCGCCTCTTGGTGGGATTATGTATTGTCGTTATTTGTGTAATAACGACAATGCTTTTGTTTAGAAAACGTGTCGTAAGTAATGAGTTTTTTTAAAAATATATTGACAAATATAACACAGTATTGTATACTGAATATATACAAATTAAGGAGGAGCACTAATGAAAAAACTTGTCTTTGTAATTTTATTATGTCTACTCACCCCACTCTGCCTTTGCCTTGTAGCGTGCGAACCTACTACAAAAAACGTAGCAGGGATTTATTATTTATATGATTGTGATAATTTTCCCGAAAGTTTTGAATTTGAAAAGGACGCTTACTTACAACTAAAGTCAGACGGCACAGGGAAAATAGTCGGTAACACTAATATTGAAGGCGCGTATGATATTCCTATAACATATACGTTAAAAGGAAATAAAATTACTGTCTTTGATTTTGACAATAATGATTTTTTGACTAACGGCGGAATAAGAGACGGCGTAATAAATTTAAAAGATTATGGTTATTTATTTTGTAAAGAGAATAGCAAGCCCTTTGCAAAAGAGTTTGACAATATCGTCTATACTGTAGGCGTTGACGGAAATTATGAAGTATTTAACACTACCAATAAAGAAATAACATCAGTAAAAATTAAGTCTAAAATAGGCAATGTAAAGGTTACAAGCATTGGATATAATTCATTCGGTGTATGCGCTAAACTAACGAGCATAAGTATACCAAAAACAATTACTAATATTGAAAATGATGCATTCGTGGGTTGCACAAACTTAACTGATATTAAAATACCAAATAGCGTTACGAGTATAGGTAATTCCGTTTTTGTAAGTTGTTCCAATTTAACTAATATAGATATTCCAAATAGCGTTACGAGCATAGGTAACGCTGCGTTTGCGTATTGCAGTAGTTTGGAAAAAATAACCATTCCGGATAGCGTTGTAGATATAGGAAGTACTCCATTTTGGCTTTGTACTAATTTAAGAGAGGTTACATTTGGTAGTAAAGTAAGCTTCATTGCGGGATATATGTTCTATGGGTGCGATAACTTAGAGACTATTATAGTATCAAAGGATAACCCAAAATATTACGTAGTTGATAACTGCGTAATAGAAAAAGAAACACCAGTCTTGGCTGCAGCTTGTAAAAATAGCATTATCCCCACCGATGGTAGTGTAACAAGTTTAGGCACCTTTGCTTTTGCGAGCTGCGGCTTGGAAGATATACTCTTACCAAGTAGTATAACTGAAATAGATAACTATGCTTTTCATCAGTGCGAAGCCTTAAAAAGTATAACTATTCCAAATAGCGTTGCAAGCATTGGAGAAGGTGCGTTTAATGGGTGCAAAAACCTAACCGATATTATCTATAATGGCACTACTGAGCAATGGAATGCTATTAAAAAAGCATCTGAATATTCCGCTTGGGATCGTGATACAGGCAATTATACAATTCATTGCACGGACGGGGATATAGCTAAGGGCGAATAACAACTTACTAAAAACAACAACCGAGTAGCAAAAGGGACGTTAGATAACGCCCCTTTTTGCCCTTTTACAAAGCAATAAACAATTGCCGCGAGAGCCAAATGGTTTATTGCCTAAAAGAACACCCCAAAAGCATTTGGCCTTTGGGGTGCATATATTTGCCGATATGGCTTATATTTTTAATTAGTCAACAAGTTCCAACTTACCGGTGAAGTGTCTAAGTACGGGAGCTTCTTCTGTAATCTTAAGTCCCTTGATCTTGTCTGCATTCTTCTTAACTTCGATAAGAGCGTCAACGATAACGTCAAGATGAGCCTGAGTATAAACACGGCGGGGAATACAGAATCTTGTAAACTCGAACTTGGACTCTTGCTCCTTACCTGTTACGGGGTCACGGTCAAGCATGTAGGAGCCGATATCGCAACCACGGATACCTGCCTCGATATAGAGCTGAACGGCAAGTGCCTGAGCGGGATATTGATACCAGGGTATATGCGGCAACATCTTTTTAGCGTCTATAAAGAGCGCATGACCGCCTACAGGTGCCTGATAAGCAATGCCTGCCTCGTCAAGTCTTGCTGCCATATATTCGAGCTGACCGATACGATAGCGGAGGAAGTCCTCATCGATACCCTCTTTAAGACCGATAGCCAAAGCTTCGAGGTCACGGCCGGACATACCGCCGTAGGTTACAAAGCCTTCAAACGAGATACAACGTTGCTTGATAAGCTCGAATGCAGCCTTATCTCTTGTGCCCAAAAGTCCACCCATATTAACAATAGCGTCCTTTTTAGCAGACATTGTAAAGTAGTCTGCGCACTTAAAGCACTCTGCGATTATCTCCTTGATAGAAGCGTTCTTAAATTCTTCTTCGCGCTGTTTGATGAACCAAGCGTTCTCTGCATAACGAGCTGCGTCAATCATGAACGGGATACCGTTGTCGTGAGCAATCTTGCTTGCCTCGCGGATGTTAGCAACCGAAACGGGCTGTCCGCCTGCCGAGTTGTTGGTTATAGTCATTATGATAACGCCTATATTGTCCTTGCCGTACTCTTTGATAAGCTCCTTGAGTTTAGCGCAGTCCATATTGCCCTTAAACGGCTTTCTTACCGAAGTGTCAAGAGCCTCGGGAACAACGCAGTCGATGGGAATACCACCTGCCATAACGGCATGACCACGGGTAGTATCAAAGAACATATTTGCAATAGCATACTTCTTGCCCTTTGCCTCGAGTAGTATGGGCAAAAGCACCTTTTCCGCAGCACGGCCTTGGTGAACAGGCTGAATGTACGGGAATCCGAAAATATCGGTTGCGCTCTCGATAACGTGCTGATAGCTGGTAGCACCTGCGTACGACTCGTCACCGGTCATAACGCCAGCCCACTGACTGCTACTCATAGCGTTAGTGCCGCTGTCGGTAAGGCAGTCGATATAAACGTCCTGCGAGTTAAGACCGAACAAATTGTAATGAGCTGCCTTAATCTTTGCCTCGCGCTCTTTGCGAGTAAGCATCTTTAAGGGCTCAACGCTTTTGATTCTGAAAGGTTCCGCAATATAAGTTGGTTTCATATTAAAAAAACTCCTTTTATATGATTTTACCCTACTATTTTAGCATTTTTGCGGAAATAAATCAAGGTTTTTTAATTAATTTTACGTTACATCGACATTAATTTTGTATTCTACTTGGACATTTTTTACGAAATCGTCGCTTGTGCCGTAAATTTTGTACTTATCATAGCATTGCTTATAAAAGGCTGTTTCTATTTGTAAAACGTCGGCGCCCGTCTCATAGCTATACTTCAGCGACTCCTCTATCTCAGCCTGAACAATTTCCTTTACACGCTTCACGATAGCCTGTTTGACTTCCTCTTTGCTTGCGAAAATGCCCTGTTTGGAAACATTAAACCTTGTCTCGGTTTCGAGCTTGATATTGACCTCTGCCGTTATTACCGGCTGACCATCGCGGTACTGAGCTTTTATTTTGCCTTGCTTTTTGCGCACCTGCATGGGGACATACGAGATCACCTTGTCGCCTATAACAACATTGTCCGCCTCGAAGTACCCCTTGCTGCTCTTACGGTCGAACATACTTATGCCCTTAGTGCCAAGCGGTGACATCACCCCCACCGCTTTGCCGTCCTTATACAGCATTGACATATCAAGCTCTTTTAGTGTCGGAGTCTCCGATCCGCCACCTCCGCCGCCC
Source organism: Clostridiales bacterium (assembly GCA_022508465.1). Classification (GTDB taxonomy): domain Bacteria; phylum Bacillota; class Clostridia; order Christensenellales; family Pumilibacteraceae; genus CAG-552. Next base: position 13,202 of record JAFLVB010000042.1, read on the forward strand.
GAACTTTCGCCGCCGCCCGACGAGCCACCGCCCGACGAGTCGCCTCCACCTCCGCCGCCAGAGCTTTCGCCGCCGCCCGACGAGCCGCCACCCTGTTGCATTTCAAAGCTAATCACCGGCAACGACGACGCATTGGACGGCAAATGATTTTCGGACAGAAAATCGAGCGCCGATATGATACGGACATTTATAGAGTTTTCCGAAAAGGCTGCGACGTCGAATAATCCCGAGCCATTGGTCTGCGAAAACTGATTGAGCTTTTGCATAAAATCCTTAGCCGCCCCATCGCAGTTTAATAAGGTTATTTGCGGGCTTATCATTCCGCTTGAGAGCATATAGTCAATGTCATCTGTAAATCCACCCATCGCCATATCCTCGCCGATTATGATTATGCCGCAATGAGCAAGTTCGATTTCCTGCCCCACTTTGTTGGCAAGTCTCTCAAAAGCCTCGGCTACGTCCTTGCCCTCCGCCTCGACGACAAGCAGCTGCGACGAGCCTTGCGCAAGCTGTTGAGGAATGGTCATTTGCACATATATCTGTGTTTTATCATCACGTCTATCGAATGCCGCCACCGTAACGGCGGTTTTGGTCTCGATTGTAGGCGAATCTTCGAGCGGGAAAAGCGCTATCAAAATGGCAAAAACAAGCGTAACTATTTCAATCAGTAGAATTTTCTTTTTGCGAGTCATCATTTTTCTTACTCCTATTTATAAGCGAAATAATAAGCAAAATTACCGGTAGTGAGATCTCTATTGCAAGACACGTCCATCTCGCAATGCCCGTGCCCAGCTCAAACAACGCAGTCTTACTATTAAACACAAACTGGCACAACACAAACAGCACTACGGCTACGACTATTCCCCACACGGTATCGCTTCCCTTTTCGGCAACCGAGCCGAGGAAGGACGTTATTGCATAAAAGGTCAGAATTATCTGCACAAAAATGGAAATCATCCATATGCAGAAGAGCGGAATATCGAAGCGGCCAAACAGATAGCTGCCCGACGAATATACGACCATATTGCTTATATTGTGACCGTAGTCTATAATTATCGGATAGTCGCCGTAAGCCGCAAACAGCACGATCGCAAAATACATAACCGCAGCGCTCGAAATAAGCGCACTCATCATGCCTCTAAATACAAACTTTTTGCGCTGTTTGATCTTGCCCATAAACACCAAAAGCACGGCAACGTCGCCAAACCAAAGGGGAAATTTTATGATAGTATCCTTAATCTGAGCGGGATCGACAACAACGGGCGCAAGTCCGCTTATGTCAAGGTTGCATACAGTAAGGATAAACAGTATACCAAGTGCCGAGAGAATAAACGGGAAGAACAGCTGTGCCGTTCTGCCTAACGGGCGCAGTCCTTTTGCCGCAAAGACGACAAGCATAAACAGCAGCACGATAAAGCAAACGATAAAATTGATACTTTTGAGTATACTGGTATTAAAAAACAGTTCGACCTCGCCGAGCATTATTATAATTTTAATTCCCAGCCGTAGCACAAAGACAAGAAAAATGATCTTGGCGATCAGCTTGCCGAGCGCATCTTTCAGCACCTCATATAGCGATTTGTCGGGGTTAAGCTTT
>JAFLVB010000043.1:0-5071 GCA_022508465.1 Clostridiales bacterium
TCTTTTCCATTTTATATAACTCCTAAAAATTATTTACGTTTTAAATATCACTAAGTACCTGCAATATGAGATCAAAACTGTTTTGGGCCCCTTGATTTATTACCTCTTGTCGATTACCGCTGACTTGATACTTTTTGATTATTTTTCTGTCCTTGAACATTACGCCTAAGTAAAATAACCCTACTTCGTTAGGCTTTTCGGAAGTCGGTCCCGCATTGCCCGATGTCGCCACAAACACGTCGCCCAAACTCAATCGCTTAAGTCCGTCTAACATCTCGGAAACAGTTTGTTCGCTTACTGCGCCATACTCTTTTAGCGTATAGTCAGACACGCCCAAAAGCGCCTTTTTTGCTTGCTCGGCGTAGCAGACAAGACTTGTTACAAAGATGTCGCTTGCGCCTGCTAACGATACGAAGCTCGACGCTACTAAGCCGCCTGTAAATGATTCGGCAACGCAAAGCTTAAGATTGTTTTTGCGCAAAATGCAAGATACTTCTTCAATCATTGTCATGCAAAACCTTCTTGTTTTTTGCGATATAATTTGCACCCGAAATAATCGTAAGCACCGTTGATACGGCAAGCAACGCAAACCCTACATAGTACCATACGGACAACCAATCTGCTCCGCCGACTGCTCTAAATAGCGAACTATACGGCAAAAGAATAATGAGTGCAATCATTTGACAAACAGTCTTTGCCTTGCCCCACTTGTCTGCCGCAAGCGTCAAACCTTTGGATGCCGCAATAATCCTAAAGCAGCTTACCATAAGCTCTCGACTCTCGATAATCATAAGGAATATTGCCGTTAGTATTGTAAAGGTTGTCCCCTTAGATGCTCCTATAAGAACACATACGAGCGCGCACATAACAAGCATTTTATCTGCTATAGGATCCAAAAACTTGCCGAGCGAAGTCACTTGATTCCATTTACGCGCTAAGTGCCCGTCCAAAAAATCGGTAAAACTTGCAATCATAAATACCGCAACTGCAGCCAGTCCGTTATAAGGGAATTGTATCAAATACAGTGCTACAAATATCGGTATAAGCACGATTCTTAGTATAGTCAGCCTTGTTGGAATATTGATTTTACTCATTCACTAATTCTCCTATCAAATCATATCCCTTGTATCCTGTAATTTTTACATTATAGAACTTGCCCACATCGGCAAAGTCCGATTTGAAATAAACATATGTATCAATGTCGGGCGCACAGTCCTCGGTGCGACCTTTAAATAGCATTTTGTCATAGTCAACATCTTCGTATAAAACTCGTACCGTTTTGCCTATCATTGACTTATTATACTCTTTTACATTGTTTTTGTGTGCCATAGCAATCTTTTTCGCCCTATTATGTCTGACATAATTAGGAACTTTGCCCTTCATTTTGCTTGAAGGCGTATCCTCATCGCTATATGCAAACACCCCTACATGCCTTAGCTTGTTATCTAAAACAAAGTTATAGAGTTTGTCGAACTGCTCATCCGACTCAGTCGGGAAACCTGTCATAAGAGTTGTTCTTACCGCTATCCCCGCCTCTTTAAGTTTATTTAAGACTTCATAAATCGACTGCTCGGTGGAAAGGCGGTTCATTTTTTTGAGGATATCTCCGTCTACATGCTGCAATGGAATATCTATATATTTAGCTACTTTTGGATTGTTCTTTATTTCGTCTATCAACTTGTCGGTGACAAGCTCCGGATAGCAATACATAAGACGTATCCATGAAAAATCTAACTCGCTTAGTCGTCTTATCAGCTCTACAAGCTTGTATTCTCCATATAAGTCTATGCCATACCTCGTTACATCCTGCGCTACAAGGATAAGCTCTTTGACTCCCGAATCGGACAGGCTCTTTGCCTCACCAAGCAAGCTCTCAATATCCGTCGAACGATATCTGCCTCTAATAGACGGTATTGTGCAATATGTGCAACGATTGTCACAGCCGTCGGCAATTTTGAGATATGCGAAATGCGGAGGCGTTGTAAGTATTCGCTCTCCGATTTCTTCGCATGGATTAGCCGAATTATAGCATATCACTTCTTCGCCCTCAAGTGCCTCGCCTATCTTGTCATAATCGTTCGTACCCAAAAAGGCATCAACCTCGGGGAGATCCTCTTTAAGCTCCGACGCATATTTTTGCGCAAGACAACCTGTAACTATGAGTTTACGGCACTTGCCATCTTTTTTGTAATTTGCAGCCTCGAGGATTGTGTTTATAGATTCCTCGCGCGCCGACAAAATAAAGCCGCAAGTATTTATTATAATGACGTCGGCGTCTGCCATATCGTCCGTTATATTAAACTGACCGCGCAGTCTATACAGCATCTTTTCGGTGTCAACGCGATTTTTATCGCAGCCCAAGGAAATTACATGCAAATTCATCATATATCTTCACCGTAAAGCTCTATGAATTTTTCTCGTGTTATATAAACCTCTCTCGGCTTTGCACCATCCAAAGGTCCGATATAACCGTTTTCTTCCATTTGGTCGATTATACGAGATGCCCTGTTATAACCAACGGCAAACCTTCTCTGTATTTGCGAAGCCGATGCCTGATTGGTTTCTATAACTTTGCGCAAGACATCTTTCATAAGCGGATCTTCGCTAATCTCGCCGCTCTTTTCCTCATCGGACGACGGTGCTGCCTCTTCCTGCTTTTTCATAATGATATTTTCTGCCGCCTCGTCATAGTCCGTCTCATTGTTGTTACGAACGAAATTGACGATATTTTCGATTTCCTCGGTGGTGATAAACGCACCCTGCACACGCTTGGGCTCGTTGGAATCAAGCGGAGCGTAAAGCATATCACCGCGACCAAGCAACGTCTCTGCGCCTATCTGATCGAGGATAGTTCTCGAGTCTGTAATGCTCTTAACCGCAAACGCTATACGGCTTGGCAAGTTCGCCTTAATCGTACCGGTAAGGACGTCGACCGACGGACGTTGTGTTGCAAGTATCAAGTGCATTCCGGCAGCTCTTGCCTTTTGCGCCATACTCATAATGTTTTGTTCAAGCTCTTTGGCGTTTTTAGCAAGCATTAGTTCGGCAAGCTCGTCCACTATAATAACAATTCTCGGGAGCTTTGGCTCCATTCCCGTTTTAACTGCAACGCTATCATTAAAGTCGGCAAGGTTACGCACCGAATACTTTGCAAACAAAGTATATCTTCGATCCATTTCCTCTCTCGCCCACTTAAACGCATTGATAGCCTGGCTGCTGTCATTGATTATGTTTTTCATAAGTAGATGCGGCATGTCACGATAAAGGACAAACTCAACCTGCTTGGGGTCGATAAGGATAAGCCTTACATCGTCGGGCGAAGACTTATACAGCATACTTATTATAATAGAGTTAAGGCATGCACTCTTACCGCTACCGGTCGTACCTGCAATAAGCAAGTGCGGCATCTTTTCAAGATTACAGGTCATGATATTGCCTGTAATGTCCTTACCGAGACCGAGCGTCAGGCACGACTTAGCCTCATTAAAGTCTTTGCTCTCTACAACTTCTCTAAGCGAAACGACTGCAATACTCGCATTCGGGACCTCTACACCGACTGCGCGTTTGCCGCGAATTGGCGCCTCGATTCTGACCTTGCCGCTTGACGCAAGCGCGTATGCAATATCGTCGGCACAGTTTGTAATCTTTTTAACAGACTGTCCCGGAGGCATTTCGAGCTCGTAACGTGTAACGGCGGGACCTGTTGTAACCTTAATAACTTTTGCCTCAACTCTTAAATTGTGCAAAACTTCTTCCAGGCTATTGGCATTAGCCTCATAGTCAACCGCTTCCGGCTCGGTTGAACAATTAATGAGCATGTCAATCGGAGGCGGCGTATAACGTAAATGCTTTTTCTGTTTTTTAGGCTGCTCGTCTTTAATCTCTACATCATAATCTTCCATATTAATCTGATTATGGGCAGTCGAGCCGCTATTTATACCGACCTTAGCGTCGTTTAACTTCAAAGAAATTTCGCCGACGCGCCTGTCAAAGCCTTCTGTTGTATAATAGCCGGTATTGTCATTATCGACCTCGTCACTTGTTTCGGACATATCGACTTCTTCGTCAATAAGCTTTAACGAATCCGGAATTTTAGCCTCGATAACCTGCTCTTCATCCGATTCCGTGTCGCTTACTTCCTCTTGGTCTTCTTGTTCAAAAGTCTCGCTTTCCACTTCTTCTTCAAGTTCAAGAGTGTCGCCATATTCTTGACCTTGATCAAAAGCGTCTTCGTCTGCAACTTCTTCTGGAACAAAATCGTTTAATGAGTCTTCTTGTTCGTTTTCGGCTTCCTCTTGTTCTTCGGCAGCTTCCTCAATAACTCTGTCTGAAATTTCTTCAGTTTCCTCAAATGCTTGGACATCTTGAACTTCTTCTTGATCGTCGACTTCAAAGAAGGTTTCGTTCTCGGCTTCTTCCACTATTTGGGGCTCTTCGATTGAAGCCTCTTCAGTCTCTTCGACTATCGGTGTCTCTTCAATAGTAGTTTCTTCTTCAGCATTCTCCGAAGTCTCCTCTATTGTTTCAACAATAGACTCATTAGCATCCGAAGTTTCGACGTCAAGTTCATCGATTTCCAAAACATTTGTATCTTCTTCTGCTTCTTCTTCGTCAGTCGCTTCAGATACGGCGCACTCCTCAGCTACAAAGTCGTCGGTTATAAGCTCTTCGGTTGACTCTTCCTTAATCGGCTCTGTTACTACATCTTCTTTAACAGGCTCTTTTGCAAGCGGCGCTTCAACAATAGGCTCTTTTACTTTATTTTCTTGAACTTTTTCCGTAGCAGTACTATCATTTATAAGCTCCGGCTGTTTCTCTTCTTCGACTTCTTCTACCCTTTCGGTCTCGCGAATTGCAGGATCAAAGGCAGCCGCTTCATCTTGCTCTGACGATTCTGTATACCAACCAGTTCTGCCAAGATCGCTCGTGGTAAATACATCGCCATTGACTATTGGCGGGATTCTTACAATCTCTGTTTTCTTTTCGCCCTCGGGCTTTTTCCTAACAGGATTGCCGACAATAATGGGCGGAAGTTCGACTTCTTCGGCCTTTTCTTCCGGTTGTTTCGGTT
>JAFLVB010000043.1:5171-14208 GCA_022508465.1 Clostridiales bacterium
ACTTCCGGGGCTTTTTTCTTAAATGAATTACCTACAATAATGGGCGGAAGTTCGATATCTTCGGGAGCCTTCTCCTCAGGCTGAACCACTTCCGGTTCTTTTTTCCTTATTACAGGATTGCCGACAATGATTGGAGGAAGTTCGTCATCTTCGGCTTTTTCCTCCGGTTGCTCTGACACTTCTTGAGTTTTCTTAGTTTCATACCCTGTTATGATAGGCGGAAGTTCGTCTTCTACAATCGTTGGCTCTTCAATCGGAGCGCCCCACACATCCTCCTCGTGCTGGCGGTGAGTAGTTTTGCTCTCATGAATAGTCTGAGAAACCACATCTCCGTTTAGAATAGGACCTTCGACAATTTGGTCCGAATAATCCTTTTCGGGCGGAACAGCCACCTCGGGCAAAACAGATTGAGGTTGCTTGTTTTCGTAAGTTTTTGTACTGCTTTTGAATGTCTGCGCAGGCGTCGGGAAAGTTGTAATGCTCGGCGGAGTTACAACAGATTTCGGGCTTGGGAACGTAAAGTTGTCATCAATAAGATAATTACTGCGACCGCTGCTCTTAACCTCGCTGATATTCATATTGCTCTTTAGCTGGTTTTCATAAGCCGCATTCATTGCGTCTGTTCTGTCAAACAAAATGCGTCTTGCCTGCTCCGCCAAGTCCTCTTCTTTGACGGGGCCGATCTTTTGATGACTCTGAAATTGCTGTCCGGCATATTGCTGTTGATATTGTTGCCCGGTTTGATATTGCTGTCCGGCATATTGGGCTTGGAATTGCTGCACGGAATATTGCTGCTGCTCGGCCTGATTTTGCTGCGGTGCAGACTCGTAGCGTGACATAGAATCCGCTACCGGCGTATACATGGACGAAAAGTCGCCCGACTGAGAGGACACTTTGTTTGTGCGCTCTATCGTGCCGACAAAAAGCGAAGGATCATAAACGTCACGAACAGGTTGAGCAACGCTTTGTCCCTTTACAAAAGGCACAGCCTCGCGTGCATTTTCCTTTTCGACAGTCTTCTTTTGAAATCCTCTAAAATCGAGAACAAGCAAGCCGCCAAACAATAAAAGCAACAAGCTATATAAAATATACGCGCCTACAAATGTCAATATCGCTTTTATCGCATAGGCGAATATACCGAAAAACACACCGCCGACAGAATGTCCCGCCGTAGTGTTATTTGGGTCAAAACTTATAAGTGACGACAGATATTCGCCAAACCCACCCATCATTGCAACCGAATCAAGGGCGGTCTGCAAAATAAGCACAGCGCAAATTGCCATCAAAACAATAAAGGCTATTTGCTTAGGAGTAAGCATTGCCTTTTTATTCATAAGCATCAGTATGCCTAAAAACAGCGTACACAAAACAATCGGGTAACTCAGATATCCGAATAGACCCAACGTAAGATTTTTGACAAATGTTCCTATAACGCTGAGTAGCGGCGTCACTAAGCAGATAAGAAAAAATGCAGATACTATAATGCAAACTATTCCCGCAACATCGTGATTGCCTTTACTACTCTTGTTGTTTTTCTTTTTAGTATTCAAAAGCTTTCTCCTTACTTTACATAATAGTATAACATAAAGAGAATAAATTTTCAATTAAATTGTTAGCAAAAAACGAAATTAAAACTTTAAAAAATTATACGTTATCTTTCAAAGAATAGCCCTCTTTCTTTGAAACGCCGTTTTGCCTGTCAAAATTTTCCTTATTTTTGCCTATGTAAATATTATAGAGCTCGTCAGCCGACATGCCCGCATAAAGACATATGGAAACAAAAAAATGTAGCATGTCCACTATCTCTTCTTTTACGGCATCATCATTGATTGGCTTTGGGTTTTTCCACCATTTATAATTGACTTCGTTAAGTAGCTCGGTTATCTCGTCGATGAGCGCGAGACTCCCCTTTTGAATCCATTGTTCTTTTGTAAAGTCGAGCTTACGATTGGTGATGATGTAGTCGTTAAGCGACTTTTGCATAGCGAAAATTTCGTCAAGTTTGTCCATATTATTTATCTCCGTGTATATTGTTCTAAATTTACTCGAGAGTCCGAGCCTACATATGCAAGCGCGGGAGTCTGCTTAAAAGTATTAAGCGCAAATCGATTTACTTCATCAACTGTAACTGCTTCGATTTCGCGCAGCTTTTCGTCTATATCAAAGACCTCGTTAGAGAGTAGCAAGCTTTTGCCAAGCGACAACATTATGGTTTGAATGTTTTCCTGTCCGAAAATCATTGTAGATTTTAGCTGAGCCTTTGCCATATCGAGCTCGGCAGCTGTAATTCCGCCGGTTGTTATAGCGTCAAGCTCCTCAAATACGCCATCCAAAACTCTCGCCGTATTTTGCGCGTTTATATTGAGTGCGATGTTGAACGAACCGCAATTGCTATGCCTTGACGGCGAAGAATAAACGCTGTAAGCAAGTCCCTTCTTTTCCCTTATATTTTGGAAAAGTCTGCTGCCCATGCAACCGCCCAAAATGACATTAAGTAGCCCTTGCACAGTCGACGACGGATCGCCGAGTGAAACGGATGGATAACCGAGCATTAAGTTAGTCTGTTTAAAGTCCTTTATGAAGCTCTTGGTTGTTATTTCAAAATGCGGCTGCTTTGCCTTGCTTTTTTGCGTCTTTTGGTTGACAAACGGCATAAAGTGCGTTCTGACAATTCTGTCCGCCTCTTTGGCGTCGATATTCCCCACAAAAGCTATTACAATAGACTGCGCACAATATTGATTGCCCATATACTCCAAAATATCAGGCTTATTAAAACGCTTGACATTTTCTCTCGGTCCGAGAACGGACATTCCGAGAGGATGTTCGCCATACAAAGCCTTTGCGAGCAAATCGTAGCAAATATCCTCGGGCGAGTCATCCTCCATATTGATTTCCTCTATTACGACATTTCGTTCGCTGTCAAGCTCGTTTTGAGCAAATACAGAATGGAAAAACAGCTCGCTTAACGTCGAAAAGCACTTTTCGGTGTCAGAATCAATCGACTTGAAATAAAAGCATGTCGCCTCTTTACTCGTAAAAGCATTTACGGCAGCCCCTCTACTCTCGAACGCATTAGCTATATCAAATGCCGATAACTTGTCTGTTCCTTTAAACAATACATGCTCTATATAATGAGAAATTCCGTTATTTTCCTTGTTCTCCATTGCGCTGCCCGTATTTACCCAAACGCTTGCGGCAACAGAACGTACAAACGGATTATTTTCTACAATCAATCTAAGTCCACAAGGATAATTAATTAATTCTGCCATAAAGCCTCCTTAGTATAGTATGAGTAAATTTACTTTTTTTACAAACTGATTTGCAAAGTTTGTATAACTTCGCTTACCGGCGCAACAGCAAGTCCCTTTTGCGTAATAGCCGCAAGGATTCTGTCCAGCGCACTTACAGTTGCTTTTGTCGGATGCATAAGCACCAAAGCTCCGCCCGTAATCTTTTCGGTAGCCCGTTTTATTATGAGCGATTCGTCTTGATCTCGCCAATCTATCGTGTCCAAAGTCCACATTATCGTTTTGTAACCCAATTCTTCGGCCACTTGCAAGGTCACGTTTCCGTACGAGCCCGACGGAGGCGCAAACAGCTTCATATCATAATCCAAAATACTTTTTACAACCTTGTGGGTAATTTCCATTTCTTCTTTGTTTCGGTTGTAGTCAAGTTTTTTATGATCTTTATGATAATAGCCGTGATTGCCTATTTCATGCCCAGCCGCATAAATATCCTTTAATATTGCCTCATTCTCGCACGCCCACATTCCGCCTACAAAAAACGTAGTCTTAACTCCGTACCTACTAAATATGTCAAGCATCTCGGGAATATATTCGGTTCCCCAATAGACATTTACCATTAACGAAACTTTGTTTTCCGAGTTGCCCTTATATATTGGATTATCTCCATTTGACACGGTTAGCGCATTAGGCGCAAATGAAACGGCAAAAACAATTACAACAACTGCGCAAATTACCAAATTGCTTATAAGACTGCCGATAGACTTTTTTGTCACTCTCTCACCTCAAATAAAATTATCGTTATATTTTATTCGAGAGCGAGTAAATTATCACCATATTTATATTAAAACCCTAATTGTACTTTGACAATAGGGTTTTAATACATATTATGTCTGACATAATCAGGACTACTTCTTCTCTATAAGTTTAAGATCAATGCCCTTCATACTGATTTTTATAACTTTTACCACTACGGTATCGCCAATATTAACTACGTCGGTAACGTTTTCCACACGGTCCTTGCTGAGCTTGGAAATGTGAATCATACCGTCTTTGTTGGGAGCAAGCTGAACTCTTGCACCAAAGTCCTTACCTTCGGCGTTGGATAAAATCTTGACAACAGGACCTTCGTAAACCATTCCGACTTCGGCGTCCTCAACAATTGACATAACAATTCTCTTTGCCTTTTCCGCCATAGCCTCATCGGGAGTAGCGATAAATACTCGTCCGTCTTCTTCGATATCGAGCTTAACGCCTGTTTCCTCAATGATCTTGTTGATGGTTTTACCGCCCTTACCTATTACTTCGCCGATCTTGTCGGGATCAATATCAAAAGCAATAATCTTGGGCGCCCATTTGCTAAGACTCTCACGCGGCTCTGGGATTGTTTGGAGCATCTTGTCCAAAATATACAATCTGCCTTGTCTTGCCTGCTCAAGCGCTGTCCTTAAAATTGCCTCGTCAATACCCTTGATCTTTATATCCATTTGGATTGCCGTGATGCCTTCGCTTGTTCCGGCTACCTTAAAGTCCATATCGCCGAGGAAGTCCTCAAGACCTTGAATATCGGACAGAACTGCAACTCTGTGACTTGCATCATCTTTGATAAGTCCCATAGCAATGCCCGCAACAGGAGCTTTGATAGGAACACCGGCATCCATAAGCGCCATTGTCGAGCCGCAAACGCTCGCCTGTGATGTCGAACCGTTGGAGCTTAAAATCTCGCTGACAGTTCTAATAGCGTACGGGAATTCTTCCTCCGACGGAATAACCGGCTCTAAGGCACGCTCGGCGAGAGCTCCGTGTCCGATTTCACGTCTGCCCGGTGCGCGCAAAGGCCTTGCCTCGCCCGCACTATACGGCGGGAAGTTGTAGTGGTGCATATAGCGCTTGAATGTTTCGTCGTCGAGGTTGTCGAGCTTTTGAACTTCTGCAATTGTGCCCAAAGTACATGTGGTGAGCGCTTGAGATTGACCTCTTGTAAATACCGCGCTACCGTGAACTCTCGGCAATACTCCGACTTCCGTCCATATCTCGCGGATTTCGGTAAGTTTTCTGCCGTCCGGCCTGAATCCGTCATTAAGGATTTTAGCTCTAACCTTTTCTTTGGTCATATTGTAAAGCACGTCTTTGATTTCCCTTATATTGTCGGGATAAATTTCAGCAAAGTGTTCTACAACATTCACGTCAACTTCGTCTTGCTTAGCTTGACGAGCCTGTCTATCTGTTTCCTTTAAAGCCTCATCGAGCAGCTTGTCCGCATAAGCGCGCACATCTTCGTTGATATTGTCGGGAATTTTGTAGAAATTCATTTCCTTTTTGGGCTTACCAACTTCCTTGACAATCTCATTGATAAAGGCAACTTGCTTTTTGATTTCTTCATGAGCGAATAAGATACCGCCAAGCATAACTTCTTCGCTTACCATATTGGCGCCCGCCTCAACCATCATTATGGCGTCGGCAGTACCGCTGACATATACGTGCATTTGGCTCATTGCGCGCTGAACATTGTCGGGGTTGATAACGTACTTACCGTCCACATAACCGACTACAACCGATCCGGTCGGGCCGTAAAACGGGATATCGGATATCGAAAGTGCGATTGAAGAGCCGACCATACCCCAAACCTCGGGCGGGATATTGGTGTCTACGCTGAGTGCTGTCGCAACAACGGACACGTCGTTAAACATCCCCTTGGGGAAGAGCGGTCTTATCGGTCTATCGATAAGTCTCGATGTAAGGATAGCCTTATCACTTGCTCTGCCCTCTCTCTTTTTAAATCCGCCGGGGATCTTACCTACAGCGTACATTTTCTCCTCAAAGTCAACTCCGAGCGGGAAAAAGTCCATACCCGGACGCGGCTCGGGAGCCATAGTTACATTGGTCATTACAACGGTGTCTCCGCAACGTATGATGCAGGAACCGTTAGAAAGCTGAGCGTATTTGCCTGTCTCGACAATAACTTCACGCCCGCCAATTTCTGTTTTAAAAGTTCTTAATTCGTTCATTCTCCTAAAGTCTCCTAATATATTCACACGGCGAATTTTATTTCGCCTAAAAAGAATTGGGGGGCATGTCAGCCCCCTAATCTTTTATTTTCTGATTTCCAATTGAGCCAAGATGTTACGATATCTTTCGATGTCAAGATCTTTAAGATAGTTCAAAAGGCTTCTGCGAGTGCCGACCATTTGCAGCAAACCGCGTCTTGAGTGATGGTCCTTATGATGAATCTTAAGGTGCTCGGTAAGGTGATTAATTCTGTAAGTAAGCAATGCAATTTGAACTTCCGGGCTTCCGGTGTCGCCTTCATGTGTTGCAAACTTTGCAATAATCTCCGCTTTTGTGTTCTTGTCCATTTTTTTGTCCTCCAAAAATTTATTCGCCTTAAACTTAAGTAACTGCGTCGAACATTCGCAAAAACCTTGAGAATAAGGTACTACCATAGTAGTATACCACATTAACCATTTATTGTAAACTCAAATAAGCGGCTTAAAGAAAAAATTTTGTCTTTTTTGCCAAACGTTCATCGAATTGTTCTATATAGAGTTTGACGTCTCTTAAATTTGCATGCCGCTCTATCCTGCCACCATCTAATAGCCTCTTACTTATAGCGCCCGCGCCACAGGCAAAAACCGAATAAAATTCTTCCATTGTTGTAATGTTGTTTGCGCATATTTTGCCAGGTAATGTGTAACCTATATTTTCGAGGTTGTCAAGCATATTTTTTTGTCTGTATAGGTAATACGGCTCGTACCCATTTTCGGTAAGAAGTTTATATGCAAGGTCCACCATTTCGGATGTGCCGGTAGTAATGGCTTGGTTTTCCACCTTTATTATAGAGCCGTTCTTGCGTGCCAGAGTATGAACGGTTATGTTCTCCGGTCTAAGCTCTATCGCCTTGTTTAAAGTATGCTCAAAATCTTGTATCGTTTCACCGGTTAGACCTGCAATGAGATCCATATTTATGTCGAACCTTCCTTGCGCCATTCGATAGATATTGACAATATCGTCTGCCGTATGTGCACGTCCTATCGCCGCTAAAGTTTTATCCGAAAAGCTTTGCGGATTGATGCTTATTCTCGTCACGCCGTGATTAAGCATAATATCGAGCTTATCCTTAGTTATGGTGTCCGGCCTACCTGCCTCAACGGTATATTCTATATTATTATAAGGAATAGCGTCCAAAACGGCGCTAAGTTGCTCTTCGTTTAATGCCGTCGGAGTGCCGCCGCCAATGTATATGGAATCAACTTCATAACCGCCGTCCATAAGTGTTTTAACGCCGCATTCTATTTCTTTTACAAGATACTGCACATATTCCTCAATGAGCTTTTGATTTTTACCCGCGGGCAACGATACAAAAGAGCAATAGTTACATCTTGTGGTGCAAAACGGGATATGGACATAGAAATTTATCTTTTTTAACGATTTACTAAAACCTTTTTGACTGTTTATGACAGACATAACAAGGCGAGCCTTTTGTTTAGACACTCCATACGCCATAAGACCATCGACAATGTCTTCCCCACTCGCGGCAATTTCATAGCCAAGTTTTGTAGGTCTAACACCCGTCAACGCACCCCAAGAAAACGTTTTGCCTGTATAAGCAGATAAAACTCTGTATAATTCCGACTTACAAAGCCTTGAAAATTTCTTTTCGTTTGGGCGCCCTATAAGATTAATATGATAAAATTCGCCGTTTACCACAATGTACGGCGCGCTATCTCCAAAAAAACAATCTATTGAAACGTCGGTATTATCCAAATCAAAAAACAGCCTAACGACTTCGCTAAGCTCGTTTTCTATTAAGTAATCGCTGCTAAGCTTTAACATACGGATTGTTTTTCCTTTCAAACTCTAAGTCTGTAAGACCCCCATGTCCCGGATATACATTATAATTTCCGGATAAATCATACAGCTTTTTTATTGACTCTGTTAGTTGTCTTTTATTGCCTGTCGGCAAGTCCGATCTACCAACGCTCAAATAAAACAACGTATCCCCGCAGAAAATATTATCTTGCATTATATAAGTAAGACTACCCGCAGTATGCCCAGGTGTCGCTAAAACGTACACACTTTGTCCGTTTAAAGTTATCTCCCCTTCCTCTATAAACATATCGGGCTTAAAGCTATTAAAATGTTCGTTGCAAAACTTTGCAAGGTCAAATCCGTTTTCTATCATTTCGTAGTCGGTTTTCGACATCAAAACTTTTGCACCGTCAGATTGTAGATGTGCCGCCGCATTGCAATGGTCAAAGTGGCCGTGAGTAAGCAAAACATAGCTTATACGTTTACCATAGCGCGCTGCTACTCCTTTAATCGTTTCGGCCTCATCCGCAGGATCGATTACAAAAATTTCCTTATCAAAGACGAGTAAATACACATTGGTACCCAACTCGCCCAAAACCAATCTTTCCACTTGCATTATTCACACCTATAAACCTTGTCAACGTCTTTTATTGATGAAATTTTCTGCTTAAGTTTTTCTATTTCGTCCAAATTATTTGCACTGATTGCAATGTTAATTATTCCGTTATTATGTTTATCCACTCTTGCATTGAGGTGCTCGATGGACAGCTTTAAGTCCGAAATATATTTAGTTATTTCGGCAAGCAATCCGGCCGTGTTGCGCGTTTCGATTTGCAAAGCGATAATAAATTGAGAGGAATTGTGTCCTTCCCAATGCGCCTCTATAAGCCTTTCCTTTTCGATATTTTTTAGATTAGAGCAGCTTTTGCGGTGTATCGATATGCCCTTTCCGCGCGAAATAAACCCGACTATATCATCACCGG
>JAFLVB010000044.1 GCA_022508465.1 Clostridiales bacterium
CTGGGGGACAGCTTGGTTATTCTACCATACCCCTTTATATATGTCAAGCGTTTTTACAGACTTTTTTTAAAAAAATTTAAATTTTTTGTGCTTTTATTTTTCTGTAAAATTAAGGATTTTTATAGTAAAACATGGCTGTTTTTGTGCTATAATCTATATATATACTAAATATGTACCATAGTGGCGTAGCCTACAACAATATATACCATAACGGAGTAAAAACAGATGCTGACAACAAAACCGACGGAAAAAATAATTAAGGAATGGCAGCGCATATATAACGACTATCGCGAACAATTATTCGCTAATCGCAAAACGGGCGAACAAGTAAACAACTACTTTATAGAAAAATACAAACCCCAAAAACTAAGCTCAGATAAGTTAAGCAACGCTGTTCTATATAATATAATGGAAAACGTGCCTAATAGAGAAAAGCTGCCTCTCGGCGCCGTGCCGCAGATAGCAACTTATAAAGTAGGACAAATTCTTGTCGGGATAGACTTAGTGACCGGATTCTTCCATATAGAAGGTGAAGATATCTTTCTTGTTTCAGAAATTTACGACGATCTGTTTCTCTATCGTGGCTTGGACGAAAAAGATTTAGCCAACTACTTTTTGGTCGCGCAATATATACAGCTAAAGCAAAATGATAGTATGGTAATACGTCGCAGCAAAACAGCAGACATAAATAGCATAATGCCCATTTACGACTATGCGCGCGAGCAAATGGCATTAAACGGCAATCCCACTCAATGGATTGACGGATATCCAACCAAAGAGATAATACTTAATGATATAGCAACCGGCAACAGTTATGTAATAGAAAGCAAATGGAAAGTTTGCGGAGTTTTTACCTTTATTATAGGAACAGATCCCACCTACCAAAAGATAGACGGCAAGTGGCTTGACGATGAGCCGTATGGTACTATTCACAGAATCGCAAGCGACGGCACCCAAAAAGGCATTTTTATAGAGTGCTTAAATTTCTGCAAGTCGAAAATATCCGATATACGCATTGACACTCACAGCGACAATAAGATTATGCAACATCTGCTATACAAGAATGGCTTTACCAAATGCGGCACTATTATAGGCAGAGATGGCGCTAAACGTATAGCATATCAAAAGAAATTTTAACGCGGGGCGCAAAAAATGGCTAATATATTGTATAACAGCGACAAGCTACTCAAATACGGTTTTGAATTTATAGGCGGCGAGTACGTATACACCACCGATATTTTTGACAATCAATTTGTTTTGACCGTCGCAATCGACGAAAGCGGACGACTTACTACTACTCTACTTGAAAAGGATATAAAAGAAGTTTATACGCTTCACCTTGTCTCGGGTGCAAGCGGCAAATTTGTAAACCGCGTGCGCGAAGAATACAATAAGGTTTTAAATGATATCGTCGAGCGTTGCTCGAATAACCCAACTAAAAACGAGTTAGTGGCAAAAATACAGGACTATGCCGAGCAAAAATATGGCGATATACCGGAATATTTATGGGAAAAGTTCCCCGACACATCGGTGCTTAGGCGCAAGGACACTCAAAAATGGTACGCCATATTTATGACAGTAAATAAGCGCAAGTTGAGACTAAGTAGTGACGAAGCTGTACCAATTATAGATTTACGTTATGACGCCAAAGAGTTACCGACAAAAGTTGATAATATAACCTTCTTCCCCGGCTATCATATGAACAAAAAGCATTGGATAACTTTGATTTTAGACGGCGATGTAAATATAGAAGAAATTTACGACCTTATAGATAAAAGCTATAATTTAGCGAAGAAATAAAAAGGCATGATTTGTACGCCAATATAATTTAATATAGATAGTCCTACCCGCCATAAGCGCAAACTTTAAGCGTCCACTATAAAATCATACGGGTTTTGGCTGCGACCTTTAACTTTGTCACCGGATGTAAAATCCAAACCGTCCAGCCCATCCCCCTCAGAGATAACGATAATAACAACAATAATGATTATAAACAAGCCAACAAAAGAAACCAACGCCAAAATATTATTGTGCTCGCTTATGTTTGCGCTTGGCGCAATGATTGTCGCAAGAAAGGCAATAAACAGTATAAACATCATAAGCGCAAGCGAAAATACTATTGTCGAAGATAAGCTAATGCCTACAATTCCGCCGGCAAGAACAATTAGCCCATATACAGCCAAGCATATACGCGGAAAACGCTTAAATAGCGAAGTATGTGCTAAAAGACAGTAAACGAGAAAAAGCACAACATATGTGCCCCAAATGCAGGTTGTATAGAAAACTCTCGGCACGGAACCAAGGTAAACATAAAGACTGCTTATTGCAAACCCGCAGCCGATTGCATTAACGAATAAAATACAGTAAGAGGCATTGCGGATTTTCTTTTTATAAAAAATGATAAATAACACTAAAGACAACGCAAGCATTCCACCCCCAACGCTCACGCCGACATATTTATTAACTTGAAAAAGTAGCATAAGATGCATACTGCCAAGGCAGATTGCAGAAAGTAATACATAGACTATAAACGACCGCAAACATTTTTTTGTCATAGTAGATACTCCAATAAAGATTAGCGTTATTTAGTATAGCACAATAATTTTACATTCGCAAGAAATAGCAGCAAAACTAAAGACTTAGATAATAAGACAACTAAAAATGGTCTTAGATGCACATACTATGGGTCTGGACTGTAATATACAAAACAACAACCCCGGGTAATAACTACTCGGGGTTGAATTTTATTTAATTATAACCTATTAAAACAAGGTGTTGGGATCGGTATATTCCATGCCGTGGAAGTCAGCTACCGGCTTGCAAGTAAGCTTGCCAAGGTGAGCGTTAAGACCAAGCATAAGACCGGGGTCAGCCTTAAGAGCCTCTTTGTATCCCTTGTTAGCGATAGCAAGGCCATACTTAAGAGTAGCGTTGTTAAGAGCAAGAGTCGAAGTGCACGGAACAGCGCCGGGCATATTACCTACGCAGTAGTGGATAACGCCCTGCTCCTCGAATACCGGGTTGTCATGGTATGTTACGTGCGAAGTCTGGCAGGTACCACCCTGGTCGATAGCAACGTCAACGATAACAGCGCCCTTCTTCATAAGCGGCAAATGTTCCTTGCGGATAAGCTGCGGAGTAGCAGCACCGGGGATAAGAGCAGCACCGATAACAAGGTCAGCCTTAGCGATTTCTTCGCGAACAGCCTCGTCTGTGCTGTAAAGAGTATGAACTCTGCCTGCATAATGGGTATCCATTTCGGTAAGAGCGTCAAGGTTAACGTCCACAGCGGTAACGTTAGCACCAAGACCAACAGCCATAGCAACAGCATTGCGGCCTACAACGCCTGCGCCGCCAAGTACAAGTACGTTTGCGGGAAGAACACCGGTAACGCCGCCAAGCAATACGCCTCTGCCGCCGAACGGCTTCTCGAGGTACTTAGCACCTTCCTGAACGGAAAGACGACCTGCGATTTCGCTCATCGGTTTAAGGCAGGGAAGAGCACCCTTGCGATCTCTGATTGTCTCGTATGCAATAGCAATTATCTTTTTCTCTACGCAAGCCTTGGTAAGAGCCTTGTCTGCAGCGAGGTGGAAATAAGTATAAAGGATTTGTCCTTCGCGCATAAGTTTGTATTCCGATACTCCGTCGTATTCGGGCTTTGTTCCATGCTCGATGGGCTCCTTAACTTTTATAATCATATCTGCTTTTGCGTAAACATCTTCGATTGTGGGAAGTATTTTGCAACCAACAGCAGTGTAGGCCTCATCGGAATAGCCAGAGCCAACGCCTGCGTCGTGTTGAATGTAAACTTCGTGGCCTGCTTTTACATAAGCAGCTGCATGATGCGGAGCAAGACCTACTCTGTACTCATGCTTTTTGATTTCAATAGGTACACCAATTTTCATATTCAATTTTCTCCTTAAATTTTCGGGTTATACCAATTATAATACTAATTAAGCAATAAGTAAAATGATTTTAAGCCGTTTTTGCGATTTTTTAATTTTTTTGCCTGCAAAAAAGCGACTTATATTCAAAGTCGCTTTTGTTGTTTGAATTCGTATGACATTTCTTTTCTGATGGCGCTCCTTTTAATTGTCGGGGGCGTTGTTTTTCTTCGTAACCGCTCTGCGTTTTCCATAAAAATCGTTTCGCTTTCGGCGGCGGCGAGAAGTCCAAGCACCAAAAACAATTCATGCACACTAAGGAAGGTGAGGTCAACCAAGCCTTCAAGCTCAAAGCCAAGCACAGCTAATAGCGCCAAGAACTTAAAGCAAGTAATCTTCTTTAAAAGACCCCAGTAGCGCTGAACATAAAACGGCACCATGCACAGCGTGCCCACAATTCCCATACACGAGATTATTTGGAAGAACGTGTTGTGCGTCTTCCATAAAAAAGTTACCGCAGGTCCGTCTCCTATTCTTTTCGGCGCCGGCTTAAAGAACCCTACACCGAAAATCGGATTTTCTTTAAAATTGTTTATCGCTATCTCATATAGTCTTTCGCGTCCGTTGGGGTCCAAAAACCCGCCCTTATTCATTGTCAGTAAAGCATGAACTATATACTCATCTATTGGCGTAGCAAGTAGTATTATTATGCCGATAGCCACAACCGATATCGCAACAATCCTCGCCGGGAGCTTAGCTTTTATAAAGCCGTAAACACAGGATATTGCCATAATTGGCCCACCGAAAAGAATATTGCCTCTCGATAGCGTCATCATAAGCATAGCACCGAATAACGCGACAGCAGGGAACATTACATACGAGTATATCTTGTTGTTTAACCCCAGCCAAATGACAGCAGGGACAGCCATAACAAAGACTACCGCCAAGGTGTTGGACATTCCCCAGCCCACTCTCAGCGACTTACCGAGTAGTGCATTCATAAAGTCAGGCTGGCGTATAAACCAAATTATACATTCGACTGCTACGATAAGCCCTGCAAAAAATACGATTTTGCATATATGGGGGCGCAAATCTCCCTTTACGCAGTTGATACAAATAAAGTAAACGAGGTAGATACCAAGCCCTACGCCGAGTACGGCAAGCGTCCATACTTTGTTGTACTCGCTGTACGCTATGCCGGAAAGCAATGCGCCGATGTACGCTATTAACAGCCCGTAAAACAGCCTGCCTTTATTGTATTGCCTCTCGCTACGGAAGTGCCAAAGATTATACACCAAACTGATTATGATAATAGGCACGAGTATGGCTACAACCACCACAAAAGCCGTGTTGAATGTAGGCAGCTTAGATCCCACATCGGGGCCTGTTTGGGGCATTATGATTTGCCTAAGCGAATACATCATGGTAATAAACATTACTACCGCGACAAACGGCTTAAGGTCGGAGCCTATCCACATATAAAGGCAAATAGAGACTACTATTACGGCAGTCCCGAAAATTTCCCACCCAGTTGCCCAAAAAAACACTACCAATATGGCAAGAAACGCCAAAAAATAGTCGCTGCAAAAGAAGTGTATAATATTCTCTTTGGTATTCCTTATAGTTTCTTTGGTCATTGTTCCTCTTAGGTATTATATGTGTAATTGCGCCAAAAATTTATTAACGTGCCAAAGTTTTTGCGCGTTAGGTTTATACCCTACGTTTTTAGGTGTAACAAATCTTTAACTTAATTTACAGTCTCTTACACTTACACAGGAGAGTCTTTTTTTAAAGGTTGAAAGTTTTTTGGTTACTTTTTATTAGACAGTCCCTCAGTCACTACGCTTTGCTAGTGACAGGCTCCGGGTCGCAATTATAAATTGCTCCCAGCTTTGGCTTAACGCGTCGCGCCCCTTGCTCCGGGGAGTCTTTTTTTAAAGGTTAAAAGTTTTTTGGTTACTTTTTTGCCTAAAAAAGTAACTAATCTTCGTCAATCATTGCATTGTAGCTGTCGAACACGCTGTCCAAGATGTCGTCGTCTATAACAAGCTCGTATTCGTCACCGCTGTCTTCCTCGATAATTCTAAAGACGAGCGCCTCATCTTTACCCACACCGTCGAGCGGCTTTACAGGCTGCATTATCGCGTAAAACTCGTCGCCGAGCGCTATCTCGGTGACAATATTAAATTGTATATCCTCACCCTCGTCGGTGGTGAGCGTTACAATATCGTCCATTTACTTCTCCTCCGACACGATGGCGATATGTGTTTCTTTTAATTGCTTTTCGGTCACATAGTTGGGCGCATTCATAAGCAGGTCTTTTGCATTCTTGTTCATGGGGAATGCGATTACCTCACGTATACTCGGCTCGTCGCAAAGCAGCATTACTATACGGTCAACGCCCGGAGCAATACCGGCATGCGGGGGAGCACCGAACTTGAATGCGTTGTAAAGCGCCGAAAATTTGCTCTCTATTGTATCTATGCCGTAGCCTGCGATCTCGAACGCCTTGACCATAATCTCGGGGTCGTGGTTACGTACCGCACCGCTACTAAGCTCTATACCGTTGCATACAATGTCATACTGGTATGCAAGTATGGACAACGGGTCTTGGCTTACGAGTGCTTCCATTCCGCCCTGAGGCATAGAGAACGGGTTGTGACAGAATTCGATCGCGCCCGACTCCTCGCCTATCTCGTACATTGGGAAGTCCACTATCCAGCAGAATTTATATACGTCCTTTTCGATAAGGTCAAGCTCTGTGCCTAAGATTGTGCGTACAATTCCCGCCTGCTTGCTTACAGTCTTATCGCCTGCAAGTACGGCCACAAAGCTGCCCGGTTTAAGGTCAAGAGTTGCAATAAGCTCATCTTTGACATCGCCCAAAAATTTAGCTATGCCACCAGCGAAGTTGTTGCTCTCATCTGTCTTAAACCAGTATACCGTCTCGATTTCGTTTTGACGCGCCTGCTCGATTATCGTCTTGTCTATAAAGCTGCGCGGCTTGTCGAAGTTATCCACCTTGATGGCCTTTATCGTCTTGCCCTCGAACATGGGTGCCGTTTTTGCTATAATGTGCGTAACGTCCTTTATTATAAGCGGGTTGCGTAGATCCGGCTTGTCGCTACCGTAGTCGCGTATAGCGTCAAGGTACGGTATGCGTCTAAACGGTGCTCCGTCCACCTTGCGGTCTGTAAATTCGCGGAATAAATCGGGCAGAACTTCTTCGAGCACGGCAAAGACGTCCTCTTGCGAGGCAAACGCCATTTCCATATCGAGCTGATAGAACTCGCCCGGCGATCTGTCCGCACGCGCATCCTCGTCTCTGAAGCATGGCGCTATCTGGAAGTATCTATCGATTCCGCTCGCCATCAAAAGCTGCTTGTACTGCTGCGGAGCTTGGGGCAATGCGTAAAACTGACCGGGGTATAATCTACTCGGCACTATAAAGTCGCGAGCGCCCTCGGGCGACGAACTCGTAAGTATGGGGGTGGTTATCTCCAAAAAGCCCTTTTCGGTCATGCGGCGACGGATAGACGAAACTATCTTGCTACGCAATACGATCTTATCCTTAACCGCAGGATTACGTAAATCCAAAAAGCGGTATTTGAGCCTTACGTCCTCTCTCGACGATAGCGAATTGGAAATCTCGAAGGGCAATGCCTCGGTGCACTTACCCAAAACCTCTATGTTTTCGGGCTCGACCTCGATAAGTCCCGTGGGGAGTGCCGGATTGGGGCTGCTCCTAAGTATTACCTTGCCGGTAACTCTGAGCGTCGATTCGCGCGGGATGTTCCTTATTTGTTCTTTTGTTGCCTCATCCGAAGCAGTAACCTGCGTGATACCGTAAAAATCTCGGAGTACAAAAAATACGACCGCTCCGAGGTCACGCACGCTATGCAGCCAACCGCAAAGCGAAACGGTTTTGCCGACATCTTCTTTTCTCAATTCGTTACAGTTATGTGTTCTCATAATAAACAACTTCCTCTATAACGAGTATATAAAAATTTAGGGGTAAAGTCAACCGTTTTTATGCAAGTTTTCACATTTGCATATTGACAAAATGGTTACTTCCTGCTAAAATAAATTATTGGGAGGTATCAATGTACGACAATCCACTTGTTAAGCGAGACAATTTTAATAGGCAACGGGCGACTTTAAAGGCGACAGTCCTCTCAATGCTGCTAAACGTTCTTCTTGCGGCGGGCAAGATTATTTGCGGTGCCCTATTCGGCGCGATTTCGGTGCTTGCCGACGGATTTAACAACCTTAGCGACTGCGGCAGCAACATTATAACTGTGACGGGTGTTAAACTTTCGGCTAAGCCCGCAGATAAGGAGCACCCGTACGGTCATGCCCGCGGCGAATACATAGCGGCAATGGCGGTCGCGTTTATAATACTCTTGCTTGCCGTAGAGCTGTTTTCGCAATCATTAGACAAGATAATAAGCGGAACAGGCGCCGAATTTTCCATCCTTGCGATAGTCGTGCTAAGCGTCGGCATAGCCGTTAAGCTGTTTATGTTTTTTTACAACAGACACCTCGGCAAAAAATATTCGTCCGAAATTTTACTCGCCACTGCCGTGGACAGCATAAGCGACGTTATAGCCTCGGCTGTCGTACTTATCTCTATTATAGTAGGACATTTTACCCCGCTAAATCCCGATGGTTATATAGGCTGTCTGGTCGCGGTCGTAATCGCCATATCGGGTATAAAGATCCTTAAACGCACAATAAGCGAACTGATCGGCGAAAGCCCGAGCAAGGAGCTCACCGACGAAATCAAAAAAAGGCTACTTTGCTATGAGGGTATTTACGGAATACACGACCTTGCAGTACATAACTATGTCAATAAGTATTATGCGAGCGTTCACGTCGAGATCGACGCCGACACGCCAGTGCTCGCCGCTCACGAGCTTATAGACAAGATAGAAAAGGACTTTGCTTTAAGCACAGATATTGACCTCACTATCCACCTCGACCCCGTCGTATTGCACGACAGCGAGGTAATAATGATACGCCAAAATGTAGAAGAAATTTTAAAAAGGCTCTACCCTGTCTTTACAATGCACGACTTTAGAATGGTAAAAAGCTACGACGAATATAAAATAATCTTTGAAGTGTGCGTACCATACGAAACCAAAGAATCCAACGAGCAGATAATCAGGAATATAACCGACAAACTACTCGCCGAGTACAGCTTAAAGTATACTTTTTTAATAACCGTCGAACACGACCTTGTGCGCTGAGCTATTCGCCAAAAAGTGCCTAACTAATAAAGCATCTCCGTATATTCGACATTAGATAGTTTATATAATTGTGTCACTGCAAAAATGCAGATAATATTGGAGGTAAAAAACATGAAAAAAATTATTTTACTTATGGCGCTCACATTTATTATGGGCGTGTGCCTTATGGCATGTAGCGGCGGAGCTGAGGGCAGTTACAAGTTTGTGTCCGTAAAAATAGGCGACCAAACTTACAACGTAGGCGACACAATAGCCGAACTGGGGGAAGATGCGCTGACTTCCGACTTTTATATTCTGGAACTAAAAAGTGACGGCAATGCAACGCTTTCTTCCAAAATGACAGGCGAGGAAAAAACTTTAACCGGCACCTGGACGCTAAGCGAGGACGAAAAAACAATTACGCTTACAATGGAAGGCGTTAGCGAAAATATGACGCTGACCCGCGACGGCAATACCCTTGTTATGATTCAAGGAACAGGCGATAACATAAGGACAATTACCCTAAAAAGATAATGTTTTTTGGTGGCAATCCCCTACGGATACTATCTTTTATATGTTTAAACTTATAAGTTAAAAGGCTTTGGAAAACTCCAAAGCCTTTTTTATAAACCATTATTAATCTTCTTCTCCGATTCTAATTACACCGTTTTTGCAATGGATAACGGTTGTTTTCATCGTAAATATAGACTCCATGCTCTCTGTTTCTTCATTAAAAAAAGATTCCTCATAAGTGGCGTACCACTCATCTCCTTTATAAATTGCTTCCCACTCATCAATAGTACCATTATATGTTATATCCAAAGGACCTTCTAAGTGAGAGAACGTTCCGGTTCCTATACTTACTACACTTGTCGGAATCGTTATACTTTTTAGATTTTTGCAACCGCCAAAAGCCCAATCCCCTATACTCGTTACTCCCTCGGGAATGTTTATACTCTCTAAGCTACTGCAACTACTAAACGCGCCTTGTCCTATACTTGTTACGTTGTTGCCGATTGTTATGCTTACTAAGCTACGACATCCCGAGAATATATAATTTTCTATAATCGTTACACTGTTCGGAAGGATTATACTCTTTAGGTTTCCACAAGCGCAGAACGCCGCTAATCCTATGCTTTTTACCCCCTCGGGAATGGTTACACTCTCCAAATGAAAACAATATTCAAACGCTCCGGCTCCTATGCTCTTTACGCCTTCCGGAATTTCTATACTCGTTATGCTTTCACATCCATTAAACGCATTGTCTTCAATGCTTGTTACACAATCGGGAATTTTTATATTTTTTAAGCTTTTACATCTAATAAACGCTTGCCTCCCTATACTCGTTAAACTATCGGAAAGGGTTATACTCTCCAAGCTAATACAATCATAAAAAGTGTCGTCTTCTATTCTTGTTACTCCGTCGGGAATAGTTATGCTTTCCAAGCTACTGCAGGAACCAAACGCTTCTTTTCCTATGGTTGTAATACTATCGGGAAGGGCTACACGCTCCAGACTAATGCAATCATAAAACGCACGTTCTCCTATGCTTGTAAGACTGTTAGGGAGAGCCACGTTCTTTAAACTACTGCAACCACTGAATGTCGCATTATCTATACTCGTTACACTATCGGGAATAATTATACTCTCTAAGTTAATACACCCACTAAACACAGCGCCGTCGATGCTTGTTACACTATTTGGAATTGTTATACTTTTTAAGCTCTCGCAGGAACTAAATACACTTTCGCCTATACTTATTACACCGTCAGGGATAGTTATATTCTCTATACTTTTACAGTTAAAGAACGTATAATTTCCTAAGCTTGTAATATTTTTAGGAAGGGTTATACTCTCCAGGCTAATGCAATAACCAAACGCCCAATCTCCTATGTTAGTTACGTAATCAGGAATAATTACGCTCTTTAAACTGCTGCAATTTTCAAACGCCTCACTCTCTATAATCCTTATACTATCAGGAATTGTTACACTCTTTATGTCTGAAAAATAAAATGCTCTAACTCCTATGCTTGTAACCGGTTTGTCGTTATAAGTGTCCGGAATAACAATTTCGGTTTCGGTAACATTTCCCATTCCAACAACCGAATAGGACTGCTCATCATCATTGAGTCGATATTCTAATTCTATTATAAGCTCGTAGTGATATTTGCATATTGTGCAATTATTGTCATTATCATATTTATGCTCACCACCATCTACGATTCTTCCACAATCGCACTCCCGCCAATGTCCAAAACGGTTAAAATGGTTAATGTAATCATCGTATTTATGAACATGCTCGTTGGCTTTCTCGCATGCAAGCATAGCTAAGCAAGCGAATACGCTTACTATCACCATTGCAATTACGATTAATGTTTTCTTCATAATTTTCCCCTTTTTTATTTGCAGTTTTAAACCGCATTAATAATATATAAACAGTTTAGCGTATATTGCATAGTTTGTCAATATATTTACATAAAAAAGATTTGAGGCTATTATGCTACAAAAAAGCAGACCGAGGTTAAATTCTCAATCTGCTTGTTTTATAAATACTCTAATTAAATTTTACTCTTCCTGCGGAGTGCTTTCGACTTCTTGCACCGCTTCCACAGTTTCGGTGGTTTCACCCGTTTCTTGAGTTTCGGTGTTTTCCGGCGTTTCGGCTTCTTCGTCCTGGTGTTGAACGACAGCTACACAAACGACGTTGCCACCCTCTTTAAGACGCATCATTCTTACGCCCTGCGTGTCACGGCCTAAGAGGCTGACCTCCTGCGAGTACATACGAATTATGATACCTGTATCCGAAATTATCATGATGTCGTCATTCTCGCCCACCTGTTTAAGGTTGACAAGTCTACCCGTCACGTCGCTGAACTTGCCCGCCTTGATACCCTTACCTGCGCGGGATTGCAAGCGATAGTCCTCGATTTCCGAGCGTTTTCCGTACCCATGTGCCGAAACGGTCAAAATCTTTTTGGTAGGATCGAGCACGATCATATCGACAACAAAGTCGTCCTCGTCGAGCTTAATGGAGCGTACACCCTGCGTGTCACGGCTCATAGCTCTAACGTCGCTCTCATTAAACCTTATGCACTTACCCGACGACGCAGCAAGCAAAATTTCGTCTTCGCCGCGCGTGTATTGAACGGAGATAAGTTCGTCGTTTTCGAGCAGGCTGATTGCAATTTTGCCGCCCTTACGGATAGAATCGAACTCCTCGGTAGACGTCTTTTTGACAAGACCGAACTTGGTCGCCATCATAAGATATCCGCCGTCCTCGCCCTTAACGGGAATCACGGCATTGATCTTTTCGCCCTCGCTAAGCTGCAACAGGTTGACAATGGCACGTCCGCGCGACGTCCTTTCCGCTTCGGGAACCTCGTACGTCTTGATCGCGTATACCTTGCCGAAGTTGCTGAACATAAGTAGACGCTCGTGCGTATTGGCGATAAACATATTCTCGACAAAGTCGTCCTCTTTGGGCTTGTGAGCGGTAATGCCCTTGCCGCCGCGACGCTGACTCTTGTACTCGTCCACCGGCAAACGCTTGATGTAGCCCGAATGTGTCATAGACACGACCACATCCTCTTTGTCGATGAGGTCTTCCATATCGATCTCGTCAAAGATGGGACAAAGCTCGGTGCGTCTCGGTGTGTCGTATGCGTCCTTGATTTCGATAAGTTCTGTTTTGATAATGTCGAGTACTCTTTGCGGCTTAGCTAAGATATCCTGCAAATCCTCGATTTTAAGGTGCAACTCTGCAAGCTCGCGCCTCAAGCTGTCCACTTCGAGCGCGGTGAGGCGACCTAACTTCATTTCGAGTATAGCATTGGTCTGCTCGTCGGACAGTAAAAACTCTTCCTTTAACTTCTCCGACGCTTCTACCTTGTCTTTACTCTGCTTGATTATCTCGACAACCCTGTCGATATTGTTTTGTGCAATAACAAGTCCTTCGACGATGTGTGCGCGCTTTTGAGCACGTTCGAGGTCGAACCTTGTGCGTCTTACTATTACTTCCTTTTGGTGTTCGAGGTAGTAATAGAGCATTTCCTTAAGGTTTAAAATCTTGGGCTCGCCGTTTACGAGTGCAAGGAATGTTATTCCTCCCGTCACCTGCAAATCGGTGAGTTTAAACAATGTATTGAGTACGACTTGCGGCTGTGCGTCGCGCTTGATGTCTACAACAACGCGCATACCGAATCTGTCCGACTCCTCCTTGACGTCCGATATACCCTCTATGCGCTTATCCTTTACAAGATCGGCTATGCGCTTAATGAGCTCTGCCTTATTGACCTGATACGGCAGTTCTGTAACTACTATACGGTATCTCGTTTGACCGTTTGACTGGAATTCCTCGATATCCGTCTTGGCGCGGGCGATGAAATTGCCCTTGCCGGTAAGGTAGGCACGTTTAAGTCCCGAGCGGCCCATAAGCAATCCGCCTGTCGGATAATCGGGCGCGGGAACGTACTCCATAAGCTCTTCGGAAGTAATTTCGGGATTGTCGATAAGCGCGACAACGCCGTTGATTACCTCGCCGAGGTTGTGCGGCGGAATGTTGGTCGCCATACCTACCGCGATACCGTCGCTGCCGTTTACGAGCAGGTTGGGGAATCTCGACGGCAGAACTGTGGGCTGCATCATTGTATCGTCGAAGTTGGGATACCAGTCTACCGTTTCCTTATCTATGTCGCGCAGCATTTCGCCTGCGATCTTGCTAAGTCTTGCCTCGGTGTACCTCTGTGCTGCCGGGGGATCGCCGTCCACCGAGCCGAAGTTTCCGTGACCGTCCACGAGCGGGTGGCGAATCGAGAAGTCCTGCGCAAGACGCACCAACGCGCCATATACCGCCGAGTCGCCGTGCGGGTGGAATTTACCGAGCACGTCGCCGACGATACGCGCGCACTTACGGTACGGCTTGTCGGAGAACAAATTCAGTTCACCCATAGCGTACAGGATACGTCTATGTACCGGCTTGAGTCCGTCGCGTACATCGGGGATAGCACGGGACACGTTTACCGCCATTGCGTACGCGATAAACGACGTCTTCATCT
>JAFLVB010000045.1 GCA_022508465.1 Clostridiales bacterium
GTTCTCATACGCATACAACGCATGACATTTTTCTTCAAATTTTTGTTTATTCATATAAAAACTCCTTTTTGGTTCTAATCAAGACATACCATTGTCCAAGTTATTAAGGACAATGGTATGTCAACAAGTAGTTATTAAGCGAAAAGGCCGTGAAGCCATGAAGTAAAATTATTCCATCCTCGCTTGATAGAATTTCCTACATCTGCTGCCCATGATTTTATTGTAGACATCCAGTTCGTCCAAGACTCCATAACATTGGTAATGAGATAATCAGCCAAGATTGATAAACCTATTCCGATACCTGTTCCAATGATTGGAATTGGTATTAAACTACACAAAGCAGTTATACCCACTCCAATTGCGAACCTTGCACCTATATAAATGGTGTCTACAACAGATGCAGATACCCAATCAGGATTACCACTTTTGTAATTGTCGTACCAAGCTACTCCTATATCTATTGCAAGTGTAGCATATGCCAACACATTTGCCACTTTACCTAAAGTTTTGCCTAAACTCTCTGTTTGCGCCCCTGCCATGTGATCATATCTTTTAGCTGCCCTGTATGAAATTTTATTTTGACGAGCAAATTTCTTCGCATTAAAACTTGTATCTTTTGCTAATTTCTTACATAGATCAGATATGCCAGTGAAAATACGCTCAAAACATGTAAATAAATCCTGCCAAGTATTCCCATTAGGGTCCACGTTCATTACAGGACTATTTCCACAATATGCGTATAAATTAAGTCCATTAATAGTTTCAGGGGCGAGATACGACAGGTCATCAATAGTTATAAACCTGCCGATTTCAGGATCGTAATACCTTGTTTTGAGGAAGTACAAGCCTGTTTCGGTATCGTAGTAATAGCCGCGGTAGCGGAATGGATTAAGTTGAGAAAGTTCGGCACAAGTGCTATCAAGCACTTCCACTGCATGATTACCCCACGCAGAGTATACATATTCTACCACAACATTGCCGGTGCTGTCAAGTATGGCTATAATATTTCCCTGAATGTCTTTTCTGTAGATATATGTAGAGCCCTTATACTTCAAGCCCACAATGCCGCTGTTGTCGTAGATAAAGCTCAACCCATTACTTTGCTCCAACAGCTTACCGTTGCTGTCATAAGTAAATTTAATTCCGTTCTTGCTTATGCGCCGTCCTTGCCCGTCGTAAGCGAATCTTACGCCGTTAAACCCGACAAGTTGCCTACCGTTTGCCCATGTCGCAGATTTGCCGCAATACATTGTAGGATTACCCATTACGTCGTACTTGAACAGCAACTCGCCGAACGACATCAACCTGTCACCGTCATAGCCGTACAATATGGTGTCACTTTCATATTCTTCAAGCTGTTCGTCATCTACAAGCGTGAAGTCGAACTCTCTCTTGCAAAGTATATTACCGTTATTGTCGTAAGAGTACAGCCAAGTCTTACCCAACTGTTTGTTGTCCTCTCTTACAATGCGGTTAAGTTTGTCGTAGGCATATCGCGCCTGCAACACGCCGTTTTCGCGTATTTCGATTATATTGCCACACTCATCGTACTTATATTGCAAACGTTCAAGTACCGAATACTGTCCGTCTATTGCATTGCCGAAACGCATACTTACAGGCAAATTCGTCGCGTGGTCGCCTACTTTGCGATAATAGATATTTTCCTCTGCAATTTTCTTGCCGCCGAAGGCAATCTCTTTACCCGTGTTTCTGCCGTACACATCCGTCTTGGGCGAAACTTTGACCGAACCGACTGTA
Organism: Clostridiales bacterium; assembly: GCA_022508465.1. Lineage (GTDB taxonomy): Bacteria > Bacillota > Clostridia > Christensenellales > Pumilibacteraceae > CAG-552. Next base: position 1,759 of record JAFLVB010000045.1, read on the forward strand.
ACACTTTGCAAGTCCTTTGAAGCATTGACATTATATGCATAGGAATACGTCTCAGTACCGCTGCTTGTCTTAATCGCACGAGTAGATATATTACCGTCGTCATTGTATGCGTATGTTTCGGTTACCGTATCTTCTTGGTACTTTGTTATATGATCCAGCGTATCATAAGCAAATGTCGCTTGCGCGTTAGTAACCTTGTCTGTCCTTTTAGTCAGCTTATCATCGGCATCATACTCGCATACCGTCTGTGCAACGCCGTTATAACTTGTATTAAGCACATTGCCGTGCATATCGCTTACGGATACAGCTGTGTCGCCGTTTATAAGCTTAGAGGTAACTTTATTTACTTTTACGCTGTTTTCAGTTACCTGATCCAAATAAGTAAATGATACATACGGATTATCGGAATTGAGATATACCGCCGTCTTACGCAGTTTTTTATCATACGAGTATTTGACGGTATTGTTTCCGCTCGTTAGCTTTGTAATTTCTCTGTTAGTATATTCAGTCTGAGTGCTGTTCGCCTCGCCCTCATCAGTGCTTTGCGTTATAGCCGCCACGTTATCATCTATGTCGTAACCGTAGCTGAATTTGCCGCCGTTTGGCAATGTTTGCGTGCAGACCTTATCCGAATTATCTACATATTCAAGCCGAGTCTTATTTTCTCCGGTTTCGTCTATTTCGGCAACGACTCTGCCGTCTTCGTCCGTTTCGCTTTCGGTATAGAATTTGCTTGATGCATCCAAGCTATTATAAGTAAACGACTTTACAACGCGACCTTTGTCGTCATAGACTGTTTCTTCGATAGTCTTGCCCGATGTAAGTTCCTCGCCGTCAACATAGCTTTCAGTTCTAACTACACTGCCGTGCGCATTATAGGAATATTTCTTATATGCCGTCGTTGTGGTAGCGGCACTATTTCCTTTTTGCGTACTCAAAACAGAGCATTCCATAATAACACGACGATCATCATCGTATGTGTAGGTGGTTTCTGTTTTTTGTTTTGTCGCCGTGCCGTTTGCGGCCTTATGAATTACCTTCCATCCCGTAGTTTCAGATATCGGGCTGTTAAATTTGTTTAACGTGACATTTGTAAATTCATCAGCAACAAAAGCAAACGACGAAAGCGGCTTTTTGTTTAACGAGTCTTTTTGTGCATACTGAACATTGTCATGGCTGTATTTTTCATAGTCGTATTTTTCTGCCTGCACTACCTTGTTGTCTTTTTCGACATAGTACTCGGATAGATTTCCGTTCACGTCAAATTTGAAAGTTTCCTTTTGTGTCACATCGCCGGATGTCGTAATTACGGTTTGATTGGGAGAATATGCAATATTTGTTGTAGATAAGTTATTAATGCCGCTTGTTACCTTACCGTGAGAAATAGCATTGAATAGACTGAAATAAGTTATTCCGGTCAGCAACATACGGTCATAAGTCAACGAGACTTTTGACTTGTCCGACAAAATTATTTCGCTGATATTTATATAGCTTATATCACCGTTTTTAGTGGTTACCTTACTTGTAGAAAGAGTAAGTTGTTTACTGTTGCTATATGTAATTTCGGTTTTACCATTTGGACGCGAAATTGCTGTACGCTTGCCGCGGACATCGGTTACAGACGAAAGTAATCCCTTATAGTTATACTTGAAGACGATTTGCTTTTCTTTTTCATCGTAAACCCTTACAATACGTCCTTTACTATCGCGTTCTATTGCAATGGTATTATTATATTGGTCGCATATAGCAACAAGTTCGCCTTTTTCGTTAAAGCCTTTAATAAGCTCTCCTGCCATAATATAATGCACAGGAGTAAGCCTTTTGCGCACTTCAAGCTCGGCTTTTTTACTCAGATATTCTCTATAGTATTGCTCGATTGTTGCTTGATAACCTGCACTTTTACGCGGCAAATTTTCCAACTGCTCGACCACCAAATCTTTCTGCGCGGAAGTATTGGCGCGCATACTGTTATTTATACTTATCTGAGCATCATAGTTTTTCTTCTTTGCATCTTTATTATTGTCATTACCTGCTACATCGCTCTTGGCATATTGCAATGACTTATCCTGGGCTTCATAAGATTTATCTTGCAGTTCCATTGAGTCCCGTTGCAACTGCATTCCGAGCAAACTATACGCCTCACTTTCGGTCAACACAATTGAGCAGTTCAAACTATAACTCAAATTATTTAAATTATTTTTAAAGCGGTAAGTAATTTTGTTCATGCAAGTATTGACTACTACAAACTGCTCCAAAGCATCCTTATACTGCTGGATTTGATCTTCAAGCTGTTTTATTTCGCTCTGTCGCTGTTCAAAGTATCTGATACCGCTTATTCCTTGCAATTGAGTAGATGCGCGCAAGCCCGAATCCGACACTTCTTCTCTAAACACTTCTTTGCCCTCATACGACATTTCGCCGAGCGGGCTTATAGATACACCCCATTTTTCTACCGTTTTCTTATCTCCGTTTTCATCAAAATAATAGAAATGCTCTGTAAATCCGTGTTTAATGCCGTACATATCTGTATAGATGAAATTGCCGCCGTATTGTTTAAGTTCCTCATGAAGATTCAATCGGAAGTTATCTCCGCAAGCAAAGTTTTCAGAGCTTTGTTTGAATATTTGAGTTATGCCATAATTCAGGCTTAACCCGTCGCCCGACGCGATAAATATTTCCGGCGTAAACTCTCCTGTTGCTATATCGAATACACCTTTAACATTTTCTACGAGATCTATTTCGCGCTTACATTCTTTTATATTCTCATTTGTTAGATACTCTATCAAAATATACGGCGCGTTAGTCGTCGTAGTAAACGCGGCAGATGTTCCTTGAGGGGCCGTTAACACTATTGTTATGTCTTCTGTGCCGCTATTTTTAAGTTTTGATGTTAAATCTATTTCTAACTTTCCTCTACCGCTAACGCCCTTTGAATAGCCGTCAACAAGTAATGTCGAATACGAAGAGTTGGCATTGGTCAAATATAAAACACCGCGCGCAATACGCTTATTCAAAAGATTTAATGCGCTTTTTTTGATTTTAATCGTGGAACGTTTTTCTTCTTTATCGGTACTTGCTACCTCAATTTTGTTTGTGCTATACGGACTCCAAGCACTGCAATTCCTATTTAAGCAAGAGTCCATTGAAATAGTCCGGTACTCCACAGTTTTTGTAATAACTGAATTACTGTCCATAACAATTTGTGGATCTATCGTAACAGGCAGTACTCTGTTCTCTGCATTTATCCATTCCGCGCTTGCAACTATGGCAAACGAGAACTGTCCGTTTTCTGCCGGCTCAAGCTCGTAGTACACCTCTTCGCATCTTTCACCGGATGCGTCATACATATACGGCGCAGGTATGGTGAATTCCACAGTCTGCTCTGCCGCCCCGTTAATCCCATCGCTTTCGCGGTAAAGCTCGATTTGCAAATTGTCCTCGGATAACCGCATTTTTAGTCCTTGCGTCTGCAACGCAAAAACGTACCGATAATAATCGGACTTTTCTTTGACTATAATGTTTTCTTTTATGTGATCGCCGTATATGCAATACTCCAAATCTGTCTGATCTTCTATATTGTTGTAGACCGCTCTGTCATAGAGTTTGCGATGTTTGCGCTTATGGTTCCCACGCTCTCCGTCTTGCTTCTCACCCACTTTAAGCGTCGTTACGGGACGAGCATGCTCTTCCGAAAACGTTACAATTTTCGTACTCCCGGTTTCTTCTGTAAGTGCAAGCGTAACGGGATCGTTCGGATTTCTTTGCTTGCCTTTAAATTCCCACATAACTTGCAGATCTTTTTTCCCGACGCGAATTGACCGCTTTTTTTCTGCTTTGGATATACGCGTTTTAAATGCTCCGTTTACGCTCTCGAACTCGTCGCCGACATCGGTAAGTGTCGTGTCTATCTTTTTCCATGCTCGCGCCTCTTCATCAAAGAAGTTGGACGGAGATGCGCTTATTACGCTGACCGCAGTGCCGTTGTTTAGATAATATAATCTGCTACTATCCGTAGTTTGAGATTCATCCTCCGATATGACTGCTCGATCATTATCGATGATATCGATCTGGTCCATAGATTCTGTTTCTGCTACATCTTGAATAGCGGCTTGATTTGCCGCGTCAACTCCAGCGGTCTCGGCAGACTGTTCTGACAATATTGTGTCGTCTTGTACGACGTTAGTATTGTCCTTGTTGTTTTTGTGTCTGATTTTGATGATTCCCATGATTTTTTCTCCTTGAAATTGTTTTTATTTTCTTCCCTCTTTTGAGGTAAATGCCGTTTCAAAAGTAATTGCAAAAATATGTAAGCAAAAATTTTCTGGTAAAATAATTTCTTTTATTTCGCTTAAACAGGGTATGTCTACAGATATGTGATGTAAAAATACCGGATTATTTTGTTTTCCTGACGCTATCACTCCATGAGAAATAATATCTCCTCTAACGGACGCCATGTCAAACCAATTCAATTCATAAGTGTGTTCAAAATCTATAAATGGAACTTTAACACTATGTACTTCGCCATTACTATAAACAATTTTGATTACCGAATAAATATTGCACCACAGCGAAAATCCAATTATGTGTAGCTTCTCCGCAGAAAAACCCACGGGGATTTGTTGCCCATCGCACTCAATATTGTCAAAATTGCCGCATTCTATATCAAATGGCACTCCGTCAACGATGTCATTTGTTTTAATTTTCATATCGCTTTCGGCAATGTATGTTCCTTCGATTCCAACCTTGTCATTCGTTTGATCCTGCTTACCGTAAATCAATTTATGATTACAGGCGGAGCTTAAAGATAATTTTTTATATTCACTCATCTACACACCTCCGCAATATATGTATATACCCGATCTTCAAGCTCAATTATTTGGTCAATATTATGTACAAGTTTTTCTATCTGATTAGGCGTTAAGTCAAAGCAATGTTTTATATTAACCTTCCACATTGCAGCTTGTATCAACCCGTAAGCGCCTATCAAATTTGAAAGTTGCTCGCTGCGTTCCGTTTCTTGAAAAAAATTCGCTTTTGTGACTGTGAAAAAATACCTTTTCAACGAGTATATGTAATCGTTAATTTTCTTTATTTGTTTTTGCAATGTTTCCGTATCCTCGCGCAGCATTTGCTTAAGCTTTGTTAGATTATTTTTCGATGCAGCTTTACTCAATAAAATTTGTTCTGCAGGAATAAAATCATAAATCGAAACTCGAGCATGTCCCGAATTTTTATTGCTTATAATACGACTTGTGTATTTTTTACACATTTTTCCACGCCTGAATTGTTCGCTCGCATACAACAAATTACTGAGCGGCATGGTCTTTATTTTATATTTGCTGTCATTCGCAAAATCCTGATCTACAACATATGCAATATCTTTATCCAAATCATATCCGTATGCCAAAATATAATGTGGATCATGTCTCTGCATGTATGTCCAAGTACGACTTTCCAGGTAAAAACAATCTATACCTACAATAATAGGATTGCCCTTGTCTATATTTCGCACAAGCGCTCTTTGGTTTATATTACATTTCTTTATCTTGCACCCAAGCTTTGAAACAAGCTCTTTGTCTGTATAATAATCCCTATCTTCTACTACGAAATTATCGTGGGCCAACATCAATGTGTTCATCAACACGTTCTCTGCCGCGATTCCAAAACATGACAAAGCCGCAATAAGCTGATGATAATAACAAGTTTTAAAATAGAAATCGCTGAACGGTTTAACGCCGTCTATAATATTCTTACGCATTTATTCTTTCCTCCACCGCTTTAATAACATCGCCTACTGTTGTCCATGAAAATACGGTAAGCTCGTCCACATCAAAGCAAATACCGAACTCCGTTTCCAAATCTACGATAGCGCTTACAAACGACAAGCTGTCCAAGCTCAACATTTGTAATTCACTGCTCTCGCTAACTGTTTCATCAAGCGCACAAGCTTTACGAATAATTTCAATTACCTTATCTTTCATTTGCGAATTTTTTTACCGCTTGCAGTTCTGGCGATTTCCTCCACTCGTTCTATCTTGTTGGGTACAATGTTCGGATTAATCAAACGTACTAACTTTTTACGCAACGCAGTAGCTTCAATCTCACCTATATATTTCAAACAAATGACCGTGCCGTTTTCGGTAACTTCACCATAAACTAAACAATCATCTATGTCTGAACATTCTTTAACGGCAAGCTCGATTTCCTCCGGATAAACATTCAGTCCAGAATGTATTATCATATTGTCTTTTCTGCCGTCAATGTACAAGTATCCATCCGAATCGATATGCGCCATGTCTCCTGTATGAAGCCACCCACCTTTAAGCTTTTCCGCCGTTTGCTTATTGTCACGAAAGTACCCCTTCATAATACACGGTGAATTAATAAGCAATTCTCCGTCAACTATCCGAGCATTAACATCGGCTATTGGCTTACCAATACTGTGTGGACGCGTCGCAAATTCATTCGGTAACAATGCACTTACTCTTGGGCTGTGCTCGGTCAATCCATATACATTGTAAAATTCTGTATTAGGAAATGCCGCAGCTATTGTTCTCCCCACACTTTCACTTAAAATTTCTCCGCTTATAGCACCAACTTTTATTGGGCATTCGTGATTCTTATCGGCTTTTGCCAATGCTTGGTAAAGCGTTGGCGTTGCACAGTACATGTCTATTTCATAACGTTTCATGTATGATAATAATCGCTTAGGCATAAACGGTTCTTCGTAAAAATATATCGTCAGTCCGTTACACAGTGCATATAGCAATTCACCAGTAAGTACAGCAATATGAACAAGCGGTCGCCCGATACATACATTACGGCAATTATCCACTCTGAAATATGTGGATATGTACTTCAAGTTGGTTATTATATTTTCATCGGTAAGCATTACGCCCTTAGGTGTTCCGGTCGTTCCGCTTGTAAACATTAATAATGCCAAATCGTCAACATTATCGCTTGCGGTTTTCACCGTTTGTTGAATGTATTCGAAGTTCTTGTCGCCGTATTCTCGTGACAAAGGAACAGCCACATTGCCTGATGCAATGCACCGCACAATCTCTATAGCTTGTTCTTCGCGTGTCTTACCTATGCATAAGCATAAATTCTTATGCTCAGTCTTTGACTCGGCGTAACACAACAAATCAGCATAAGTTATGTTTGCGTTTGCAAACGCAACACGTCCGGCAAACTTTTGCATATTTAATTTTAAATACGCCCATAACCTCATACATATTTCTCCGTTATCCGTACGAGATCGGACAACATTTGCAAATTCTCAGGTTGGAGATCGTCATCATCGAATGAAAATCCAAACTCTTCTTCTATGGAGGCAATGAGCGTAACTAGCGCCAAACTGTCAAGACCACTTTCTTTCATTGTCTCGTTTTCAGTCAGTTCAACACCTGTTACTTCACAAGCGACCTGTACTATCTTTTCCATAATTTCATGCTTTGTCATTTTGATAATACCTCTGCGATTCTTTTTTCTATATCGACAACCATTTTGATATTTTCGATAATATCTTCGTGAGCATCGACCATTTTACTCTTGTCTTTAAGTTGATGGAGGCGTGAATTGAAATATATTTTATCCAGCAACACATTTTCTTCGCTCAAAAACATTCTAACTTTATCGTTAGATGCAAAAAATTTCTCCAAACGCTTACGTGTTACTCTCAATACACCAATTGCCGATTCTAACTGATCTAAACTGCGCGGTATATCGTATTGCGAGAAGTTTTGTGTAGCAAATGCCTTAGTCACTAAATCAGGTAGCTCTACTTTTGTGTTGTTTATTGAATATATACATATCGCGCCATCAAATACTCTTGCAAAACTTTGAGAATCAAACGCTCCCGTCGAGAGCGGATATTCGTTTACCCATTCCAACTTGCTGTCGATGCTGATATAATGATCCTCGCGCCACGCGGCTCGTTTATAATCAGTAAAGAACGCCGAATTAACACGAATAAAACACAGTTCGCCATCCGGTATTCCGCGTATAAACTCAATAGCGTTCGCCGATGAAAAAGTTTTATACCTATGTGTGACAATACCATACTCTTCTGCTGTATCTTGCAATCTCGGCAAATAACAATAATTTTGGTATGTCGCACCTCGCGCGAAATCGTCAAAAACTTGCGATAAGCTTACAAAAGAACAGCCATACAACTGAGAGACATCAAAATATTTTTTTAGCCATGCCAAAAAATATTTTTCTACACAAGATAATCCGAGCGTGTTTGCGATATCCTTTTTCGTCAGCATTGACTCACCTCTTTCAATAATTCCAGAGCAGAAAACGCGCGAATTCTTTCAGATATAGAGGCTTGCCATGCAAACTGCCTTTTGTTCTCGTAGTCTATAACAAGCGGCTGTTTTCCACCGTATTCTCTTGCAATCTCAAGTATACGAGTATCTTCAAACACGTCGCCAACTTGTTGCAATACCGCCCCGACTCGTTCAGCTATGTCGTATTGTTTAACTATGCCGTCTAAAATATTTAAATCCACTACATTATTTTTGAGCATATAGTAAATATCTGCCAGTTTGTATATATCGAGTTCTTTGCTTCTTTGCACCATAAAATACAAACAGCTTTCTTTATATTGATGCATGATAAGATGAATAAAAAACATCTCATTTGAAGGCTTATACAAACCCACTTTGCCGCCGTCGTACTTAGTCGAGTCCAATATAGCCTGTAACAAGTCTTGCTTATCATTCGGCGTATTGCCAAGCGAAAAATTAAGGTCGATTTCTATGAATGGAAATTCTGGATTACCCGTTAATTTAACAAACGGCGCAACCTCGCCACGCGTCATTCTACGCTTTATTATTTCTGTTCTTGAAAACTCTATAATTTCTTTGCACTTATAATCAAATCGTCCCTGCACAAAACCCATATTTCTCAATGCATTACCGACAGCCGTTATATTAGATGGCAATACAAGTATATCTATGTCGTTAGACACGCGTTCGCCGTCAACGTATATTTGCTTAACATCAAATTGCGAGTTCGACAGAACGCTACCTTTTAAGAAAGCGTATTTAGCATCGCAATCACCCAAAACATTGGATATCTCCTTTATAAATTCACGCTTGCAAGCTACACTACGAGCTTGTTTATTAAATATGTCACGCAATATAAACTCTATCTTTTTCGGCATATCTATTCCGAGTATTTTTGCTTTATTGTAAAATAGTCCTGCAATCTTATTGCAGAACAAAAAACCTATGGCCTCAAACCAATTAGGCACTATACTCGGCTTATCGCCCTTTAATATGCTTACTATATATGATACATTATCTTGCGCGCGTTTCATAAGTTCCCCATTTTGATTAGCTTTTCCTTAACTTGTTCAAAAGCTACACTTGCTTGTTCCAAAGTATTTAAAACAATAAATCCCTCACGCTCAGCCATTTTCAGAAACTGTCCTGCAACATTATGTAATAGCCTTTCATCAAGATATCTTTCGCTCTCAGACGGTCTATTCTTTATTCGTGATATTGCGATTTCCGGTGGAACATACGCTAAAAATGTTATATTCGGGCAGATAATATGCTTTGCAACATCAAAAAACCATGTTTCGTTGTCATATCCACGTGCAAGCATATTCGCAAGCGAAGTGTAGACATATCTATCGCAAATTACAGTTTTGCCCGCTTTCAATGCCGGCCCTATTATTTCAAAACAATGCTGTATGCGGTCTGACATTGTCAACAACTGTACCGCCCTGTAATCTATATCATCATGAGTTTCGCTATACATCATTTTTTGAAACAGTTTAGTCTTACGGGATAAGTCCGTAGGCTGTTTGACCTCAATGATATTCGATGCACCGAGCTTATCCTTTAAATATTTCTCGGTCATGCTGATCATGGTTGTTTTTCCGGCCCCATCCGTACCCTCAAAAACAATCAGTTTACCGCTATATTTATTACTCCTTAGATTCATCTTGCACATGATTATTACCTCGTAACACTATTTTTTTTACAAGCTGTTGTTCCGTCTCAACGCTGCTTGATTGCTGATCTTCGTTGTTTAGGTCTGTATCAGTCGCAAGTGCATCATTTTCCTGCTTGTTCGTTGTCTCATTTTTAAACACACCGTCGGCGATCGACTGTAATCTGCCTATGATTTTTTCTGTCATTTCGGTTTCGCTGTCTTGCAATATACTTTTTTTTGACGGTAACATCTTTTCCATTACTGCATAAATAGTGAGACTCAAACTGCTCGACGTAAGCCATAAAGTAACAAATTCTTTACCAAAAGATAAATCACAAAGCAAAAACTTCCTATAACACAAAGTTATAGCAAAACCTAATACAATAGGCAAAATAACAATGAAACGTGTTATTCGCGTGCTATGCTTTGTCTTGCTTGCAAAGTACTTTATAGGCGTTTTTATTAAGGCGGTAAGAATATTTACCATAACGGCTATCAAAATGGTTTCCAGCCCGTATTGAGCTATGATTTCCACTACATCATCTGTCATAATTTACTCCTTATCTTCTAATATAGACTGAATCAAATCTTCATCTAGCCTTGCTTTAATTACTACATTATTACTGTCAGCGTAGCCTGCAGTTTCAGGATAGGATATAACTCGATTATTAATTACTGATCCAATCGTTCTATCCGCAAAGATGCCACAGTCAGCAACATTTCTTATAATATTTTCTGAAATTATGTTATCCTTTCCGGTTCCGATTGCATAGATACCGCAACCACTCTTACACTCGGATTGCGCCATCAATACTTCCATAAAATTCTTACAAATAATACAATTATCTGCCGCATGATCAATAAGCCTAGCATTTCTACTTGTCGATGTAAAAACATTTCCTTGAATAATGCAGTTATTTGCACGACTACATAGACTTCTTCCACAAATCGTATGCGTTGCTAGTATTTTATTGCCTTCTATAATTGCATACTCGCCATTGTTTTCTAATCCAATGCACTTTCCGCCCCACTCG
>JAFLVB010000046.1 GCA_022508465.1 Clostridiales bacterium
GTTAAGAGCATAGGCACAAACGCATTCGGCAATACCAAACTTACGGCAGTAGATATCCCGCAAAGCGTAACGAGCTTAGGTGCAAATGCGTTCAAAGGCTGTGCGGCTTTAGTGACTGTAAAAATTGCAGGCGTGCAGACAATAGGGGTAAACGCGTTTGAAAACTGTACTTCACTTACTTATGTAACGCTAAGTGACGGTATAAAAGCAATAGGCGACAACGCATTTAAGGGGTGTACCTCACTTAGCACGCTCACAGTCCCCGCAAGCGTAACGAACTTAGGTGCGAATATTCTTAGTGGCACCAACGCTCAGATTAAATTTGTATCAAGCAGTAATTTTGTTGTCGAAAACAACGTCATCTATACTAAGGACAAAAGCACTTTGGTTGCGGCTAATGAGATTAATGGCGAATTTACTGTTCCGGATAGTGTGCGTTATATCAATCCATACGCATTTGCGGGAGCGAATTTAATAAAGATTACTTTGCCTAAAGGTCTTACTGCTATAAGCGATTATCTTTTCCTTAGCTGCACTCAGCTTACGTCTATAAATATCCCCGGCAGCGTGACGACTATTGGCACTCACGCATTTGACGGATGCATAAGCCTTAGCGAAGTTATCTTCGAGGACGGAGCGGATAGATTGTCGCTTGGCTCATACGCCTTCTATAATTGCAGTAGCTTAGAGAGCATTGCTATTCCGAGTAGGGTAAGGAGTTATTTGCCGCAAGCAGGCGAATTTTATGCGGGTATTGGTGATTACTGCTTTTATGGTTGTACTTCGCTTAAAAACGTTAAGTTTGACAATGCGGCTTCGGATTTAACCGACCTGCTTACCATAGGTAATTATGCATTCTATAACTGCTCGTCACTTAAAGGTTTTGACTTTCCGGATTATGCAGGCAATGTATCTTACGAATCTTATCAAGGCAGTACGCAAGCTGTGCAAGCGATAGGCTCGTACTGCTTCTATGGTTGCTCATCACTTAGGAGCATAATTCTTCCGCAAGGCTTGACTACATTAGACAATACTTTTACTAACTGCTCGTCACTTGAGAAGATAATTTTGCCTTCGTCGCTTACAAGCATAACTGCCTTTAGCGGCTGTATATCTCTTGAGGAAATAGATATTCCGTTGGGCGTGACCTATATAGGGAATTACGCCTTCCAAAACTGCAAGCTATTAAAAGCGATCGAAATACCTGACTTGGTTACTTATATCGGCGGTTATGCCTTCCAAAACTGCGAGCTTGTCAAGGAGCTGACAGTTCCTGCTTCTTGCACATATATAGGCAACAACGCTTTTGAGGGATGTAAAGCGCTAAACACGCTGAATTTAAATTGTCAAAACTTAACACAGCTCAATGCTTATACCTTTGCGGGCTGTAACAAACTCGAGAGCTTGATAATTCCTCGAAGCGTAACCTCTATATCCAACAATGTATTTGACGGCTGCACGGGTATCGTAAATTTAATTGTCCCGAGTAGTGTAACTTCGGTTGGCAGCAGAGCGTTTAACGGCTGGACGACCAAGCAGACAATCACGTTTATGGGTAAGGCAGCAGCGCCCTCCAATTGGAACGCAAGCTGGATGACTGGCTGCGTAGCTAATATAGTTTGGAAGAACGCATAACTTAATAGTTTAATTTACCTCATTTTGTAGCAGCTCTCTATTGATGGCGGTGGAGCAGAAGAAAATGATAAATTTCCGCAAGGAGCTCGGTTTAAAATCGGGCTCATTCTTTTTCGCAAAAAAAATTTAAAAAATTTTCCAAAAAGGTATTGACAAATCTAAAAAATGGTGTATAATAAAATCAAAGGTCAAAGAAAGTCAAACTTTCAAGGAGGTACTATGGCGAACATCAGCGACATTATAGAGCAGTTTTTGCTGTCATCGCTGGGGCAGGGTGATCGGATTAACATAAGCCGCAACGAGCTTGCCGACTATTTTGCCTGCGCCCCCAGCCAAATAAACTATGTGCTGACCACTCGCTTTACGCTTGACAGAGGATATTTGATAGAATCGAGGCGGGGCGGCGGCGGATATGTAACATTGGTCAGAATAGGCGGTCAAAGCGAAATCTTGGACGAACTGAGCAAAATCAATATCAGCGAAGGCATAAGCTACAACAGAGGTTTGCAGCTTATAGATAGATTAGTGAGCGAAGAGCATTTGTCTAAACGCGAAGGTGAATTGATAAAATCACTGCTTAGCGACAAGTCGCTTGTTGCGCCCGGCGTCAACAAAGACACTTTGCGAGCGTCGCTCATAAAAAACTTGGCTTTACATTTATCTAAGAGGGAGGTTTAGTATGATTTGCCAAAAGTGTAAACAAAGGGAAGCCACCGGCTACATGGAAAAGACGGTGGGGGGAGTAAAGACAAGGGTTTACGTTTGCCCCGAGTGTTTCAAGCAAGCGCAGCTCGAAATGTTCTCATCGCTTGACGACTTCGGATTGTTTTCGGGACTGACGGGCAGCGCGACTACAACGCGCATCAAATGCCCTAAGTGTGGCACATCGCTACGCGAAATTTCGGACACATGCTTTGTCGGTTGCCCATACTGCTATACCGAACTCGGCGAGCAGATTAAGCCTATTATCCGCAACATTCAGTCTGCGGCAATGCACATAGGATCGAGTCCGGAAAGTTCGGATTCGGAAACCCCAAGTAACGAAATTTCGGAAATCGAAGCACAGCTTAAGCGCGCAGTTGAAGCGGAAAACTATGAACAAGCTCTCAAGCTGAGCGAGAGGCTTAAGGCGCTCAAAGGAGGCAACGCATGAATGACTCAAACATAATTCTTTCGTCCCGTGTTAGACTTGCGCGAAACTTGGACGGTATGCCATTTAGAGGTGTCAATCCCGCACAGATTTCGCCAAAGACTATGGAGGCGTTGCGCGCAACAGATTCGTACATCTTATACTCAATGGCGGCGCTAAACCCGTTGGAGCAGACGCGGCTTGTCGAAAGACACCTTATAAGCAAGGAGCTTATTGACAACGGCGGCACGGCGATCATTCGCTCGGACAACAAGGTGAGTGTAATGATAGGCGAGGAAGACCATATCCGCGAGCAATGTATTTTGCCGGGGCCGCAACTCAAAGAGGCATATGGCGAGCTTAAACAAATAGACAAGACTTTAGGTGGTGCGTTCAAGTTTGCATATGACAAGACATACGGCTATCTGACGTCGTGTTTAACAAATGTGGGCACGGGAATGCGCGCCTCGGTCATGATGTTCTTGCCCGCATTGTCGCTTACCGGCTCGCTCAGCCGTTGCATAAGCGGTGTGACGAGGCTCAACATGGCGGTGCGCGGAGTGTTCGGCGAGGGCAGCAAGGCGGAGGGCTATGTCTATCAAATATCCAACCAAAAGACGCTTGGCATAACCGAGAACGACATCGTTTCGTCTGTTGAGAATGTCGTAAGCCACATAGTGGAGTCCGAGCTTCGTGCAAGAGAGGCGCTTATGCAGTCAAATCCTGCGGGGCTGACAGATAAAATTCTACGCTCTTTCGGCTTGCTGTCAAATTGTTATATGATAAGTAAGAGCGAGTTCATGGACCTGATTGCTTTTGTCAAACTTGGGATATATTATAATATATTGGACTGCTCGGATTACGCCGCGCTCGAGGACCTTATTACCGAGGTTCAGCCGGCAAGCCTGTGCTTATCACAGCACCGAAGGCTGGACGAAGGTGAGCGCGACAAAGTAAGAGCGTCGATGTGTCAAAAACTTAATCAAATCATTAACCGTGTAGGAGGTTAAAAATGAAGGTACAAATAACCGAAAATTTAAAAAATTCAATAATAATAGCCAAAAAGATAGCTATCAAATATTCTAACCCCGAAGTGGGCACAGAACATATCTTGTACGGCCTTGTCAAAAACGACAAGAGCCAAGTATCCAAACTATTGCGCGAATACGGCGTAAAGCCAGAGCCGATAGAGGAAGTCTTTAAGGACGAGGACCATGTTGTAATAATGGGTGAGCCCGAGCTTACCGCGCGTGTCAATGCTACAATTTTGCAGGCGTACAGACTGAGCAGTCAGGCCGGCACTCCGCAGGCGAGCTGCGCACATGTACTATTGTGCATGCTTGCAGACCCGAGCAGCCTTGCGTACAGCATTTTGCAAAACGTATTCAAAGTTGACATTCCCGCAATGGTCAACGCACTCTATAATGCGATAGGTGGTAGCGGAGAGGCAAAAACGGACAATAATTCGTCGCTGCCCGACTCGCTCAAAGACCTTGGCATAGACATTACGCAAAAGGCGCGTCAGCAAAAAATCGACCCCGTTATAGGCAGAAAGGACGAAATCGAGCGAATAATCCAGATTTTGTGTCGCAAAACCAAGAACAATCCCGTCCTTATAGGTGAGCCGGGCGTTGGTAAAAGTGCCGTTGTCGAAGGCCTTGCAAAAGAGATAGTGGAAGGTAACGTTCCCGAACTGTTAAAGGATAAGACGATTTTCAGCCTTGATATAGGTAGCATTATCGCAGGCACAAAGTACCGCGGCGCTATGGAGGAAAAGCTCAAGGAGGCAATCAACGCCATAAAAGAGAACAACAATATCATAGTATTTATCGACGAGCTGCATACTTTGGCACAAGCGGGCGGTAAGGAGGGTGAAGTTTCACCTGCCGACATTTTAAAACCGTATCTTGCGCGTGGAGAACTCCAAACGATAGGCGCGACGACAACCGACGAATATCGCAAGTATATCGAGGTGGACAAGGCGCTCGAACGCAGATTCCAGCCGATAATCGTCGCTCCGCCGTCGGTCGAGGACACTATCGAGATACTAAAAGGACTGCGCGAAAATTACGAGGCATTCCATAAGGTTACGCTGTCCGACGAGGCAATCGAGGCGGCGGCAAAGCTGTCGGATAGATATATAATGGATAGATTTTTGCCCGACAAGGCGATCGACCTTATCGACGAGGCAATGAGCAAAGCCAAGGTTAGCGGCAACACCGTTCCCGACGGCGTAAAGAATATGGAAGAACGTCTTGCCGAACTCAACAAGCAAAAGGACGAGGCGGCAAGGAGCGAAAATTACAACAAGGCAATGCAGCTTCGCAACGAGCGTGACGCACTTGCCAAGGAGATAGAAAAGGCAAAGCTCAACTGGAGCAAGAGCAGCGAACGCTCAAGCGGCGTAATAACCGCCGAAAACATAGCCGAAATCGTTGCCAAGTGGACTAAGATCCCGGTAAGCAGATTGAGCGAGACAGAAACTCAAAGGCTTGTCCACCTTGAAGAAATTTTGCACGACAGAGTTATTGGACAGGACAAGGCGGTAGTCAGCGTGGCAAAGGCAATTCGCCGTGCGCGCGCCGGACTCAAAGACCCCAACCGTCCGATAGGAACGTTCCTGTTCTTAGGACCGACGGGCGTGGGTAAGACAGAGCTCACCAAGGCACTCAGCGAGGCAATGTTCGATGACGAAAACGCCGTAATAAGGCTTGATATGTCCGAGTACATGGAGTCGCACAGCGTAAGTAAGCTTATAGGCTCGCCTCCGGGTTATGTCGGCTTTGACGACGGCGGTCAGCTTACCGAGCAAGTGCGTCGTAAGCCGTACAGCGTAGTGCTGTTTGACGAGATCGAAAAGGCGCACCCCGACGTATACAATTTGCTTTTACAGCTTATGGATGACGGTAGATTGACCGACTCGCAGGGTAGACTGGTCAGC
Source organism: Clostridiales bacterium (assembly GCA_022508465.1). GTDB lineage: Bacteria > Bacillota > Clostridia > Christensenellales > Pumilibacteraceae > CAG-552. The sequence continues at coordinate 5,706 of JAFLVB010000046.1, forward strand.
TTTAAAAACACCATAATAATAATGACGTCCAACGTGGGCGTTGCCGAACTAAAAACGGCACGTTCATTAGGCTTTGGCGGCGGAATGGAAGACGCTGCACGCAGAACAGAGGATGTAATCAACGCCGCCCTCAAGAGGCGATTTAAGCCCGAGTTCCTTAACCGTATAGACGTGATATGCACGTTCAATCACCTTATGCGCGAGGACATCGCAAAAATTGCCGATATTATGCTCAAAAAGGTGCAAAAGAAGCTTTCCGAGCGTAATATTCGCTTGCGTGTAACAGACACGATGATGGGATATATTATAGAGAGCGGTTACGATATGGAGTACGGCGCAAGACCGCTTCGTAGAGTTATCGAGCAAAGTATCGAGGACGCCATTGCCGAAGAGATTTTGGCAGGCAGAATCAAGGACGGCGACACCGTTACAGCCGACTATATGGACGGCAGAGTAATGATCAGAGCAAATATTTTGTAAAAATTTGTAAATTGGGTATTTACAAAACAATCTTTTTGTGGTATACTATAATTGCAAGGTCACTATGTGCCCTTAATCTCTATCGAGATTTATTGTCCTCGGATTAATCAATCCATCGGACAATGCAATTACCGTGACGGCTGCACAAAATTCCCTTGCAAGCAAGAATTTTTGCTTATGGTATACTATATTTAAGATAAAAACAAAACGGACATCGCTAACGATGTGATGCATAAATAAACTCATAAAATCATAACCGGGAGGTATCAAATATGGTTATAGAATTGATTAGTAAAAACTACACCCCTGTCGAAAAACTCAAAGACTTGATCGACAAAAAGCTTCAACGACTTGACAAGTTTTTCGTTGGCGAGGACACAAAGGTCAAGGTTTGCTTAAAGCAAGTCAAAGACAACACATATACGCTCGAGCTTACGATAGTCCTTGACAGCACGGTAATGCGTGCCGAGGTAACGAGCGATAACATGTATAACAATATCGATTTGGCGTTGCCCAAACTCGAAAAGCAGATAATCAAACACCACAAAAAGCTTGTTTCCCGCAGCAAGAAGATAAGAGAAAAGCTTGTTGAAGAGGAAGCTCACGAGGTTGAAAAGCCAAGCACGGTAGTAAGAACAAAGGTATACAACCTTACTCCAATGACGGTAGAGGACGCAATAGAAGAACTTGAACTTGTCGAACATGACTTCTTCGTATTCCTCAACAAGGCGACCGGCACTGTAAACGTACTGTACAAAAGAATCGATGGCGATTACGGTTTGATACAGGCGGTAATTTAATTTGAAACTCGATTATAGTAATATGATGGTTGACTGCATAGGCAGTCGCGGACTTGATAAAGTACAATTTCCCGCCCTCGCTTACCAAACGGTAATCGAGGGTTTGGGCAAGGGCTGGCAGGAGTGGAGTGAGCTCCCGAGTGAAGCTCAGCTTGACGAAATAATTGCATTTTGCGACCCAATTCGCAAAAAAGCGCAAAGCGTGGTGGTGCTCGGCATAGGCGGCTCGGCACTCGGCGCGGCGGCGGTTGCCAATGCGCTATTGCATCTAAGGCATAACGAATTGCCCGAAGTGAAGCGAAACGCGCCTAAATTTTACGTCGAGGACAATATCGATCCCGAGCGTATGCAAGCGCTTTTGGACGTAATAGACCTAAACCGAAGCTACTTTATTGTCATAACAAAGAGCGGCGAGACGAGCGAAACGCTTAGCCAATTTCTTATCGCGTACGATGCGCTTAAAAATTTGCTCGGTGACAAAGCGCGCGAGCATATAGTTGCAGTCACGACTATCGGCAAAGGCACGCTTTACGACATAGCGGTAAGCGAAGGTTTTAAGATCTTTGGTGTAGGTAAGGGCGTGGGCGGCAGATTTTCGGTGTTGTCTCCCGTGGGACTTGTTCCGCTTGCCTGCGTAGGCATAGACATAAAGGGTTTAATAGCAGGAGCTAAAAAGGCGGCTCAGTATTGCACCGACAGCGATTTAAACGTTAATATTGCGCTTATGATGGCGGTGCTCAATATCGAGGCATACAAAAAAGGCTGCAATATATCAGTCATGATGCCGTACGCCGACAGCTTAAAATATATGTCCGACTTTTATGCTCAGCTTTGGGGCGAGTCGCTTGGCAAAAAGGAAGCTTTAAGCGGCGAGATCGTACACGTCGGACAGACGCCTGTCAAGGCACTCGGCGTTACAGATCAGCACAGCCAAATTCAGCTTTATACAGAGGGCCCGTTCGATAAGGTAGTGACATTTTTGTCGGTCAAGTGCTTCCGCACCAAATGCGAAATTCCCGATGACAAAAAAGAGGGGTTAAGCTTTTTAAAGGGACATACGCTCAATGAGCTAATTGATGCCGAGTGCAAGGCGACTGCGTTTGCGCTCAAAAAAGCCGAAAGACCAAATATGACGCTCACGCTTGACAGCGTTACACCGCAGTCGGTGGGCGAGCTTATAATGATATTTATGTACCAGACTGCGTTTGCGGGAGCGATGCTCGGCGTGGACACTTACAATCAGCCCGGCGTGGAAGAGGGCAAAAAAGCCACTTTCGCAATGATGGGCCGCATTGGATATGAAGATAAATACAAAGAAATGACCGCGGTAAGCGGACAATATACAATTGAGAGGGATTAATAATGTTTAAAAAGACAATAAAAAATGTCGATGTTGCGGGCAAAAAATGCCTTGTTAGATGTGACTTTAACGTGCCAATGAGTGGTGGCGAAATAACCGACGATACGCGCATAGTTGCGGCACTTCCGACTATCAAGTATTTGATAGAACACGGTGCAAAGGTAATACTTTGTTCGCACCTCGGCAGACCCAAGGGCGAGTTCAATCTTAAGTATTCGCTTAAACCCGTAGCGGCAAGGCTTTCTACTTTGCTTAACACAAATGTTGTTTTCGCTACCGATGTAATAGGCGAGGACGCTACAAACAAGGTGGGAGCGTTAAAGGATGGGCAAGTGCTTCTACTCGAGAACCTTCGTTTCCATAAGGAAGAGGAGGCAAACGATCAAGAGTTTTGTCGCAGCCTCAGTAAATTCTGCGATATCTATGTCAACGACGCTTTCGGCACGGCGCACAGAGCGCACGCCTCTACGGCAGGTATCGTAACGTACGGCTTTGCGCCCGTAGCAGTTGCGGGATTCCTTATTGCCAAAGAGCTCGAGAGCCTCGACAAAGTGCTTGACAATCCTCGTCGTCCGCTCGTGGCAATCCTGGGCGGAGCAAAGGTTTCGGACAAGATCGGCGTTATTAACAATTTGCTTGACAAGGCGGACACTATTTTGATAGGCGGCGGAATGGCGTATACCTTCTTGCGCGCTAAGGGTATTCAAATAGGCAAAAGCCTTTGCGAGGAGGATAAATTGCCGCTTGCAAAAGAGCTTATTGCTAAAGCGGATGAGCGCAGAGTAAAACTTTTGTTGCCCATCGACGCTGTTGTAACACAGTCATTCCCGGACCCGATTGACGCAGATGTACCGTCTAAGCAGGTGATGATCAATGAGATCGACAACGATTCTATGGCGCTCGACATAGGCGACGAGACTGTCAAGCTCTTTAAAAAGGAGATAGAGAGTGCGGGTACAGTCGTTTGGAACGGACCTATGGGCGTGTTCGAGAACCCCAACTTTGCTAAGGGTACGCGCGAAATCGCTTGGGCGCTCGCAGGCAGTAACTGCATTTCGGTAGTAGGTGGTGGCGATAGTGCGGCGGCAGTTCAGCAAATGGAAGTGGGCGACAAGATCACACATATCTCTACTGGTGGCGGCGCAAGCCTCGAGTATCTCGAGGGCAAAGTGCTCCCCGGCATTGCCTGTCTCAATAACAACTAATAAAACAACATCTAAAGCGGCGAGTTTTCGTCGCTTTTAGTTATCCTAAAAATTTACGATGTTGCTTTTGGCGTTCATTGCCGTAATTTTGTCGGCTTGCACCGAGGACCCATATAAAGACTATGTTTCTTCTGGACTTGATATTGTAAATTAAACCAAAAAAATTTTTAAAACTTATTGACAACCGTATTTTTATGGTATATAATGATATTGCCTGACACGAGGAGTGTTCCGAAGATAAGGCGATAGCAATAATTACAAATAATAGGGTGTTTTTTTGCTTCGCTTTTTTATGGGCGAAGCAATTATTTTGGAGGTAAAAATGGATACGAGAGTCGCGGTTATAGGAATAATCGTGGAAAACAAAGAGTCGGTGGACAAGCTCAATTCGATTTTACACGACTATTCGGACATCATAATCGGCAGAATGGGTTTGCCGTACAAAGAGCGTAAAATAAGCATTATAAGCATAGCGGTGGATGCACCGCAGGATATCATTTCGGCATTGTCTGGTAAGATAGGCAATCTGCCGGGTATAAGCGCAAAGGCGGCTTACTCCAACGTGATTTACCATGAATAAAATTTTATTGTTAATAGACAAGCTTGAAGAAACCGGCGAACTTTCGCTTGAAGAATACGAGTTCATAATACAAAACCGCACAGCCGAAATTGCCGAAATCTTGGCTAAAAAGGCGGTGGAGCTTCGCCAAAAATATTACGGCGACGATGTTTTTACACGCGGACTTATCGAGATAAGCAACTTTTGCAAAAACGATTGTCTTTATTGCGGTATAAGGCGCAGCAACAAGGCGGCTGACAGATATCGCCTGACAGAAGCAGATATTTTGGAGTGCTGCGACGAGGGATACGAGCTTGGTTTTCGCACTTTTGTGTTGCAAGGCGGCGAGGACGGATATTTTACAGATGATGTGCTTTGCTCTATAATTTCCAAAATAAAAGTTAAGTATCCCGACTGTGCGGTGACAATCTCTATGGGCGAACGCAGTTACGAAAGCTACAAGCGTCTTTATGATGCCGGGGCAGACCGCTATCTACTAAGGCACGAAACGGCGGACAAAGAGCATTACCAAAAACTTCATCCTTCGGAGATGTCGTTCGACAACCGCATAAAGTGCCTGTATAACTTGCGTGAAATCGGTTATCAGGTGGGTTGCGGCTTTATGGTCGGCTCACCATATCAGACGGCAAAGACACTTGCAAAAGACCTAAAGTTTATTGAGACCTTTAAGCCCGATATGTGCGGTATAGGTCCGTTTGTGCCTCATCACGATACGCCTTTTAGGGACGAGAAGGCGGGGACTGTCGAGCTCACTTGCTTTTTGCTGTCGCTTATACGCATAATTCATCCGCGCGTACTGCTCCCGTCCACCACGGCGCTCGGTACAATCGACCCGCGCGGGCGCGAAAAAGGCGTGCTTTCGGGCGCAAACGTCGTAATGCCAAATCTGTCGCCCGTAAGTGTGCGAAAAAAGTATGAGCTTTACGATAACAAGATTTGCACGGGCGAAGAATCTGCGCAGTGTAAAAACTGTCTTTCTATGAGAATGAACTCTGTCGGCTGTAAGATAGTAGTCAGTCGCGGAGATATAAATAAAGAGAGGAGCTAATTATGGCAATATACAATCCAAAATCGCTTAAAGCGGAAGAATTTATCAACGACGATGAGATAAGAGCAACGCTCGAATATGCCGAACAAAATAAGCACAATGTCGAGCTTATCGACGCAATCCTAAATAAGGCTCGTCCCAAAAAGACGGAAACCGGCTATAAATGTGATGGGTTAACTCACCGCGAGGCTTCGGTGCTGCTTGCGTGCGACATTCCCGAAAAGGTAGAGGAGATCTACGCAATTGCCGAGCAAATCAAACTTGCCTTTTACGGCAATCGTATAGTTATGTTTGCGCCGTTGTATCTGTCCAACTACTGCGTCAACGGCTGCGTTTACTGCCCGTATCACTATAAAAACAAGCACATTCCTCGCCGCAAGCTGACACAAGAAGAAGTCGAGGCGGAGGTAAGGGCGTTGCAAGATATGGGCCACAAGCGACTTGCAATCGAGGCAGGCGAGGACCCTGTCAACAACCCGATTGAGTATATATTGGAGTGCATAAAGACCATTTACGGCATCAAGCACAAAAACGGCGCGATTCGCCGAGTCAACGTAAACATTGCCGCAACTACGGTGGAAAATTATCGCAAGCTCAAAGATGCCGGCATAGGCACATATATATTGTTTCAGGAGACGTATCATAAGGAAAGCTATCTTGCACTGCATCCGACGGGACCAAAGCACGACTATGACTATCATACCGAGGCGATGGACCGAGCAATGGAAGGCGGCATAGACGATGTAGGACTTGGCGTACTCTTCGGACTGGAACTTTATAAGTACGAGTTCGCGGGGCTTATCATGCACGCCGAGCACCTTGAGGCGGTTCACGGAGTAGGCCCGCATACCATAAGCGTGCCGCGCATAAAGCACGCCGACGACATTGACCCTTCGGCGTTCGACAATTCGATTTCGGATGAGATTTTTGCTAAGATCACCGCTTGTATTCGCCTTGCCGTACCGTACACCGGCATGATAATCTCCACGCGCGAGACTGAGGCTGTCCGCAGCAAGCTGCTTAGGCTGGGAATTTCGCAGGTGAGTGGCGGCTCGCGCACTTCGGTGGGTGGATATACCGAGGAGGAGCGTCCTCACGACACCGAGCAGTTTGACGTGTCAGACCAACGCACTTTGGACGAGGTGGTAAAGTGGCTTATGGAAAACGGACATATTCCTTCGTTTTGCACCGCTTGCTATCGCGAGGG
>JAFLVB010000047.1 GCA_022508465.1 Clostridiales bacterium
CTGCTGCACGTAGATTTATAAGTCCGGATAACTACGAGTTGTTGTCAACCCTTGCGGAAGCTGGGGAATTAAACCTTTATACGTACTGTGGTAATAACCCGGTAATGGGCTATGACCCCACGGGTGAATTTAACTGGGGAGAGTTATTAAGTGCGCTCTTAGTTGGAACAGTAATAGTTGCTGGATTATTTTGCGCAGCGGCTTATTTAACTAGCGGGGCAACATCATTTGTTTTATCTGCCGCTGCTTTTGGTGCTGCATTTGGTGGAATTGGAGGAATAGTCTCCTCTAGAAACGAAAATGTGATGGCGGGTATGTTGAGTGGAATGATTAGTGGAGCTGCGATTGGTGCAACGGGTGCCGCCGGAGGATTATATGGCATAGGAATGCTTGCAGGTCAAGCAGCAGAAACTGCTTTTTTAGTTGGAGTAGGAGGTTGTTTTGTTGCAGGAATGAGCAGTTATGCTATAAAAACTTTTGCAAATGGTGAAGAATTTCAAATAGAGAAAATGTTTTTATCGGGAGCATTAACCAGCATTGAGGGAGCTATAAGTTTCGGATTTGGATATTTGGCTGCAAATACAGGCGTCTGGACAAGAGCAAACAAAGTAAAAGACCGCACATTTAAAGGAGGATCTATTGATATAGCTGCAAATGGAGTAAGAAGTCTTTATAATTATGTATTTTCAAAATTATTTACAGGGGTTTTTCGATATAAATATTTATAGGTGTAGCCATGAAAAAACAAATTAATATAAATTCAGAACAAATAGAAATAAAGGCTCCAATGTATAGAGGAATATTACTTGCGCTAATAGATACTGCAATTTTTTATATTCCTTTAACAAGCATAGGTATATTAGTTATTGGTATTTTTTATAGACTTATTGATAAATATTCATACACAATAACAGAATTGTTAATGCTTATTTTAGTATCAGCCATCACGATATACTTAATTCTAATAGTTTTATATTTTTTACTTCAATTGTATTATCTCATGTCAAAACAGAAAGTAATAATAAACGCACAAGAAGTGGCATTATATAGCAGGGACAGAAAGAAAAAAACTATTAAAAAAGATGAGATTGACAAAATAATCCATATGAATTATTTGCCTCTTTGTTTAATGTATGACCGTTGTGAAATATATTCTAAATCAAAAACCGTAATTCATTTTTATGTATCTAATAAAGTTTTGGCAGAAATATATAGACTTACAGATTATAAGATAGAATAATGTATACACCGAGGCAAATATAAAATGGATACATATGAGACATTGCAATCATCTTTTTTATAGAGCAATTGTTAAAAGAAATCATGTGGGGTAATTAATATGGAACAACTTAGGTTAAAGCCTTCTAAAAAGGGTGGAAAAACTGAGCCAATTTTACATTTAAAAGGCAAATATGGTCCTCATTATCACCCTAATGATCCTAGATTCAGGCATTGGCATTATTACTTTACTCTATTACTATATTTAATAGAAGATGATAATTAAAGGTGAAGGAATATGAATGAAGATATAGAAAAGGCTTTTATAAAAAACTTTATTAAAAAACAATATCAAGAAAGAATATTGTTTGAATTTAATTCTTCTAAAAAAAGGCAGCATGCTATAGATAGATTTTCACATGATTTTGAAAACATTATTAATTCTGAGAAGATAATTCTAATGAATTCAAATTTATCTATACTTGAAATTGAGAAAGAGTTAAAATATAAGAAAATAAATGAATTTGCTTATGTAATATCTTATAAATATACTATGGGAAAATTTTTTAACTTAAAGGATGCTTTATCGTATTTAGATGAAGAATATTTGCCTGTTATTATAATTTTATCGAACAATATGGCGCTAATAAAATCAGAGACTGATAAAGGATCTTCTACAAAAATGCTATTATATAATAAAGTCAAATCCGAAATTTAAGAATCTTAAAGGGATTAGGACAATAAGATTTAACGCACCCCTCATTACCCGAGATAGGGAACTATCTCGGGTGGGCTTTTTTATATACCTTAGCTCAGATAACAAGGGCATACATAGGAGGCACGGCAATCATCTTTTATCGAAGTGATTGACAAAAATGCAAAAATATGGTAAAATAAAAGCTATTATTCATATTGTAATAATTCCACCTTGGACGCAAGGGAACAAAGCTTGCCTCGGTCAATAATGGGACATATAGATGGGTATATTCCTATGACGAAAACGGGAATCTTTGCTATTATTTTGACAGCTTAGAGTATTATATTTATAGTGTAGAAAATTATGAATCAAGTGAAAATAACACAGGATCAAATTGAAATAAGAGCGCCATTATATTGTGGTCTTATCTTCACCGTAAAAATTTTATTTATTTATCTAACAATTGCGTGCATTTTATTCGATTTGATGATTGCTCTTTCTGATTTAAAAGAAAAGATTGAATTAATCATAATAATTAATGGATCAATTTATTTTGTATTGTTATCCTATTTTGCAGTAATAAAAATTTATTATAAAATTTCAAGAACTATAATAATTATAAATATGCAAGAGATAGCCCTTTATAGAAAAAATTTCAAGAAAAAATGGATAAGGAAAGAAGATATAAGTAAGATTAATTTTTATTCTCATGCGTCTTATGCATTCTTTATGGATGAATATGCGGTATACTCTTATAATAAAAAAAGAATAAGATTTTATGCCGCTGAAGATATTATGCAAGATATTAGACAATTGGTGAATCATCAAATAAGCATATATGGGAAAAACACTAATTGACACGAAGAAAGCAGATTGAAATAGATAGACGTAATGATTATAAGATAAACTAGATAGACATTCACCCGAGATAGATACTATCTCGGGTGGGCTTTTTATATACCTTTGTGCATATAACCATAAAAGCATTTTTGTAAAAATGACAAATTATAACAAAATAAGTCAATATTTTATGTTTGCATACATATACATTACAGTATAATGCCCTAAGGAGGCAATGTATGCGGTTTATAAAAAAGCTGGTTATTCTTACCGGGAGCAGCGGGGCGCGCGGCACGCTAATGCTCGAAAAGAACGGTTATGGCGTATGGGGCAAGCTTAACATATTCGACTTGCCGGCGGGTGAGTACAGATTTGTAATCATCTCGGGGGACGACCTGTTTGTCATGCAGATAGATAATAAGCGCAGTCGTAACTTCGAGCTGGGCGAGATAGGGTTTGAGGAAATTCATGCGGCGATTGTCGGCAGCAAAGTGGTGATGTACGGCAGCAACTGCGCCAAAAAGCTAAGCAGCGATGTAATTATGCAAAGGTTAAAGGGTAGCGAAAAAGCCAAAAGGGACGAGTCGAATTTCATAACATTCAGCGGCAGGGATAAAAAGATAGACGACTACTTTAAGGAGATCGCTCCGCCGCAGTACAACGACTTTGCAATTGCCGAAAAGAATTACTATCCCGCATATGTGACTTTGCTAAATGATGTCGCCGCAACCTTAGATATAAAGGAAGCGATAGAGGTTAATGAGCAAGAGTCCGAATTAATTGAAAAGCTCACAGATGCGGCTATAGAAGTTTCCCCACAGCCGCCTAAGCAAGACCAAACACCTAAGCAGCAGGCGGAGCAATCAACGGAACAGCAACCGAAGCAAGCAAAAAAGCAATCGGCGGAGCAAGAACCCAAAGTAAAACAATCATCAAAGCCGGTAAAAAGGCAACAGTCGAAATCGCCTAAGCAAACGGAACAAGTTGCAAAGCAGCCTCATATGGATAAAAGAGAGAGGGAGGAGGATATTATGGAAAATAAAATGATGCCGCACGAGTTAGAACTAAAATATCTTTCGCTTATTTGGGGGGCGACAAAGACTGCGCCTATCAATGAGCCTATAAAAGTAGTGCAGGAGGCTAAGGAGGCGCCCACTCAAGAGCCTATTAAAATTGTTCAGCCCGAGGTCGAAATCGCGCCTGAGTCGTCCCTCACCACAGCCGAAAAGCCGGAGGTTATCGCTATGGCAAGGCGGATAACACTCAGGGACTATCGCGTGGAGGGAGCAAAGCCGACGGGCAGGCGAGCCACGTACTTTGAACGCAGCAGCGCTCAGCTCGAAAAGCTGATGGCGAACAACGAGCGGTTCACCGCAGCCGAAAAGCTCATTCCGGGCAGCAAGTTCGTAAAGATCAACTACGACCAAAAGAGATATTACATAGTGGGCGTAATAGGCAGGGATTACATCTGTTACGGTGTTCCGTCGGTGTACTCCGAAGTCCCGCCCGAGCCGCTTTGCGGATACGCCAGATGGCTGCCCTTTGACGCCGGCAATCCGCACGCAGAGGGGTTTTGGATGATGTATCAGGACGGCGTGAGCGGCGAAACTCTCAAAAGTTAGCAAAAATCGCTTAATTTATAGCTACGAAAAAATAAATTCTTGGTAATTGCTGTTAAATAGTTTGACTAATTCACTTTTAGAATGTATAATATTAAGGTTGACTATTATCACTATTTGGAGTTTAAACAACAATGAAAAAGAAAATTTTTGCGGCTATTATTGCAGTGCTTTTGGTTTGCGCTCCATTGACCGCTTGCGGTGAGTCTTTTAAAAACCCCACAGTTGAGGGTAAGCAGGACACTTCGTATGTTGTTACAAGCAACGGCGGCAGCGCAGTTCAGTACGGCAATTACGTTTATTATATTAACGGCTATCGTGGCTATGCCGACGCCGACGGCTCCGAGAACTATTGGGGCAATGTCGTTAAGGGCGGACTTTATAGGTCCGAGCTTATTGCAGGCAAAGATGTCGAGTTCGACTATATGACATCCTTTGGTACTAAGGTGAGCGGACTTAAGACGTTCGAGAGTAAGTTCGACGTTGAGACTTCGTATGACTTCGTTACCAAAAAGGAAACTGTCGTTACCGGCTACGAGAAGGACGATGACGGCAAAATCGCTTATGATGATAACGATAAGCCTATTGAGATCACCGAGGAGATCAATACTCCCGTTGCTTATCGTATTGCTTCCAAGACTATTGGTACAAGCGGCTATGCTAAGGGCGGCATATTCATTTATGACGAGCATGTTTATTATGCAACCCCGTCCAACAATCAGGACAGACATGGCGACTTCGAGACGGACAAGACTATGTTCTATCGCACAAACCTTGACGGCACAGGCACTATCCGCCTTTACACCACCAAGTCAAGCTCGTCGAGCTCGGAGTACGCTTTCTATAAGCAGAACGGTACGGTATATCTTACCGTGCATGACGGCTCGAGCATTATCTCTATTGAGGTAGGCGACAAAAAGGTTAAGTCGGTTAACGAGATTGCTACCGATGTATCTGCGGTACTCTTCCCCGTAAGAGACGTGTATTTTAACGGAATCGAAACCAACGAGGCTGAGGACTTTATTTACTACACCCGCGCTATCAACGAGGACGATCCTGTAAGAGCAGGTAACATCACAGTTGCTATGCGTCCGGACGGATCCGAGCAGATGGAGATCTTTGCTAACGGCAATACGATCACACTTAAGGACGTAGACGGCGGCTACCTCTTCTATCAGGATGCTCAGACAAGTGGAAACGTTATAATGTATACCAACCTTCACGAGCAATTTATGCAAAACAGCCCCTCGTACAAAGCGTCTTATGATAAGAACAAGTCGGCAATCATCGCAGCTAACGGCGAAAACAGCCCGCTTATCGGACATCAGTCGGGCGTTGCTCTCGATGTAGAGAACATTAGCAGCTACAGCGAAATTATTTGCTTTAGACCGAACAGATTGTCCAACCAGGTTTATTCGCTTTGCATGAGCGGTACAGGTTTGTTCATCTATGACGGCGTTGATATGAAAGCTATATATAGCGGCAGCGCAAGCGAAGTATATGGTGTTGTAGGTACTAACGTTTTCTTCCGTAACAGCGACGGCAATTACTATATGACCAACGCTTACACCGCAGCGGCTGACAATACCGTTTATACACTCGGCGAGGGCATGAGCACAAGCGCTACATTCGGACTTGATGTTGTAGGTAACTTTGTAATGATGTTCGGCAACGTTGACGACTATGCAAGTGATTACGCTTTGTTTGTAAATCTCGATCGCATTGATGAGGACAAGCAGTTTGTAGGCGTTAAGTTAGACGAGGACAAGTATGACCCGACCGTTGAGCTTGACAATAGCGACGACGAAGATTAGTCAGCAACTAAATTTTCGTTTGGATTTTAATTACTAAGTATTTAAATAAGTAAATCAATACAAATAGCGTGGGAATAGTGCCTGCGCTATTTTTTATTGTTTTAATATTAAAATCAGGCAAAATCCAAACTAAGTTTGGCTAAATTATGGTAAAAATGCTCCTTTACCGCTAAAAATCAGTTGACAAATAGCTTTGCGTATAGTAAAATATAAAAGCTTTTTGATTGGCAGAGTTTTTTGTTATGGGTTTAGCCCCCTGTAATTAAAGTCTTATGCCGACTGAAATGTAGTCGTTTTGATCTGTCAGCGTGAAATGGCAGCTATAAACGCAACTAATTTAATTAAGGAAGATATTCATAAATGAAAACTTTTATGGCAAACAATAAAGTTGCGGCAGAGCAGCGTAAATGGTACATCATCGATGCCGCAAATGAGCCTCTCGGCCGTCTTGCAAGCCAAGTTGCGGCAGTCTTAAGAGGTAAGAATAAACCCATTTTCACCCCGCACGTTGACACCGGCGATTACGTTATCGTAATCAACACCGACAAGGCTGTGCTTACCGGCAAAAAGCTCGAAAAGAAGTACAAGAGACATCATACTCTTTACATGGGCGGTATGAAGGAAGTTCAGTACAGCAAGTATATGGCGGAAAAGAGCGACGAAGCTGTTTATGAGGCTGTTAAGGGCATGCTTCCCAAAAACAGACTTGGCAGACAGATGATCAAAAAGCTTCGCGTTTATAAGGACGACAAGCATGAGCATGCAGCTCAAAAACCTGAAGTAATGCAGCTTCAAAAAAAGAGGTATAACTGATTATGGCTAAGACGGTTAATAAGAAAAAGATTCAATATTTGGGTACCGGTCGTCGCAAAAAGGCGATCGCAAGAGTTAGACTTTTGCCCGGCAACGGCGCAATCGTTATCAACAAGAGAGAGATCGACAACTACTTTGGTCTTGATACCTTAAAGCAGATTGTCAATCAGCCCCTTGTACTTGTTAGCGCTACCGACAAGTTCGACGTTATGGTTAATGTTAGAGGCGGCGGCACTTCGGGTCAAGCAGGTGCTATTCGCCACGGTATCGCAAGAGCGCTTTGCGAGGCTGATGCAGCTTATCGCGCTCCGCTCAAAAAGGCAGGATTCCTTACTCGCGATCCGAGAATGAAAGAGCGTAAAAAGTACGGTCTTAAAAAGGCTCGTAAGGCTCCGCAATTCTCCAAGAGATAATCGGCGAGTTTTACAACAACGCATTTTTCAAAAACCCACCTTGCCGTGGGTTTTTGTTTGGCTTGAATTATAGTGAAAATAATCTTTTTTCGGGCTTTAATTTAATTTGCGGTAAAATCAGTTGACTTATATTTACAATTTATTTATAATATACAAGCGTAATTTATAATTAATCGAGAGGAACTATTATGAAAAGAACTTATCAACCTAAAAAGAGAGCTCGTGCTAAGGTGCACGGCTTCAGACAGAGAATGAAGACAACAGGCGGCAGAAGAGTGCTCGCTCGCCGCAGACAAAAGGGCAGGAAGCATATTGCAGCTAAGCCGCTTGGTTCTCACTAAGAACGATAAATCGGGCGCGGTTATTCGCGCTCGATAAGCGTATGCTTAAAAAAACTTACAGACTGACAAAACACGGATCGTTCGGATTTGTATATCGCAAGGGAGAGAACAAGGCTTCGGCGGCGTTTTCTCTATTTTATGTTAAATCGACTTCTTTAAAAGTCGGGTTTTCGGTCAGCAATAAACTGGGCAAGGCGACGGTCAGAAACAAACTTAAGCGCAGAATGAGGGCGGTTATTCAAAATTTATTGCCGCTACCTAAATATCAAATTGTCATTGTCGCTCGACAACCCTCGGCTCAGCTTAGCTTTGATGAGATACAAAAGGAAATAGTAAGGCTGTTATCCAAGGCGGGACTTATCAATGAAAAGAAAGAAGCGCAATAGGCTTGTCTATATTTTGAGCTTTAGGTGGCTCCTCGAGCTGCCCGTGCTTTTTTATAAAAAGTGCATGTCGCCGCTTATGCCGTCCGTTTGCATTTATTATCCGAGCTGCTCGACGTATATGCTCGAAAGCATAAGAGAGTTCGGACCAAAAGGGGTTCTTATAGGGCTAAAGAGGCTGCTACGGTGCACGCCTCGCCACGACGGTGGTTACGATCCCGTGCCTGTCAATCGTAAAGGAGATATTAAATGGCTTTTTTAATGTCGGCAGTTGACGTTGCCGCACCGAGCGGTGTTTGGGAATGGTTCATTCTCAACGTGTTCGGCTTTATAAGTAATTATGGGTGGCGAGTAGTAGTATTCGTTATTTTGCTCAAGCTCGTTTTGTCGCCGCTCGACTTTTATCAAAGATACAAGATGCGCAAAAATCAGCGCATTACCGAGGCTTTAAAACCTCAGCTCGAAAAACTCGAAAAGCAATACGGCAATGACAAAGAGGCTTTGCAACGCAAACAGATGGAGCTCAACAAAAAGGCGGGCTTCAGCTATATGTCTGCGTGCATTCCGCTTATTATAACGCTTGTACTCTTTATAACATTCTATACCGCGCTCCGTTCGGTCAGCGCGTATATGGAATTTAAGCAGTATGTGGAAATGTACGACAGTTATGTTACCGCATACGAGGATAGTGGCTTTGATTACACCAGCCGCGTTAATAAAAACTTTGCTTTTAACAGTGGTGATATCAATTATGCCGAGATCGACGCTTGGCTTAACAAAGTCGTTAAGGATGAGGAAACTATAAACAGCTATATCGACTCGGAAGAAATCAGCGAGCTTTTTGCCGCTGTCACTGTCAATAATCCGGCTAAGACCTTGATGCGCTACAAGACAGACTATATCGATCAGGGCAAGTCATATAGCGACTATGTTTCGGAGCATAGAGGCGACACCATTTCTAACAAGGAAACTGCCGACTTTAACCTTGCTATGAGTATACTTATGCAAGTACGTGCGCAAGAGGCAACGGTAAAGGCGTTTGAAGAAAATCGCACATCCTTCCTTTGGATAAAGAGCTTGTGGGTAGCAGACGTGCCCTGGGCCAACTCTGTTCCCGATTGGTCGACCTTTAAACGAACAATGTCGAGCATTAAGAAGTATCATTATCTTGAATGGGACGCTAACCCTGGCAAGGTTTATACCGACAACCAAACAATGTTCAACGATATGGCTGACCCTGACGGAACTACTAACGGACTTACTTACAAAATCGTTACCGCAAAGGTCAGAGACAATTCTAAGCTTTATAAGACCAACGGCTATCTTATAATGGTTATATTGGTAGTAGGGCTCAGCCTGTTGTCGCAGTTTATAACCACAAGGCAGCAAAAGCAGTCGGGTCAGCTTAATCAGGCGCAGGCTGGCGCAGGCATGATGAAGATGATGATGTGGATAATGCCGCTTATGCTTGCTGCGTTCGCGCTATCGAGCTCGAGTGCGTTCACGCTTTACATGGTGACTAACTCGGCTATGAGCCTAATCATTAACTTTATCACGACACTCATCGTCAACCTTATGGACGGCGGATTTAAAAAGAAGAATACGGTTGTAGTTAAACACGGTCGCTTAGACCCCAACGACAGAATAAATAAAAAATAGGAGATAGATATGATTTCAATTGAATCAACAGGAAGAAAGCTGAAGGACGCTATCGACAACGGCCTTGCTCAGCTTGGCAAAACATTGACGGAAGTAGAGGTCGAAGTTCTTGATAACGGCGGATTGTTCCGCAAAGCTAAGGTAAGGATCACAGTTCCGGGCGAAGAGCCTGCACCGGCTCCCGCACCCGCGCCGGCAAAGAAGGTAGAACGCGATATTACGTCCGAAAAGCCGCGTCAGGAGTTTAAGCGTGAGGAGAGACATGAGGAACGTCGCGAAGAAAAGCATGAAAGACCGGAGAAGAAAGAGGAACGTCGCGAACGTCCTGTAAGGGAGCAACGTGTAGAAGAGAGAAAGGAGCGTCCCCATCAACCGCGTAAGGAAGCACCTGTGCAACAAAAGGAAGAAGTGGTGCGCGAGCCGCGTCACTATGAGCCGATCACTCCCGAGCTTGTAAAGAAGGCCGAGGACTTTGTGACCGAGCTTATCGCTAAAATGAACATTGAGGCTAACATCGACACATCGGTAGAGGACGGCGAGCTTCACATCAATCTTAAGACCGAAAGTTCTGCTGCAATAGGCTATCACGGCGAAGTGCTTGACGCAATAGAGTATATGACAAGCTATGTCATCAACCATGAGCCCGATAAGTTCTACCATGTGGTTGTAAATTGCAACAATTATCGCGAAAAGCGTAAGGAGAGCCTTGTTGCACTCGCTAACAAGATGGCTGCTAAGTGCATTAAGGTGCGCCACAAGATCGTGCTTGAGCCAATGAACAGCAATGAGCGTAAGATTATTCATTCGGCACTCGCTGATAACGATCAGATCATTACAAGGAGCGAGGGTCACGATCCCAACCGCCATGTAGTTATCTTGTGCAAGAAAAGATAGTTACTTTTTTAGGCAAAAAAGTAACCAAAAAACTTTTAAATTAAAATAGCAGTAACTAACAAGTTACTGCTATTTTTGCATATTGATAAACTTACTTTTTTAAGAATTTTGCACCGCTATCCCAAGCCTGACCGACCTTTTCGCCAATGGCATAATAGCCATTATTAAATTGGTCGAATACAAACGCATTTATCTTTTTGGGGTCAACCTTGTCGCCGTCAAGGATTTTTTCGTCTGCAAGCACGTTTACGATTTCGCCGACAACTCTAAATCCGTTTTCGGTGTGTTGACACTCTTTTACCTTGCATTCGAGCGTGATGGGGAATTCCTCGATTATGGGCGCATCCACGCGCTTACTCTTTATAGCGTGCATGCCGGACCTCTCGAACTTGTCTGCCATATCGTTACCCGACGCAATACCAAAGAAGTCCGCCTCATCGAGGTGAGGGATGTCGGCTACGCTCAAAGTGAATGCGCCGCGCTCCTTGATGTTTTGGGCTGTCTTGTGGCTTTCGCTGATGTTGAGTGCCACTTGGTTTTCGTCGCAAATGCCGCCCCAAGCCATATTCATAACGTCAACCTTGCTGTCCTTGCAGTAAGTGGCAATCATTAGCACCGGCATAGGGAATACATAAGGCTTTACGCCAAGATCTTTTAACATTGTTTTGTTTACCTCCGATAAAGTTAGTTTTACATATTTTACCATACTTTGTGCGCCTAAGCAATACTTTTTACAAAAAAGTTGAATTAATTTATCCCCACCAGTCACTACGCTACGCTCGTACTTCGTGGCGTTCGCTTCGCTCGGCTGAGGACA
>JAFLVB010000048.1 GCA_022508465.1 Clostridiales bacterium
GTCATAATAGTCCTTTACAAAGAACGGTGCGTCCTCCGGAAGCGGATCTACTACTCCACCGCCTAACTGATAATTGCCGTTACGATAATCAACAGTCCTCTGCGCGTTCAGAGCCTTGCGTGCCTCATAGCGAGCATTTGCATCTACCGAATCGAAATAGCCGTTTGCGGTACAACGGCACATATCATACATAGTGGAAGCAACCGTCGCCTTGATTCGCGTGTCGATTGCCGCCGCATTGAGCGCCAATCCGCCCCAACCGCAAATGCCGATAATACCGATACGTTCGGCGTCAACATTGTCAAGTGTGGAGAGAAAATCCACCGCAGCAGAGAAATCTTCCGTGTTGATATCGGGGGAAGCCACATACCTCGGCACTCCTCCACTTTCGCCCGTAAACGAAGGATCGAAGGCAATTGTAAGGAATCCTCGCTGAGCCATAATCTGCGCATACAAACCCGAGCTTTGCTCTTTTACAGCACCGAATGGTCCGCATACCGCAATCGCAGAAAGTTTTCCTTTTGCTGCTTTAGGCTCATAAAGGTCGGCGGCAAGCGTTATTCCGAACCTATTGTGGAAAGTCACTTTTCGGTGATTTACCTTGTCACTCTTCGGGAACGTCTTATCCCATTCTTGTGTCAATACTAATTCTTCGTTTTGCATGATTATGTCCTCCGATTATTTAACTGTTATAATTCAAGCTTTCCGTTTTGTATTATGCGTTCACTTCAATTGCTCATAATAGCTATCTTCTACACGTTCGCACCATTCGTTTGCAGTTTCCTCTCCGGGGACTTCGATTGCAAGGTGCTGGAACCAACTATCTTTTGCCGCACCATGCCAATGTTTTACTCCCTGCGGGATATTTACAACGTCACCGGGATGCAATTCTCTCGCTTCCTTTCCCCATTCCTGATAATAGCCACGTCCTGCAACGCAAACCAAAATTTGCCCGCCTCCGCTCTTAGCATGATGAATATGCCAATTGTTTCTGCATTTCGGCTCAAACGTAACGTTGAACATTGGCACTTGCTCTTTAGATAAAAACTTTAAATAACTTTTCCCGCTAAAATACTGTGCATAAGCGTCGTTAGGCTCGCCGATTGGGAACACAGATAAGTTCTTTTCTATTTCCTTCATAATTATTAACCTCACTTTTTAATTCAAACTGATTGTAACTTGTACGCTTCCTTGCCCTGCGCCAAGCAGGTTACGAAGCTCACTCACCGAATAACCGTCGATTTTACCTATTCGCGTAAAACTCCAAGAATTATTCCCATAATAAAGGCAAAGCTTATTACCCTGATATAGAATCACGTCACCCGCTACGGTGTTTATCTGTGTATCGTTGCGTGGTAGCGTATGTCCGATATCCCCCACCTTTTCAAAATTGCCATAGTCGTCAGCCGTGTAAGTTATATCGCCTTGCTTAAGCAGTTCTACAAGTGCCATAACCGATGAATTTTTTGCAAGCGTTACTTCCAATTTATTGCCGTTGATTGAAATATACATTTTAGTTATCTCCTTGTCTTGATCTTGTTCATTTGGTGCAGTTGGGTTTTGTTCGGACTCATTCGGCTGTTCAGACTCATTCGGTTGCTCGGACTGGCTTGGTTGCTCGGATTTGCTCGGTTGTTTGGGTGGAACACACGCAACCGCAACCCAAAAGCATAAAGTAATCATTAATAAAATTAGTATTGATTTGACTTTCATTTAACTCCTCCTTTATACTGTCTGACTATTTCCCGAAATAAGCGACTATCTGCCTCATACGCTGTTCTTGCTTTACCTTAAACGGGCATCTCCCCTCACAATGTCCGCAAGCAATACAAGCACCTGCCTTAACCGAAATTTTATCATAATGGTTATGCGCCATCTTATCGCCCGCGAGTGAAAGATCGTAATACTTATTTATAAGTCCGATGTCTATGCCCATAGGACAAGGTTGACAATGATTGCAATAAACGCACGTTCCTTGCGTCAATTCGGGCGTAAATTCCCCGATGATAGAATAATCTTTTTCTTCCGCGCTCGCAGTAAGGTATTTTAAGAGTTCATCAAGGTCGGCAAGGTTACGAACTCCGGGCAATACCGTCATTACTGCAGGGCGATCGAGAGAATATTGGATACATTGTGCCCTGCTTAGCTCTTTTTTGAATGGCGAGGTACTCTCACCTAATAGCTGTCCTGCAAAAAAGGGTTTCATAACAGATATGCCTACGCCCTCCGCCTCGCAACGCTGAAATAATGCTCTTCGTTCTCCGATAGAGCCTTTTCCATATTCGTCGCCCTGCTCCATGTCGTATGCGGGATTAATACTGAACATCATCATATCGAAAACGCCCTCGTCAAGTATCTTGTTAGCTACCGACGGAGTGTGCGACGAAAATCCGAGATGGTGTATAACGCCAATCTTTTTTAGATTCAATGCATAATCAAATATACCATTAGTTTTGATTTGCTCAAAGTCGGCGTCCTCATCTATGCAATGCAAAAATCCAAAGTCTATGTAATCAGTACCAAGTGCTTTTAGCTCCCAGTCAAGAGTTTCCTTTATTCTATTCAGATCTCTCGACCACCCGTATTCACCCTTTTCGTTATATACCGCGCCGAAATGCAGTTGAAAGTACACCTTATCTCTCTGACCTTTGATTGCTTTGCCAAAAGGCTCATATATGCTTGCTCCGCCTCCGCACGCATCAAAATAGTTTATCCCATTTGCTATTGCTTTACGAACAACGGTTTCTATTTCCTCGGCGGGAGCATTTTGTATTCCACCTAAACCGATACCGAGAACTCCTATCTTTTCCTCTCCTTTGGGTAATTTCCTGTATTCCATTATTAACTCCTTTTTTTATTCTTCAATCGTCTTTATTATCTTTGCAGGAACACCTGCCGCAACAGCAAAAGCAGGCACATCCTTTGTTACAACCGCTCCTGCCGCTATAACCGAATTGTCGCCTATCGTTACACCCGGCAGTATCGTTGCGTGTGCGCCTATCCAAACATTATTGCCTATCACAACAGGAGCAGGCAGCATATTTGCACGTTTTTCGGGACACAGGTCATGATTAAGCGTCGCTATAACAACTTGCTGTCCGATTAACGCGTTGTCGCCTATTATGATTCCGCCCTGATCTTGAAAGCAACACCCCGAATTGATAAACACGTTTTTACCAACCGAAATATTCTTGCCATAGTCTGTATAAAAGGGCGGAAACAGCCCAAAGTTTTCCACCTTCTGACCTATTAACTCCGAAAACAAGCTGCTTATTTCCTCACCCGTATGATATTCATTATTGATACGAGACATTATTTTGCGTGCATTGTCGGCAGCTTCGTGCATATGCAAATGCATATCCGATCCTGCTACTATATAGGTTTGCTTGTTCATTTCCGATTTATATTGCTCAGTAGTCATTGCGTACTCCTTATATACAATTATATAACCCAAAAGCTCATATGTCAAATGCTTATATTTTATAGCAATGTATACCTTAAACGCATAGTTGACTTAAGGCATATTTTGTGCTAAAATATTTGTATGGAAATACGAGAGCTAAAATACTTTCTTGCAGTAGCAAGAGAAGAAAACATTACTCGGGCCGCCGACTTTTTATATGTAACTCAACCGAGTTTGACAAGGCAAATTCAGAATATGGAAAAAGAAGTCGGACAGCCTCTGTTTATTCGTGCAGGACGCAAAATGGTTTTGACCGAGGCGGGCTTACTTTTAAGAAAGCGTGCCGAAGAAATATTAGAGCTTTACGAGAAAGCCGAACGTGAATGGTTAAATTTAAGCGACGAAGTTAACGGCGAAGTATATATCGGCGGCGGTGAAACTTACGGTATGACCATACTTATGGATGTTATTGCTCAGATGCGAAAAACGCACCCAAATATAAAAATTCATATCATAAGCGGAGATATGGTCGATATATGCGAACGCCTCGATAAAGGTCTCATCGACTTCGGACTATTGATGCAGCCGGCGGATCTATCTAAGTACGAAAATATACGAATCCCGTATGTTGACCGTTGGGGGCTATTAATGCACAAGGACCACCCTCTCGTTAGCAAAGAATATATAACGCCCGAAGATCTAAAAGGCATACCCATTATGCAATCCCGCCACTCTTTGCCCAAAAGCCCGATCACCGAATGGTATAAATCCGTCGCTAATATTGATATAGTAGGCACTTATAATCTACTGACCAATGCGGCGTTTGCGGCGCAAGCAAAAATAGGCTGCGTACTATGTATAGACAAGCTGTTTAATACTTTCGGAAGCGACCTTGTCTTTAAACCTTTATATCCCGCAGTAGAAGTTGAGCTTGATATAGTATGGAAAAAGTATCAAGTCTTTTCCAAGTCTGCGCAAATCTTCCTTAAGTTCTTAAAAGAAAAAATTCAATATTAGCGCAAACGAGGCTTAAAATCAGCCTCGTTTGTTCAACTTCTATAAATTCAATGTCTTGTTCATACTGCCCATTTTATAGCCGTCAAGATCCAATGAGACATATGTAAAGCCAAGCCCGTGAAGATACTTTGTTAAAGCCTGAGTAATATCCGGCTTTATAATTTTTTCAAATTCAGAGCGGTCGATTTCGATACGCGCAATAGTGCCGTGGATACGCACGCGCACCTGATGAAATCCCATATCAATTAGCATTTGCTCCGCCCTATCCACCATAGAAAGTTTTTCTTCGGAGATAGTTTCACCATAAACAAATCGAGAAGAAAGGCATGCAAACGATTGCTTATCCCAAGTAGGCAAATTCAGTTCTTTGGAAAGCTGACGAATTTCGGCTTTGTTTAGCTTAGCCTCACGTAAAGGACTTTTTACATTCAATTCGGCTACGGCAATGAGTCCCGGTCGATAGTCTCCGTTATCATCAGTATTTGATCCTTCTGCTACATAAGCAATTCCTCGTTTCTTTGCTATCTCAAGAATCTTAGTAAACAACTCATGTTTGCAGAGATAGCACCTGTTTTTAGGATTTTGACGAAACCCATCTATATCGAGCTCTTCCGAGTCAACAATGATATGCTCTATCCCTTCCGTTTTGCAAAATGCAATTGCCTCATTTAATTCTCTTGACGGGAATGAGCACGAACGGGCTGTCACGGCAATAGCCTTGTCCCCGAGAATGTCATGCGCAACCTTTAAAAGAAATGTCGAATCTACACCCGACGAAAAGGCAATAGCGACACTTCCAAGCTCTCGCAAATAATTTTCCAAATATTGTTTTTTTTCATATACCGTATCCATTAGCTCCTCCTATAACTCTCAAGCAGCTTTTTCACTTCATCAAGGCTTAGCTCTTGCTCTTTGGCTATGCGCGACAAATCTTCGTACTCATATTTCTCTCTATGGACGCCGTATCCATAAGATACTTTTTGGCGGACATCGCCGTAAGGTGTTTGCAGAGTTTCCATTTTTCGGTTAAGAATATATCGATGAGTAGCAACCTCGCGCACCCCTATCGTCGTTGTATGCTTAAAAAGTAATTCGAGCATTTTTTCTTTGTCACGCTCCTTGCACATTACTCTGATAAGTGTACCGGGACGAGATTTTTTCATTCCGATAGGAATGGTATAAACCTCATGCGCACCGCCTTCAAAGAGTCGCTCTGTCGCAAAACCTATCGCCTCCGCCGTCATATCGTCCACATTGCACGATAGTTCCAAAACGACATCAGTCTTATCTTCCGCCTCTCCAATCATTGCACGGACACAGTTAGCCGATTCAAAATCCTTTTTTCCCATTCCGTAACCGATAGTCTGCATCTTCATAACAGGCATTTCGCCAAAACGAGTTGCAAAATATTTAATTAATGCCGCTCCTGTTGGCGTGCAAAGTTCGCCTTCGATTGCGCCACCGTAAATGGGCACATCCCTCAAAATATACGCTGTTGCAGGCGCAGGAACAGGCAAAATTCCGTGGGCGCACTTAACTTGACCGCTCCCTACGTGAACCGGTGAAACTATCACTTCATCGGGAGAAAGCTCATTCATTAGCATACATACGGCGGTAATATCTGCAACAGCGTCCATTGTTCCCACCTCGTGGAAATGAATATCCGATACAGGAACTCCGTGAACATGGCTTTCAGCTTCGGCAATCAAGTTGTATACCGCCAAAATATCGTCCTTTATTTTTTGTGGCAGATTTAAATGGGATATGATGTGTTCAATATCATGCATGCCGCTATGATGGTGGACATGGTCATGTTCGTGCTCGTGTTCATGGTGATGATGTTCGTGTTCATGGTGATGCTCGTGCATATGTTCGCTTTCTTCTTCGCCATGAACAGTAACCGAAATATGCGTCCCTGTAATTCCGCATTTTACAGAAGTCTCTTTCCTGACTTGCACGCCGAGAATCGAAAGCTCATTCAATCTTTTTATAAACCCATCGGAGTTGGGCAACAACTCTAATAGCGCGGCAGTCAACATATCGCCGGCAGCCCCCATGCCGCAATCTAAATATAGTACTTTCATTTCTTTACCTCCATATGGTTAATCATACTCGCAAGATAACCTGCGCCAAAGCCGTTGTCGATATTGACGACAGATACTCCGCTGGCGCACGAATTGAGCATAGATAAAAGTGCAGCTAATCCACCAAATGCCGCTCCGTATCCCACACTTGTCGGAACAGCAATGACGGGACAATCGACAAGTCCGCCTATGACGCTTGCAAGCGCGCCTTCCATCCCTGCAATAGCAATTACTACACTTGCGGACATTATTTCCTTTTTGTGAGACAAAAGTCTATGCAGTCCCGCTACACCAACGTCATATAACCTTGTTACATTATTACCAAAGGCTTCCGCTGTGAGCGCCGCTTCCTCGGCAACCGGAATGTCGCTTGTTCCGCCAGTAGCAACAACAATATGCCCTATTCCGCTTGGCTTAGGTAAGTCTCCGAGCAAAGCAAATTTAGCTGCTTCAAAATATTTGATAGGATGAACTTGTGCTATCTCTTCTGCAGACTCGCGACAAAGCCTGGTGACGAGGATTCGGTCTTGTCCGTTTTTCTTCATTGTATCCATTATGCCGATAATTTGCTTTGGCGTTTTCCCTGCCCCGTAAATAACTTCCGCTTCGCCTTGTCGCACCTTTCGATGTAAGTCCACTTTGGCAAATCCAATATCCTCAAACGGCTCTGTTTTAAGCTTTAACAAAGCGTCGTCTACCGACATATCGCCGGTTTTCACAGCTTCTAAAATTTGTTTTACTTCGCTATTCATTATCATTCAATGCTCCGATATCAAATGAGTCCCTTTATTTTATCATAAAAATAATTAATCTGTCTACAATTTTCAAGCTATTGTTTTGACCATAAAAGTTGAAAAGAAACTATTAATTCTACTGTATATTCCTTGACAGAATATAGGCTGACGGATATAATATAAGCATATAATCCCATTTGGGATTATGCATTATTTTAATGTTTATTAGGAACGAAATATGAATCTTGAAATTAAAGTTTTGTGGGATCAAATAAACCGAGGAATTATTAAATTTCGCGGTATATACTCGGCGTGGTCTAAAAAGCACGGTATCAGCTATAATGAGATGCTCGTGCTCTATACTATCCGAGACAATCACTATTGTACTCAAAAACAGGTATGCGACAGCTATCTTTTGCCGCCCCAAACAATGAATCACGTATTTAATAAAATGTGTGCAGATGGTATTATAGAGATTTCTTCAAAGTACGGTAGAGGCAAAGAAAAGGCCTTTGTACTTACGGAATACGGTAAGGCTTATTCTGCTCCATTTATAGATTCGCTCAATAAAGTCGAAGAACGTGCTATTGAGCTTATGGGTAAAGACAAAATTTATTCTATGACTACTTTAGTTCAAGAATTTGACTATGCGCTTGGCGTCGCACTTGAAGAAAACGATTAGTATGAAAAACAAAATTTCGGAAAGCGAATTTTTCGGACGCGAACGAATAGGAAAAGTCCTACTCAAAATCGCGCCTCCCGTTATGCTTGCTCAGCTTATACAAGCATTATATAATATAGTAGATAGTTTTTTTGTTGGAAAATATTCCGATGCGGCGCTCACCGCCCTTACGGTAATCTTCCCTATACAGCTTATTATTGTTGCGCTTGCTGTCGGCACAGGTGTAGGCGTCAATACCTATATGGCTCGCAAATTTGCGCAAGATAAAGAGAACGATGCCTTTGGCGCTGCAGGAACAGGCACCGTGCTTGCACTTATAACTTGGGCTGTTTTTTCCATAATATCTACCATTCTTATGCGACCATATGTTATGGCTTCAGCAAAGACGCCTCTTGCCATTGAATATGCCATTACATACGGCAATATCGTTTGCATCGGTAGCTTGGGTGCATTTTTAGAGGGTAATTGGACAAAGGTGCATCAAGCACGCGGAAATATGAGACTACCTATGATTGCGCAGATTGTAGGCGCTGCGGTCAATATTGCATTTGATCCGTTACTTATTTTCGGAATAGGCTTTTTCCCCGAACTCGGAGTTGCCGGCGCGGCTTATGCAACCGTACTCGGTCAAATTGTAGCGGCAATCATTACTTGCTTTGGCGGTTTACGCAAATTTCCTAAGCTAAAGGATATGCTGCACTACTCCGGACGAATTTACAAATACGGTTATTCCTCGATTATGCAACAAGCACTCTATACTGTATATATAGTGGCGCTCAATATCATTCTCGCAGGATTTTCGGATGCTGCCGTTACCGTCCTCGGACTTTATTACAAATGGCAAAGTTTCTTCTTTATACCGCTACTGGGATTACAAACTTGTATCGTACCCGTGCTTAGCTTCAACTTTGCAAGAGGCAGTTATGACCGATGTAAAAACACTATGCGTGACGCTTTCTTAATATCTATGGCGTTTATGAGTTTAGGAATTATCTGTTTTGTATTCTTTCCCGATGCTGCAATAGGGTTATTTTCAAGCAGTAGCGAAGTTCACGATATTGGTAGAATTGCATTCCCCATTATAGGAGCAAGTTTTATTTCCGCAGTATTTTCGCTGATTATGCCCGTCTTTTTCCAAGCAATAGGAAATGGCATAACCAGTCTACTCCTCTCTCTTACAAGACAAATCTTTTGTTTGCTTCCAATCTTTTGGTTATTTTCCTTAATAGGACTGAACTACACGTGGATTGCCTTCCCTGTCTCCGAAACAATAGCCGGCGGAATAGGACTTTTACTCTACTTTAGGCAAGTACGCAAGTGGAATAAAACACTTAAAACGCAAGAAAATAATTAACTTTATAACAAAAAGCCAACCTTCTGTTAAATGATTTCTTATGGTTTCAAAATTACAACTTAATAATACTTGTCGCAATATTATCCTGAAAGGCTTTATCGTGTTCGACAAAAATCATTGTTGGCTTAAATTCATTTAGCAAATTTTCAATTTGAATACGAGAATAGATATCAATGAAGTTCAAAGGTTCATCCCAAACATATAAATGCGCTTGCTCGCAAAGACTTTTTGCAATTAAAGTCTTTTTCTTTTGGCCATCCGAAAAGTCGGATATGTCCTTCTCAAATTGTTGCTTGCCAAACCCCATTTTATGCAGAATAGCTTTGAACAAACTTTCATCTATATTATGCAAGCCTGCAAAATCCGTGAGTGTTCCTTGCAAATGTGAAGTGTCTTGCGGAACGTAGGAAATAATAAGTTTTGAGCCTATGTCTATTATCCCCGAATGATCTATCGGTTGACCGCACAATATCTTTAATAAACTGCTTTTACCGCTTCCGTTTTTACCTTCAAGAGCGATTCGCTCACCGCGTTTTATCTCAAATGTTACTGGCGGGCAAATACCTCTTCCGTCATAAATCGGCACAACCGCGGAAAAGGCTGCCAATCGTTCAGAACGGTACGAAAGCGGGGAAATTTTAAGCTCAGCTTCGAGCTCTATATTTTTTAGTAAAGCAGATTTTTGCTCTATTTCTTTTTGCACCCTTGCCTCTACAACTTTTGCACGTTTCATCATTTTTGCAGACATATGCCCAACATAACCTTTATCAGTAGCACCGATTTTTGACGCCTCCACAATATCAGCCCAACCTTCGGTACGCCTTGCCGTTTCTTTTAGGCGTTTAATATCAGTTTCCAGACGGTCGTTTTGCCTGCGTTCAAATTCTTGCTGCCGCTCAAAGTTTGTCATAAAAGAGGAGAAATTACCGCCTTGCACTTCGATATTTGCCCTATTCAAAGAAAGAATATGATCGACGCAACCGTCTAAAAAATGTCTGTCGTGAGAAACGAGTATAAAACTTTTTTTCTTGCGCAAATATACGGAAAGCAATTCTCTTGCTTGTGTATCTAAGTGGTTTGTTGGCTCGTCTATTAGCAAAAAATGTCCCTCGTTCAAAAATAGTGAGGCAAGCAAAACTTTGGTTTGTTCACCGTTGGACAAAGTTTTAAATGGTCTATACAATACATCGAAGTCCACGTCAAGATAAGAGAGTTCGCGCATAAATTGCCAATCTTCGGCAGTCGGACAAACTTCTCGCAAAACATCTTCCGTTAAACTGTTTTTATCTCGTACAAAATACGGAAAATAGTCAAATTGCACAGACGAAAAAATTTTTCCACTATATTCATATTTCCCTTGTAATAGATTTAAAAATGTAGTTTTACCTCTGCCGTTCCTACCTATAAATCCAAGTTTCCAATCGGTGTCTATTTGAAAACTGACATTTTCAAATATATTATCGTAGCTCGCCGGATAAGAAAATGTGAGATTTTCTATTTTTATTACTGACATAATAAAATCCTCCTTAACTGCAAAAAAAGAGTTATGAGAAAGTTATCTCATAACTCAAAAAATGCTCAATATATTTTCGACCTATATTCGAGAGATTGATAGATTAAACTTTCTTGCAATCACATAAGTCAAAAGAGCAAGTAGCCCTATCGACCTATGATATAAAATTTTAGCAAGAAACTTTAATCACTCCTTTCACCTCAAAATTTAGTCTATTATTATTGTATCACACTTTTACTTTTAAGGCAAGTAAAATAACCTATTCAATGCTTGCTTTTCCGAAAGATATTTTAATCTGCTAACCTATTTATTTCGTTACTGTATAGCCAATTTTCTATTGCTTGTACCAGTAGATATTGCTGTTTTTGCTCAAATACGAGGCAGTTTGGGCTAAACTCAATTAGCTAACCCAAAAATTTCTTTAACGCAAACTTCATAGTCCGTTGGATAATGTATAATTAGAGTATCCCCTGTTTCGGTAAAAGTAGCAATATAATATTCCTTAA
>JAFLVB010000049.1 GCA_022508465.1 Clostridiales bacterium
AGCATCTGCCTTACAAGCAGAGGGTCATAGGTTCGATCCCTATAGCTCCCACCATTAAAATTCGGATACAATGTATCCAATTTTTTTAGGCGCAATGAGGCACCATAGCCAAGTGGTAAGGCAGAGGCCTGCAAAGCCTTTACCCCCAGTTCGAGTCTGGGTGGTGCCTCCATTCTCGCCCTATATGCCCAAGTGGCGGAATGGCAGACGCAAAGGACTTAAAATCCTTCGGGGGAAACCCCGTGCCGGTTCGAGTCCGGCCTTGGGCACCAAGTGATATGTTGATATGAGAGGTTTTCCTCTCTTTTTTTGTTATATTTTGCATGAACATTTTGGCACTTTACTGCATACCGCCAAAAAATTAAAATTTTACTTAAATTAAGCTGAAATAAAACAACTCTATTGCATACAATATTATGGGAGAGGTAATGTTTCAGTTTTTATTGGGCGTAGACAGTTCGCGAGAAAAATGGGCAATGGCTATAAAAGATACTTTAACCGAGAGACTTGATGCGGATTGTTTAGTGGCTGCAACCAAGCTCGGCAAAAGATATCAAGTGGCTGTTGCCAGCGAGAGCGACAGCAAGTTAAAGATATTGGAAATCATATCCGACAGCGTGATAGAAGCGCTCGGGTACTTTTGCAAATACGAATATTTGTCGGGCAATCTTAAGTTACCGCTCGACCCTGTAAGCTACAACATATTGTTACATGCGCTTACTCAGTTTGACCGAAGTAGCGACGAGGCACTACTGAAAAACTGCGTGCAGATCAGCAACGGAATGGCACTTGACGGAATATACAGATTTCGCCTCGGACTACTAAAAGAGCGGTGGCGCGAAATAGTTAACTTAACAAAGGAAAACGCCATATATTTAACGGATAGTGAGACCTTTTATGAGCTGATTAAGTTTTTATTCTCGAGCATAGAGGCGAGGGTGGAAAACGTGATTTTATCCAAAAGCAACGGCTTATACATTATAACCGACGAGGCAGACCGAAAGAATCTGTTTTCAAGCGCCGATATAAACGAAATTGTATATGCTCTTATCGATTATGCGCCGCTTTCAATAGCAGTTAACAAGAGTTTTGAAAACGAAAAGACAGTTGACCTTATAACAAAAATCTTCGGAATGCAGCAGCTCAATTCAAGCGTAACAAGCTGATTTTTACAAAAAAAGTATCTTTTTATTAAATTAAGCTCTGTTTTTTACTTGTTATTATTTACTTTTTATGGTAAAATCTATCTGTAAATAATGGAGGATTTTAAAATGTTATTTAATGCAGTAAATTTACTTGCGGATACAGAAGGTGGCAGTGGCGGCGGCAACTGGTGGATGTGGATCATCCTCGCATTGCTTGTTGTAGTCATGATTGTAATGCCGATGTTCAGTAACCGCAAAAGACAAAAAGAAGTCAACGAAATGCTTGATACAATCAACGTAGGCGACGAAATAATGACGATAGGCGGAATTATGGGTAAAGTCGTTGAGCTCAAGACTCATGAGTCGGGTGAAAAGCTTATGGTTATCGAGACTGGTGAGGGCAACAATAAAATGACAATGACCTTTACCATTCAGGCGCTCAGACTTAACTATACCAAGACAAAGCATCGTCAAGAGCAGCTCGCTAAGGAAAAGGCTACTAAAGAGGGTAAGAACGGCGGCGCAGAAAAGTCTGACTTGAAGCTCGAGGAAGTAAAGCCCGATGAGGTTCAAGAGGTTGAAGAAGCTCAAAACAACGAAAGCGAAAATTAAATCATTATTCTAAAAATAGATTCCTTTGCATAATATATTGTGGACAATATGTCCCGAGAAATGCGGAGGAATTTTTTTATGTCTAATGAGAAAAAAGGCAACTATTTTTTAGAAACAATTATAGCGGTGTTTGTTGCGCTTATCATTTCGCTTTTGCTTGTTGTAATAGCGGCGTTTGCTATCAAGCTGTTTAATATTAGCGACAGCGCTATCGTCATTATCAATCAAGTTATAAAGGGACTTAGCATTTTGCTTGCCGGAATTTTCTGCCTTAAGCTACCTAATAACGGCTGGCTTAGAGGTTTTATACTCGGGCTTATTTATGTACTGCTTGCCTTCGTAGTATTTTCACTTCTCTCCGGCGAGTTCACCTTTGACCTTACTTTGCTTAATGATGCTGTCTTGGGTGGGGTAAGCGGACTTATAAGCGGCATAGTGGCAGTCAATATTCGCAAAAAGAGCGAATAAAGAGAAAAAGTTTGAGTTTCCCCTAAAAAATGCTTGCATTTAATCGCTCATTTTTGTATACTTATAATATAAATTAAGCGGAGGCGTTTTTTTATGAAACACATCAAAGTTATAGCAGAATCGACAATTTGTCGTGATAAGGGCACAGGCTGCGGCGAATGCCAATCTTCTTGCCAATCTGCATGCAAGACAAGCTGCACAGTAGGCAATCAATCTTGCGAACAAAAGAAGACAAACAATATTTTTAAAGAAAGCAAGTAATTAAAATGGTACATACTTTCAAATGCCTTGACCGCAATTTTGCATTAGACGTAGAAAGTGGTTCGGTTTTCGAAATTGACGAGTTAACAAAGGATTTAATTGATTTGCAAGGGGCTCCTTTGGATAAAACCAAAGGAGCTTTTTCTTGTTATTCTCAAGAGGAAATTGCCGAGGCGCAGGCTGAAATTCAAAGTCTTATTGACGCTAAAGTGTTGTTTACGCCAGAGCAACCGCATAATCCACCCAGTTATGGTGGAGTAGTTAAGGCGCTTTGTCTTAATATTTCACATAACTGTTCACTTAGATGCGAATATTGCTTTGCGGACGGCGGAAGTTACAGTACGGCAAGGCTCAATATGGACAAAAATGTTGCCTTTGCCGCAATAGACTTCCTTATTAAAAAGAGTGGTACTCGTCGCAATCTCGAAGTTGACTTCTTTGGTGGCGAGCCGCTACTCAATATGGACGTTGTCAAAGACACTGTCGCATATGCGCGCTCGAAGGAACAAGAGGCAAATAAGAATTTCCGTTTTACAATAACCACAAATGCGTATATGCTCAGCGATGAAGATATAGACTTTTTTAACAAAGAGATGTATAATGTCGTTTTGAGTATAGACGGGCGCAAAGAAGTTCATAATTGTGTGCGTAAAACCGCAAAAGGCGAGGACTCTTTTGATGCTGTGCTTAGTAACGCTTTGCATTTTAGGGCAAAGCGCGGCGACAAGCAGTATTATATTCGCGGAACGTTCACGGCTCTTAACAAGGATTTTGCTACCGACGCATTATATCTTAACGATATGGGCTTTGACCAGATTTCGCTCGAGCCTGTTGTTTTGCCTGACACTCATCGTTTAGCAATAAAAGAGAGCGATGTCGACGAGCTTACTAAGCAGTACGAGATTTTGGCAAAGGAATATATCGAGCGCAGAAAGACGGATAAGTGGTTTAACTTTTTCCACTTTATGATCGATATTTCGGGCGGACCGTGCGAATCTAAGCGTCTTGTTGGTTGCGGAGCGGGTAACGAATATCTTGCCATAGCGCCAAGTGGTAATATCTATCCGTGCCATCAATTCGACGGTAAGCCGGATTATGTAATAGGTAATGTGCTTAGCGGTGATTTTGATGACACATTGCCGAAAAAGTTTGCTTGCGCCAATCTTACTACAAAGCCCGAGTGTCTAAAGTGCTGGGCTAAGTATTATTGCAGCGGCGGTTGTGCGGCTAACTCGGTCAATTTCTGCGGCGATATCAACAAGCCGTACACAATTACATGCGCATTAATGAAAAAACGCGTGGAATGTGCTATTGCAATTAAGGCAATTGAAGGAAAATAATAGTATTATTTCCAAATTTTTGCTATAATCGTTTGACTTAAAAACGCATTATATTGTATAATATCTATTGTGCTATAAGAGTATATGGTATCTTACGGAGGTAACCGCTATAGGTGAATAGAAAGTCGTCAAAATGGTTGTATGGAATTGTAGGTGTACTTTTTTTAAGTTTAGTTTTAGTGTCCTGCGTGTCATCTAACACTATTAAAGGTGTATATGCTGAATATGTTATAAATGATGCATATTCATACACTCAAGAAGAAATCGACAAGGCTTTGGAGAAAATTAAAGAATATTTAGTTTTAAAAGGCTATGAGGATGCTGTAATTATTCAGACTAATACTAATGGTATCCGTGTAGAAATTCCAAGCGTTGATGATCCAACTGAAGTTTTGGCTATAATGGTAGAGCCTGCAAAACTTGAAATGCGTTTGGGCTATGAAACACCTACGAACCTCACCGGCGATGATTTAGATAGTGTTACTGCTGAAGAATCAGAAGAAATAGAGGGCGATTGGCTATTAAATTTGAACTTTACTGCAGATGGTGCTATTAAAATTACCGATGTAACAAGTGCACATGTGAGCGAACAACTTGATTTTTATATTGTATATGGAAATAATGAGGAACGCTTGCTTTCTTCGGCAATTATAAATGAACCTATTACAAAAGGGCAAGCATATATATCGGGTTCATTTAATCAACAACAGGCAGAAGAACTTGCTAATATGATGACGCTCGGAAAGATAGGCGTGTGGTTAGAACTTAAAATAATTGATAAAATCGTTTGACTTAAAAACGTTTTATATATATAATAGTTAGTGCTGTAAGAGAAAACGACTATTAAAAGATAATTCAAAATTATTTCTCTTATTACGACAGGAGGCAAAAAACAAAGATGAAAAAGAAATCGTCAATCATAAAGTTATGTGTTATTGGCGTTGTGCTTATTATCGGTTTGGTTTTGTCATTTTGCCCTTTTCAAATCGGACTTAAAGATTTTAATTCCTTCTCCGGCAACATTAAGCTCGGATTGGACTTAAAAGGTGGTATTTATGCCGAATATGTGGCGATTGACGACGATACCGAGGATATAGATGCGAGAATGGATGGTACCGTTACTAGCATTCAGACACTTTTGGTAAGTAAAGGGTACTCTGAAGCTTTGGTTATGCGCCAAGGCAGCGCGGGTATTCGTGTAGAAGTTCCCGACGTAGATGATCCGGCGGATATTTTGGAGATTTTGGGTGAACCCGCTAAACTTGAGTTTCGTCTTGACGACGGTACTGTAATTCTTACAGGCGACGACGTTGTAAGTGCAAGCGCAGGCTACTATCAAAGTGATTGGGTTGTAAGTCTCAAACTTAATTCCCAAGGTTCGGTTAAGTTCGCCGATGCTACAAGTAACCATGTAGGTGAGACAATCAACACATACGTTATTTACGGCGAAAACAACGAGCAGCTTGTTTCTGCGGCAACCGTAAACGAGGCTATCACCGGCGGACAAGCTATAATCTCCGGTTCGTTTACTCAAGAGACTGCCGAGAACCTTGCTAACCAAATCATGAGTGGTACCTTCGGTGTTACATTGCAGCTTCAAAAGTGCGATCCCATTTCGCCGACACTCGGTGAGGGCGCATTAAAGTACGGACTTATCGCAGGTGCTATCGGTCTTGTGCTCGTAATGTTGTTTATGTGCTTAAATTACAGAGCATTTGGTTTTGTTGCATCTATGGCGCTTTTGCTTTATACGGTAATGATGCTGTTCTTGCTTTCGGTTATTCCGCTTGTTCAGCTTACACTTCCCGGTATTGCAGGTATACTTCTTAGTATAGGTATGGCGATCGATGGTAACGTAATTATTTACGAGCGCATAAAGGATGAGTACGCTAACGGCAAGTCGATACTTTCGGCAACTCACTATGGATATCGTAAATGCGTAGGCGCGATACTCGACGGTAACATCACCACGATTATTGCTGCTATTATACTTTATATATTCGGTACGGGTTCTGTTCAAGGCTTTGCACTTACTCTCTTTGTAGGTATTGCTCTTGCGATGTTCTCGTCGCTCGTAGTAACTCGCGGTCTTATAAACTATGTTGTTGCTATCAACAATACAAATCCCAAGCTTTACAACCTCAAGAGAGGTAAGAACTATATCGACCTCAGCGCAGATCAAAATGACGCATCTGTTCAACATCAGATCGACGAAGAACAGCGCGCTAAGGACGAAAAGAAAAAGCAAAGAGCAGAAAAGAAAAACGAGCGCAAACTGGCTAAGGGAGGAAAAGTAAATGAGTAAGCTTACCAACCTTTTAGATAACGAAAAGAAGATTGTAGAAAAGAGAAGGTTAATTTTCATTATTCCCGTTTGTTTTATTATCCTTGCCATTATTATGGGTGTTGTTTATCAATTCACTCAGGGCTCGGCTTTCAACCTCGGTATGGACTTTGCCGGCGGTTATACAATCAACGTAAACGTCGGAGCAAATCTTACCGAAGAAAATTCAAACGAATATAAAGAACGCGTTACTAATATCGTAGAAGGTTATACCGATGCGGAAGGTAACTCGTATAATATTAAAATTTCTCAAATCCTTGTTTCGGGTACCGGTGATAATACAGCTCTCCAGGTTAAGTTTAAGTCTGTTACAGATGATGACACTATGGAAGCTATCGTTGATGGTATTGTCGAAAAGATCAAGGAAGATGTAACAGAAATTCGTCCTGTGGTTAGCCGTAGCGGCAGCACGGTGACTGTAACTTATAATTTGCCCATTGAGTCGCTTAAAAGCGAAATAACCGCAAAGGTTAATGCTATAAGCGGTGCAAGTGGACTTAATTTCGGAGAGCAGTATTCTAAGTCTGTTACTTTCACATATTCGGGCTCGCTTGACGATCAAGGACTTAGCTCGGCTATGGCGATAAAAGATACGTTTGCCGCAACCGTTTACACAAACGGTAAGGTGGGAGCGACAGTCAGCCAAGACTTGCTTTATAATGCTTTGTCTGCTATCATTATTGCGCTTGTATTAATGCTTATCTATATAGCAATAAGATTCGAGTTCAAGAGTGGTATATCGGCAATCGTAGCGCTTGTGCACGACCTTGCAGTAATGTTTGCGTTTATGGTAATCTTCCATGTAGAGTTCAACAGCACGTTTATAGCGGCGCTCATAACGATACTTGGTTACTCTATCAACAACTCAATCATCTTGTTCGACCGTGTAAGAAGCAACCTTAAAATTTACAACAATTGGGATGCTAACAAACTTGCCAACACTTCGATTGCGCAAAGCTTTGTAAGGTGTATGAACACCACCATTACGACTGTTATTATGATAGGCTCTGTTGCGGCTGTATGTGCGATTGCATCGCTGTTCAACCCAGACTTGTATCAGATGGTAACATTCTCGTTGCCAATTATAGTAGGTCTCCTTTCCGGACTCTATTCGGCAATGTTTGTTGCACCGTCTGTATGGGTGTCGCTTGGACATGGCAAAAAGGCACCGAAAACCAAAACTGTAACTGCCGAAGCTAATCAATAAATATAATTAAAAAACAAAATGAGCTTCTGTATCGGGAGCTCATTTTTATAAGGAAAACAATGAATCTGAAGCTTGTAAAAAAGAATAACAACATCGTCGATATGCAAGAAGTGAAATTACTAAGCGATAAACTTAAACTTCCTATTAAGTTTGTCGAGCTTATGTATACTCGCGGCATAGTCGGCGAGCAAGCTGTTAAAAGGTTCTTATATCCCGACGAAGCTAACTTTCATGACCCGTTCCTAATGAAGGGTATGAAGCAGGCTGTTGAGCGTCTTGAAACCGCCATAAGACTTAATGAGCGTATTGTCGTTTATGGTGACTACGACGTTGACGGCGTATGTTCATCTGCGATTCTTTCGTTATATCTCGCTGAGCGCGGTCTTGAAGTTTATACGCATATTCCAAGCCGCATAAACGACGGTTATGGACTTAATACCGACGCGATAGAACGCATTATTGAGGATTGTTCTCCCGACATAATTTTGACTTGTGACTGCGGAATCTCGGGCTATAAAGAGGTTGAGGAAGCACAGGACCTTGGCGTTGAGGTGATTGTTACAGACCACCACGAGGTTTCTGATATAATTCCTAATTGTATAGTTATCAATCCGCATCAATCTGATTGTGATTATCCGTTTGAATATTTGTGTGGAGCCGGAGTTGCGCTTAAACTTGTAGAGGCGCTTGGTGGCTTAGCCGCTGCTCGTAAATTTTGGGAGCTTGCGGCCGTTGCAACGATAGCCGACCTTGTGCCGCTCGTAGATGAAAACAGGCTTATAGTGCAGCTTGGGCTTAAAACGGTGGATAATATAAAAAATATCGGGCTTAAACAGCTATTATTAAGCCAAAAATTAGACACTATAACAAGTACGGACATTGCATATAAAATTGCCCCGCGTATTAATGCTGCGGGTAGAATGGGCGATGCTTACTGCGCTTTTGAGCTGCTTACAACAGACGATCTTAGTGTAATAAAAAAGATAATCGAAGACATCAACGCCAATAATAATAAACGTAAAGACGTATGCACTAAGCTTTACGAAGAAGCTCTTGAAGATTTAAAAAAAGAAAATATTATCGACAGGCGTTGTATAATTTTAAGCCACCCCGAGTGGGAAAAGGGCATAACAGGTATTGTCGCTGCAAGGCTTGCAGGAGAATTTAATCGCCCTTCGTTTATACTTGTTAAATCGGGTAGCTCGTATAAAGGCACAGCACGCAGTATTGCAGGCGTAAATATTTACAGCTTGCTTTCCGAGGCATCAGATTTGCTTATCGAATATGGCGGACACAGCCAAGCGGCAGGATTCTCCATCATGCCCGAGAATATTGCTCCGTTTAAAGAACGTGTTACCGAGTACCTCAGACAATTCCCGCGTGAGCTTTTTGAGCCAACGCTTGCTTATGATATAGAGATAGAGGAAGGCGAGATTAATAAAACTTTAATAGATTGCTTAGATCTTTTGGAACCGACGGGCAATAGCAACACAAAGCCGCTATTTAAGATTTGCGAATCTAAACTTAAAGTTCAGCCGTGTAAGACGAATGTAGCGCATACGCAAATCACTCTGCCCGATAATCTGCAAATCTTCGCGTTTAATAATTATAACAAAAATCAGTTTTTAACAACAGAAGGTAATAAATCGTTTGTAATAGAGTTACAAACCAACGAATTTAACGGTAAAGAATATTTGCGTGGTATCTTGCGCGGTACTTCGATAGAGAAGTTGACTTTTAACGATGATGTCGCTAAAGCATGTTTTATCAAAATGTCTACTATTTTTGGTGACAGTAAGCCTGATTATGTCACATATAATAAGGAGAGGCTTGACGAAATAGCAGGGAATAATATTTACGGTACGCTTATAATTGCCGGTTGCAAAAAGTCATATGAGCAGTTTATAAGTGATTATAAAGGCGATAACATAATCTTGCACGAGTTTATGTATGCCTCTATAAAGAACAATTACAGCCGCATTATAGTCTCGCCCGAGTTTGACGACAACTTATGGCTCTTAGGTTATGATAAGGTTGTATTCTTGGATAAGCCGATAAATCCTTACATAGTTTCATATATAAATTTGAGCTCAAATGCGAAGGTTTACATTCCCGAATCATTAGAGAATAATATTATGGAAGATGTTTCGCTTGATAGGTCGGTATTTGCATATTATTATGATGCATTTAAGCGATTTAAGGACATAAAATCATGCACTTTATGGAGCTATTATAAGACGCTGGCGACAAGGATAAAGATTAACTTAAAGCAATTTATAACTTGTCTTACCGTCTTTATAGATCTCGGATTCATTTCGATATCGAGCGGTGAGTTTGCTCTAAGCTTCAATAAAGATATAAAAGCCGATTTAAGTGCATCGACGCTATATCAGCGTTATGTGGAGTACAAGGGGTAATATGGATAGCGTTATTGAACAATTTAAATCTAAATATAGGCTTGTCTTCAACGAGCAGCAAGTTGCCCTTTTGGATAAGATTTTGGATTTTGCCATACTTAAACACGACGGGCAGTTTCGTGTCAGCGGTGAGCCGTACATTTGTCATCCGATAGCGGTGGCAAATATTCTGCTTGACCTTGGCCTTGATGTCAATGCTGTTGGGGCAGCTCTACTGCATGATACGGTTGAGGACACCGAAACGACAGAAGGCGATATATATTCGCTTTTCGGTGAGGAAATTGCCGGTCTTGTTATGGGCGTGACAAAGCTGGCTAAGTATACCTTTAAGTCCAAAGAGGATGAGCAGGCCGAGAACTTCCGCAGAATGTACTTTGCAATGGCAAAGGACTTGCGTGTTATTCTAATAAAGCTTGCAGATAGACTGCACAACATGCGCACGATCGCGTCTAAAAGGCCGGAGAGACAGGTTGCGATTGCGACTGAAACGCTTGAAATTTACACTCCGCTTGCATCTCGTCTTGGACTTAGCTATATAAAGTGCGAACTCGAGGACTTGTGCCTTAAAGTGTTAAAGCCTGATGTGTACGAGAAGCTTGTAGAGGAAATTCCGCTCAAACGTGCCGAAAGACAAGATCTTGTAAACAAGATTTGTGCAAAGCTCACCGAAATTATAAACGAGCTTGGCATTAACGGCGAAGTCAGCGGTAGGCCAAAGCACTTTTATAGCATCTATAAAAAGATGGAAAAGCAAAATAAATCGTTTGAGCAGATTTACGATCTTACCGCTGTTCGCGTAATTGTTTCATCCATTAAAGATTGCTACGAAGTCCTTGGTATGATCCACACATTGTGGAAACCTATCCCGGGTAGATTTAAAGATTATATTTCGGTGCCCAAGCAGAATAACTATCAATCATTGCATACAACGGTAATGACTTCGTTTGGAATGCCGTTTGAAATTCAAATCCGCACTTACGAAATGCATAAAATCGCCGAGTATGGTATCGCTGCGCATTGGTTGTATAAGGAAAATCGTGCGCCCGATTCTATGGACAAAAAGCTTGAGTGGTTGCGCGGAGTGATGGATGTGCAAAACGACAGCGTAACACCACAGGAATTTTATCAGTCGCTTAAGGTTGACCTTTATAGCGGCATGGTTTATGTCTTTACGCCAAAGGGTGACGTAGTTGCGTTGCCGGAGGGATCGACTCCCATAGACTTTGCTTACAGCGTCCATACCGAAGTAGGTAATCGTTGTATAGGCGCAAAAATAGACAATAAGATTGTTCCGCTTGAAACCAAACTTGGTACAGGCGATTATGTCGAAATTTTAACTTCGCCGTCGGCAAAAGGACCAAGCAGAGATTGGCTCAGAATAGTTCAGTCAACGCAAGCCAAGGCAAAGATAAAGGCTTATTTTAAGCGTGAGATGAAGGATGACAATATACTCCGCGGTAAAGAAATGCTTGAAAAAG
>JAFLVB010000005.1 GCA_022508465.1 Clostridiales bacterium
AAAAGAGAAATGACAACTTCGCCGAAGAAATCGCAAAAATGCAGAATATGTAATAAAATTAAGGGGACGCTGATTTGGCGTTCCCTTTTTTAACGGAGATTTTATGTACAAACGTATTTTACTTAAATTGAGCGGCGAGGCGCTCGCAGGCAAGGACGGCAACGGACTAAACGAGGCAATCGTCGACAAGGTGGTCAATCAGCTTGTCAAACTTCGCGAAATGGGTACGGAAATTGCTATTGTTGTTGGTGGCGGCAACTTCTGGCGCGGCAGACAGGGCAAGAATATGGATAAGTCTACCGCCGATTATATGGGTATGCTGGCTACCACTCTTAATGCTTTGGCACTTTGCGACGCTATTGAATCAAAGGGTGTTCCTGCGAGAGTGCAGACTGCTATAAATATCAACGTTGTTGCCGAGCCGTTTATCTTGCGTAAGGCGCTCAAGCACCTCGAGCTTAAACGTATAGTCATTTTTGCGTGCGGAACGGGCAACCCGTACTTTACAACCGACACCGGTGCGGCGCTGAGAGCTGCACAGATTAAGGCGGACGCACTTATTATGGCTAAGAATATCGATGGCGTTTACGACTGTGATCCGCGCAAAAACAGCAATGCGGTAAAGCTGGATAGACTTACCTACATGGACGTTATGAACCGCAATCTTGCCGTTATGGATCTCACTTCCATAACGATGTGTATGGAAAATCATATACCCATTGTGGCATTTGGGCTTGACGAGGAGGACTCTATCGTTCGCGCAGGCTCGGGCGAAAAAATAGGTACGTTAATTAATTAATTTTACTTGTCACTTGCGCCATAATTTGGTATAATGGTATAAATCAAATCGAATAATTAGGAGGAACGCTATGGCTATTACTAATTTACAGTTTAAAGAAGAATTCGATAAGTACGAGGCTAAACTTAACAAGGGACTTGACTTTTTGCGTAGCGAGTTTTTGGCAATTCGCGCAGGCAGAGCAAATCCGCAAATTCTCAACAAGATAACAGTCGACTATTACGGCACGCCGACACAGCTTAGCAGTATGGCAAATATCACCGTGCCCGAGGCAAGAATGCTTATGATCTCGCTTTGGGACACTTCTATGGTCAAGGAAGTTGTCAAGGCTATTATGGCGTCGGATATTGGCATCACACCTTCGGATGACGGCAAGGTTATTAGACTTGTATTCCCGCAGCTCACAGAGGAGAGACGTAAGGAGCTAATAAAGCAAATCAAAAAGATTTCCGAGGATAGCAAGGTTACACTCCGCAACGAGCGCCGCGATGTAATGGATATACTAAAAAAGTTCAAAAAGGATAACATTATCACCGAGGACGAAGAAAAATCTTACGGGGCTGATGTTCAAAAACTTTTGGACGGCTATATCGCTAAGATCGACGCCTTATTAAAGGAGAAGGAAGCGGAAATTCTTGAAATCTGATAAAAGTTTAAACCATATAGCTTTTATTATGGACGGCAACGGCAGGTGGGCATTAAAGCGCCACTTGCCTCGTAATACTGGACACAAAGAGGGCATTAAGGCGATGATGCGCATTGCTGACGCGTGTCATAAACTTAGCGTTCCTTATGTGTCCTTTTATGCTTTTTCCACCGAAAATAAGAATAGACCGAGCGGCGAAGTTAAGGGACTTGTTTCGCTTATGGAGGACAATTTTTCGAGGCTATCGTCTGAGCTTGAAGCAAACAATATTCGCCTCAACGTCATTGGCGATATTACTTACTTTGGCAGTAAGGTCCAAAAGATAATAGAGACAGGGGTGGAAAAAACACGCTACTTAACAGGTGGCGTGTTCAATATTGCGCTCAATTACGGCGGCAGAGACGAGCTTTGTCGCGCGGCTGAGTTGTATAAAAATAGTGACGGTAACGCTAAATTAAGCGATTTTTTGTATACGGCGGGTCAACCCGACCCCGACATTTTGATAAGGACGGGTGGCGAAAAGCGGCTAAGCAACTTTATGCTGTATCAGCTTGCTTATACCGAATTGTTTTTTTCGGACACTTATTGGCCCGACTTTTCGGAAGCGGAATTAAACGATATAGTTGATGAATATTATAAGAGGGAAAGGCGTTTTGGCAAATGAAAGGACTTAAACAGAGATTAATAACGGGCAGCATTATATTTGCCGTTTTTGTAGGCGTGCTTTTGCTTACGCTGCTTATCAAGGATACAAACTATAACTGGGTGTTCTTTGACGTATTCGTAACGATTTTGGCGCTCTTTGCATCTGTCGAAATGTGCAATGCGATTGGCAAAAAATATCCCAAGCCGCTTTTGAGTATAGCCTTATGTACAGTTGTTTTGGGCTTTGCCGCGTTTATAGTGGCGCAAACGGCGGTCAAAATCGGCGGCATAACGTCGTTTTTCTGCGTTATGCTCATAATGTGCCTTGTAGCTATTGTCTATTCGCTTTGCTCAAAAAAGATAGGCACTACCAACGTGGTTGCAACTATGTTCGTATTGGTTTATCCCATATCCGCACTTATGTATCTGCTTGCCATCAATCATTTGCCCAGTCCATATAGAGCGGACACGCTACTATTGTTGTTTGCCGTTGCGCCGCTAACCGACACTTTTGCCTTTTTTGTGGGCAGTATGCTTAAGGGCAAAAAGCTGTGTCCCAAGATTAGTCCCAACAAGACCATTTCGGGTGCGATAGGTGGTCTCATTGGCGGAACGGTGGGGGGCGTAGTGCTGTATTTCGTTTCACTTACGGCAGTCGGAGAGTTTTTTGGAATGGGCCCATTAGCTAACGGAGTGGGCAACTGTATCAATTTTATATGTATGGGCATATTATGTTCGTTCTTTACTCAGGTCGGAGACCTGTTTGCCTCATACATAAAACGTATGGTGGGGATAAAAGATTACTCCAATCTTTTGCCCGGTCATGGCGGCATTATGGATAGAATTGACGGCCTTATCCTCGCGGGAATTGTGGTGTTCTTATACACCTCCATACTTATTGCGATATGAAAAAGATAGGCGTTTTGGGCAGTAGCGGCTCGATAGGAAGGCAAGCGCTCGAATTTATAGAGAGCAATGCGGAGTTTAGGGCGGAAGTTTTGGTCGCGCACAGCAATGCCGACCTTTTGATTAATCAGGCGCTTAAATTTTGTCCGAGTGCGGTGGGTCTTATTGACGAAAAGGCTTACGATAAAGGCAAATTCGCTTGTTTATCTGGAGTTAAAATCGCGGTTGGCAAAGAGGCGTTTGACCTTTTTGACGACGTAGACGTGATTTTGTTTGCGGCGGTTGGGTGTGATGTTTTGCCCGCGCTTATGTCGTACATTCGTAAAGGTAAAAAAATTGCGCTCGCCAACAAGGAATGTCTTGTCTCCGCCGGAAGTATCATTATGACGGAGGCACAGCGTTACGGTGCGGAGATTATTCCCGTGGACAGCGAACATTCTGCAATCTGGCAATGTTTGCGTGCGGGACAAACAAAGGACGTAAAAGAGATTATACTGACAGCAAGCGGCGGAAGATATTATTCATATCCGATAAGCGAGCTCAAAAAGATTACTCCGGATGAGGCGGTTAAACACCCCAATTGGAAGATGGGTAAGAAAATTTCGGTGGACAGCGCCACTATGATGAACAAGGCTCTTGAGCTTGTCGAGGCACGGTGGCTATTCGGCACCAAAAATGTAGGTTATATTATTCACCCCGAAAGCATAATACATTCTATGGTGCTTTTCGAGGGCGGGGCAATAATCGCCC
The DNA here is from genome assembly GCA_022508465.1 of Clostridiales bacterium. GTDB lineage: Bacteria > Bacillota > Clostridia > Christensenellales > Pumilibacteraceae > CAG-552. The sequence goes on from JAFLVB010000005.1 coordinate 3,747, forward strand.
AAATGTCCGAGCCTGATATGAAGCTGCCCATATCTATCGCGCTCTCTTATCCGGACAGACTGCCGAGCGGGGGCAAGAATTTTGAGTTCGATAGGCCGCTGACCTTTTTACCAAAGCGGGAAGATGTGTTCTTTGCACCAACCCTTGCAGAGTTCTGCATAAACGAGGGCGGAAGTGCGGGAGCTATTATGGACGCCGCCAACGAGGGGGCAGTCAAGCTGTTTTTAGGGGGGCATATAGCATTTAGCGACATTGCGGACATAGTAAGGCGCGAATTGACGTCTACTAAAATAGACAAAAACCCCACGCTTGACGATATAATCGAACTACACGACGAAGTAAAAAACAAAGTGATTTATAAGGAGAAGAAATGAAACTTTTATATATTATAATAGCATTACTTATACTTCTGCTTATGATAACCATTCATGAGTTCGGGCATTACATTGCCGGGAAAATTTTAGGCTTTAAAATTGACGAATTTTCCATCGGCTTTGGCCCCAAGCTCTTTTCCAAAAAGAAAAAGAATGGCGAAGTATTTTCCATAAGAGTGTTGCCGCTTGGCGGCTTTTGCGCCTTTGCGGGCGAAACGGAGGAGGAAAATATCCTTGCTCCCGAAAAGCTCAAAAAGGAAGAAGTATTCAGCGAAGCTAAGGAAGACTCGCAAAGCGAGACTTTGCATAGTGAAACCGCGCAAACGGAAGAACAAGAAAGGGGTAAAAAGTTTACCGACCAGCCGCCTTGGAAGCGAATTATTGTATTAATGGCGGGCGGTGTGTTTAACATCCTATCGGCAGTTATATTCGCTTTTATATTCATAGTAGCTGCGGGCAGCGGTAGCGCAAATATCGCTACTGTCTACGACAGCGCCGAGCCCGGCTACACATATAACATAGAACAGGGCGACAAGATAATTTCTATCGACGGCAAAAAAGTGGACTTTTATCATACTTTGTCCAAGGCGCTCGATGGCAAGAAGGAAGGCGACACCTTGACTATTGTCGTGCTAAGAGGCAGCGAGGAAGTTACCATAACAACACAAATTCGTAAGTACATCCCTGTCGATAATGAAGGTAATCCTGCATATTCAATAGGCGAGGACGGCAACCCCATTTATCCCGTCGGCATGGGCGTGGGACTAATGTATGACCACGCTACCGTAGGTGACGCGTTCAAGTATTGCGTGCCGTACACCGCCGAGCTTTCCTGGCTTATACTCGGCACATTCGGCGATCTTATAGTGGGCAAAGTGCCGCTTAATCAGGTAAGCGGACCTATCGGCACAGTCAATCAAATGGCTAACCTGGGTATGGAAAACTGGGCATACTTATTGCTACTTTTGCCGCTTATAGCAGCCAACCTTGGTATATTCAACCTTTTCCCCATACCGGCATTGGACGGAGCTAAGGTCGTGTTTACCATTGTAGAGTGGATTCGCGGTAAGCCCATCAATCAAAAGGTGGAGGCTATGATTCACTTTGTAGGCCTTATTGTGCTATTTAGTTTGGTAATGATTTTGGACGTCGTCAACATAATAATTAGTTTGCTATGACAAAAACGGTTTATGTAAAAAAACTGCCTATCGGCGGCGGCAATAGAGTTACTATCCAGTCGATGACAAATACTCCGACTGCCGACTTTGACAAAACGGCAGATCAGATAGATAGGCTTATAGCAGCGGGGTGTGATATTATTCGCCTTGCGGTGTGCTCTGATGAGGAAGTCGAAGTTTGCAAGAGGTATATCGATAGATTTAGTGTGCCTCTTGTAGCCGATATTCAGTTTGATCATAGGCTGGCGATAAGGTGTAGCGAGATTGGTTTTAGCAAGGTGCGCATCAACCCGGGTAATATCGGAAGTGAGACTAATGTCAAAAAACTTGTGGACGTGTGCAAGGCGAACGGCACGCCCATAAGGATTGGTGTCAACGGTGGCTCGCTCGAAAAGGAGCTTAGTGGCAGCGGCGCAGCGGCACTATCCGAGAGCGCATTAAAGAACGTTGCCTTGCTCGAAAAGTTCGGATTCTACGATACTATCATTTCTGTAAAGTCGAGCGACGTGCGCACAATGATAGAAGCAAACCGCATAATCAGCACCAAGTGCGACTATCCGTTACATTTGGGTGTGACCGAGAGCGGTGATGTCGAGGCCGGGACGATCAAATCGGCAATAGGCATAGGTGCGTTATTAGCCGAAGGGATTGGCGATACTATCCGCGTATCGCTGTCCGGCGACCCGGTAAATGAGGTCTATGCGGCGCGTAATATTTTGCGTGCGGTAGGGCTTGACAAAAACTACTGCGAGATAATTTCCTGCCCGACGTGTTCGAGGTGCTCTTACGATCTGGCGGGAGTGGTGAGCGAAATTCGCGAATTTACTAATGACATTAGCAGTCCGCTCAAAGTTGCGATAATGGGGTGCGTTGTAAACGGTCCCGGCGAGGCAAAAGGTGCCGATTGCGGCGTGGCAGGCGGCAAAGACAAGGCAGTGCTGTTTAAAAAGGGCGAGGTTATTAAGACAATACCTGCCTCGGATATAGTTACAGAACTTAAAAAACTTATTTCGGATCTAATTGGAGATAGAGGGTGAATGAATTTATAAGCCAACTTAAGGAGAGTATAGAGCTCGATTTCGAGGGCGTAAAACTTTCCGAGATTAACGCTTATATCAAGCAAAATACGCTTGAGATAATTTTCGTTTGTCCGGACGGCAAGGAAAAGTCACTTAACGACAACATAAAAGTCATTGCCGAAAAAACGGCGGAAATACTTAAAACGTCATTCAAAATCAAAATCAAGATAAAAAAGAGTTACTTTGACGAGGCATATTTTACATACAGCCTGCTCGGTTTTGTGGAAAAATATCCGATGATAAAGCACAATCTCAAAAGCGGTAACTTTGCTTTTGAGTATAACGACAGCGGCATTAAGGTTATATTATCCGTTCCGTCCGCCGTTGCCGAGTACATAAACGGCAGGAAAATTAAAAGCGAGCTCGAGAATTTTGTAAATAACAACTATTGCGAAAATATAGAGATAGCCATTTCGCCCGTCGAGATAGACGATGAAGAAATAGAGTTTGAGCCGCCGGAAAATAAACTTGTATACGACTATGAGGGCGGGCGCAAGATCAAAGTAAGCAACGTAGAGCCTTTTATCGGTGACGTCATTTACGAACGCCCAAGCTATATAGTAGACGCGCGTCCCGGCGACGGCGTAATTTTGTGCGGCAAAATCAAGGAGTTTACCGAGCGTAAGCGTACAATGAAAGAGGGCGAGACCGAACAAAAATACTTTTTCAAATTTCGCCTCGAGGACTTTACGGGCTCGATAGACTGCATATACTTTCCAACAAAAAAGTCGCTCGAAAAGATTAGGCTGCTTAGTGACGGCAAAGAGATTGTCGCGTTCGGCACGACCGAGATGAACACCTTTAAGGGGGTAACGACGCTCTCGTACAGGGTGAGATATATTTCCTTGTGTACGCTGCCCACAGATTTTGTCGTCAATAGGGCGAGAATGGTGCTGCCAGAAGAGTACAGATGTGTCCACCCCGTGCCTTACGAAAGCTACGAGCAGGACAACATCTTTAAGGTCAAAGAGGATGTCCCCGACTATCTTTTGGGCAAGGAGTTTGTGGTTTATGACTTCGAGACGACGGGGCTTAACCAATCTACAGACAAGATTATCGAGATAGGGGCGGTAAAAATTAAGGACGGTGTTATTACCGAATGTTTTTCCACCCTTGTTGACCCCGAGTGCCTTATACCCGAAAAGGCAACTGCCGTAAACCACATAACAGACGCCGACGTTAAGGGTGCGCCGCTTATAGGCGACGTGATGCCCGACTTTTTTAAGTTTTGCTTTGGCGCGATAATGGTGGGGCAAAACAGCTTGCAATTCGATTGGCCGCTTTTACGTGCTAAAGCCGAGCCGATGAACATTTACTTCGAGAATGATCAGCTTGACATTTTGCTATTAGCTAAAAAATATTATCCCGATTTGAGCAAATATAATCTCGATTTTTTGTCAAAAAAGTTTGGCATAGTCAACGAGGCAGCGCACCGCGCGCTTTCCGACACAATAACGACAGCCAAGGTTTTTATTAAACTCGCCGCCCATATGTAATAATAAATAAGATAATAGAATATAAAACCATAAAAAGTTATTGCCGTTAAATGCAGTAACTTTTTGTATTAAGCAAGGTTGTTTTTAAATTAGACAGCATTGTGGTGTTTAGTATTGTAAACTTTGGTTTACATTTTGTTTGTTTAAGGTGCACTTAAGTTTTAGGGTGTTTTCTATTGACAAGCAAATAAAATCTGATATAATAATTATAAAAAATTTTACATATTTTGTAACTTTTCTTATGGAAAATCTTACCACTATTATAGAAGGCTCAAAATAATATGGAGGTAGCATTGGAAGATAGTAAGATAATTGAGCTATATTTTGATCGTTCGGAGTCGGCAATTATCGAAACGCAAAACAAATATGGGAGATATTGCTTTTTTATAGCATATCACATTCTCTATTCCAATCAAGATTCGGAGGAATGTGTAAACGATACATATTTGAGCGTTTGGAATACCATACCGCCCCAAAAACCATTACAACTAAGAGCCTTCGTTGGGAAAATTACGCGTAATATAGCCTTAAATAGATATGATTATAACAATGCCGAAAAGCGGTCTCCAAAATACGAGGCAATATTGGATGAATATTACGAGTGTACTTTGGGAGGCGATTTAGATATAATGGAGGAATACAGTTTTAAAGAACTAATAAATAAATTTATTGCCTCATTGCCAAAAAAGAATAGGATAATTTTTTTGCAAAGATATTGGTATTTTTGCTCAATCAATGAGATTGCAAGAAATTTAGGTTTAAGCGAAAGTAATGTCAAAGTTATTTTGCATCGAATCAAAGCAAAATTAAAAGATTATTTAAACAAGGAGGGAATCAATATATGACAAAACAAAGATGGATTGAAGTTTTATCATTAGTAGATGAAAAATATATTATAGAAGCCGACCCATTTAATAATAAGGCAAAGCCTAATTTCGGTTGGAAAAGATTAGGACTGCTCGCTGCAAGTATTGGTATTTTTGTAGCAGCAGTAGTACTTTTATGTTTTAAGCCATTTGGTATTAATACTCCAATAAATCCTCCAACGCCGCCAACGCCTTCGACTCCTACCACTCCGCCAACTGCTTTAGAGTGGGGCTTTAGTTATGGAAGCGGTGCACCATTGCCTAGTGATTTTTGTGCGTATAAGAGTGACAAATCGGAATTTGATATAGACGATGTCACATTTACTATTTTCTTTGGTAGCATTCTTGATGTTTACTTAGATGATGACCATAAGTATGGAAGAAATATTCCAGAATTTGATATCTATTTTGCAGATGTCAATGTTGAAATGTTATATTTAATAAGGCATAATGAAGAAAACTATGCTTCCGAAAAGTATAAATGTCGTATAATCGATGAAGCTGACGGTTCTTTTAAAATAGAGTTTAATTATTCGGAAGAAGTCACCATACCTAAAGAGTTGTTCACTAAGGAACAGGGGGTTATTGGATTTTGTGTAGGTGGCATAGATCTTAATTCTGTACGTAAAGAATATGAACTACTTACATGTGTTTATTTTAATTATGATATTGTAAATGATAAAGTCGTATTATCCAAATGGGATGGATATAGAAAATAAATAAAAGGATGGTAATTTTTATGCAAAAGAAAAAGTGGATGGTTTATTTGTTTAGCTTAGTTTTATGCTTTTGTAGCATAATTGCAAGTTATAGCATTCCAAATAACAATGCTGTAGCTGTAGAAGCTGAAATTTAGAAGAGCCAATAAGTATTTTTAACATATTAATTGATCCAAGCAAATAAATAAATGATTGAGAGCAAGCCTTGCGGTTCGCTCTCAATCATTTAAAATCCCGGAATAAAGAGCTTATCCCGGGATTTTATGTAGATAAAAAACGACCCACTATACTTAAGTAGAGTATAGTGGGTTATACTTTTAGTAGCTTACTTTAATAAGGGATATATCGTTGCCGCCGAACGTGCCTTGCGTATTGCCGATTACAAACATTCCGCTTTCGCACGTTATAATTTTGGGCGAAGTGATTTCGTAAGAAAAAGTGCTTTCAAATGCCTTGCTACCGTTAAGAAACGAGCGTACCGTGGTTCGGCTACCGCTTGTCGATACCGCATAAATGTAGTTGTCTACATAAAAAGAAGTGGGACCGTACTCGGCGGAAAACAACACTTTGTCGTTGCTTACGCAAAAGAAAGTATTGTTTGCAATGATATACATACATTTTTGGTCGCCGACAATTGCCGTTTGCGACGACGTTCCACATAGCTCTATGACAGTATTGTCCGTCTTAATAAGCATTGTGGCGCTGTCGGAGGTGGCGAGATAATAGAAGTCGCCTATAATCCAAAAGCCGGTTACTTTGTACGAAAATTCGAGAGGGTAGTGTGCTAATTTCTTACCCCAGGTGCCAATACACAGCATATTTCGTAGGTCGGACATAGCGTTGGCGACAAGGCGATATTCACCCATAACGTCGAGCGTATCTATGTAACTAAGGCTATACACCTCGTCGGTCACGACAGAGCCGGTGAACTCGAGGCTGTAGTCAAGCATAGTCATTTTGAGCCGTGTAAAGCCTGTTATGTTTTGCACAAGCGATGTTATAAACAGATATCCGCCGTCAACATATTTTATGTCGAGAGTCTCCTCGTCGCGTACAGTGCTAAGCGTAGTCGACTTGATTACATCACCGCCGTAGTCCACGGCAAGCGCGACCGGAGTCATATCACGGTCTATCGCCATGAGATAGCCGCCATTATAAAGAGTGACCGCCTTTAGTGTTCCGCCGTATGTCAAAAAGTCGAGCGTTTTACCGCTACCGTTTAGGATTGCAAGGAACGCACCGGGCGCATCAAAGTCAAAGTCGTTGGATGTCGTGTTGCCGAATATGTAAAGTAGGTTGTCGTTATAAAATACGTCGACTATTGTTTCTTCGCCGCTGCCGCCGAATGTTTGTGTAAAAACAAGAGACGGGTCAAGGCTTATTTCGGCGTCGCGCACCTTGGCATGAGTGATGGGCGGGTCTTCTTCCACGGGAGGCAGGACTGTGTTTGCCCGAGTGGTGGGTAAGTAGAAAAACAGTCCGCCGGCGAGAGCTATGACTACAATGAGTAGCGCAGTTATTATTCTAAGTTGGGATTTCGATTCGTGCATAAATACACCTCGTTATTAATTTAGCCTATTATAACGCGTGAGCAAGGTCGAAAACCGAAGTAAAAAGTCACTTTTTGTCTTTTATTCGAGGAGCAAATTTAGTGTTTTGCCACGCTGCTTGTTGCTCCGGGGAGAGGGTATAATTTCTAATTTATAGACGAAGTTACACGCTCAAGATAAGGCTTGCAACTTTCTTTGTCCCGTCCACATGAAAGGAGGCGGGAGTGAAGGCTTCAAGGGCGTTGAGCTCTTTTATAAGTCTTTCGGCGTTGAGCTCATTTTGCGGCAAAACTTTGACTAAGCCGCGCTCGCTAAAGTATGCGGCGTTTTCTATCTGGTCGCCGCGCGATGCGCCTTTGGGCAGGGGGATGATAAGCGCCTTTTTGCCAAGCGCCGCTATCTCGAACAACGAGTTTGCGCCCCCGCGCGAAATTATAAGGTCGGCGTCCGCGTAAACATCTGCCATGGACGACGTAAATTCGATTTGTTTGTAGTGCGGCATTGCTTGATCGCTTAGGTTGCCTTTGCCTACTATATGGATAACGTTGTACTTTTTTGTAAGGTCTTTTAGACACTCAGACAGGCAATTATTGATTGCGGCGCTGCCCAAACTTCCGCCCATAACAAGCAAGGTGGGCGAGGAGGATTTGCGTGTGCCCGTGCGCAGTTCGCGGCGCAAAATCGCGCCGGTATATACGCCGTTCTTTATGCCTGTGGCAGTAACGTCAAAGGCAGTACAGACGTACTTGCATTTGCGGCGTATGAGCTTGTTTGTAAGCCCCATGCTCATATCGCTCTCATGGGTTATGACGGGAATTTTGCCCGCAGATAGTGCCACGGGTAAACTCACATAGCCGCCCTTTGTAAATATGACGTCGGGCTTTATCTCCTTGATTATCTTGCGTGCCGCCGAGAGCGATTTTATAAGTTTAAACGGAATAAGCAGGTTTTTCATACTTACGCCGCGGATATATTTTACGCAAGGGATTTCGTGATAAGTAACATTTTTGTAGCCGCTAAGTAGTTCCTTTTCGATACCGTTGCCGCCTATATAGTGAATTTCGCAGTTATTGAGATACGGCAAAAGTGCGATATTTGGCATAACGTGCCCCGCCGTTCCGCCGCCCGTCAACACGATTTTTTTCATACTGCCTCCTTAAGTGAATACGCTTATTATATTTTATTTCGCTTTAAGGCAAATAATGCGGAAGTGCAGCCAAATTTTAGACACCTCCACACCTCTACGTCAAAGTTTGCTTTGCGTCGCGGTGGTGAGGGATAAATAATAAAAAAGTAAGTTGAAATAGATATTACAACTTACTTTCAAAAACACAATATTGCTGCTCGACTCGCAACTACTGTTCTATCTTTTTCTTTTTTTCAAACCCATATAACCAGTTGGAGCAGAGGTAGTAAATCAGATATATAACCGAGCTTATTGCCCAGGTGAGAGGATACGCCCAATAGATATAAGCTATCTCGTGCGCAAACAGCATAACTACGGCGATATATATCACGCGGAAGACGCACCAAACGCTCAGCATAATAATCATAGGTGTAAGGCTATGCCCGGATCCGCGACAAACGGCGGCAATGGAGTGCGAATAAGCGAGCAAACAGTAGAACAATGTTAATGTGCGCATATGCTTTACACCAAAGTACACTACTTCGGGAGTTTTATCGAATATGCCTATCATCTGTGGTGCTAAAAGATAGATTATAACGCCTATAACTTCGGCAACAACAACGCCTGCAAATATTCCGAACTTAGCGCCTTTTTTGGCGCGGTCGTACTTCTTTGCGCCGAGATTTTGGCTTATGAACGTTGTAAGCGCCATAGTAAAGCTCGTGATCGGCAGGAAGCCAAATCCCTCTATTTTGCCTTGTATGCCGTATGCCGTGGTGGCGAATTTGCCAAACGTGTTTATCTGCGATTGGACTATAACGTTGGCAAGACTTATCACAGAGTTCTGAACACCGGCGGGGAGGCCGTACTTTATAATTTCCTTAAGCATATCGCCGTGAAATTTGATCTTTTTAATTTCGACGGTGTATATGTGTCCTTTTTTGAGAAGATATACAAAGCATAAAACCACACTTGCAAATTGGGAAATGACCGTTGCCACAGCAGCAGACCACACTCCCCAACGGAACCAGCCCACAAACATAAGGTCAAGCAAAACGTTGAGTATCGACGAAAAGATAAGATAGTAAAGCGGGCGTTTGCTGTCGCCAAGCGCATTCATAATGCTTCGGCATATATTATACATTACCGTAGCGGTAATGCCTAAAAAGTAATATCTAAAATATTCTATTGACTCTGGCAAAATGTCGGGATCGGTGTTCATCCACACAAGCAGGGTGGGTGTAAGTAAAACTCCGACTATTGTGAGCGCTATGCCGCTGACAAGCCCAAAGGCGATATTTGTATGTATGGCTTTTTGTACGTTTTCCTCATCATTCGCGCCGAAGTATCGGGAGATGACTATGCCGGCGCCCATTGCCGTGCCTGTAAAAAAGCTGACAAGCATAAATATCAGCGTGCCCGACGAGCTTACTGCGCCGAGCGAGTTTGTGCCTAAGAATTTGCTGACGATATATGAGTCGGCAGTATTATACAGCTGCTGAAAAAGCTGACTTAAAAAGACGGGCAATGCGAAGGTCAGTATAACCAAATACGGATTGCCTATGGTCAGGTCCTTTACTCCTTTTTTATTTGTCGTTTTTATGTTTTCTTCCATTTTAAATGTTGGGATAAATTTGCTTTGTCACTTCATGCCTTAAGGCTCAAAAGCGACGCAAAATACCGTATCTTATATTTTCGTGTATAGTATATCATAGATAAAAAACAATGACAATATTTTTTATGCCACTACACTTTTAATTGACTAAAAAAATTTTTTATGTTAAAATATGTAAGGAAGTCAGCTTACTGACTGAGTATTTTAGGAGAGGCATGGCTAAAAGGGAATACAACAAAAATAACTTTGGCGGCTATTTATACGAGTTGCGCAAGGAGCGGGGTATAGGCTTTGACGAGTTCCGCGCCGATTTAGGCGTGTCCAAAGCGTACCTCAACGATGTTGAAACCGACGCTTGCCGCCCGCCGACTCCCGAAGTGCAAATCAAAATGATACGGATATTGTGCAAAAAGAAGGCTCTATCGCAGGAGCAGATTGCCGAGTTTTATACTCTGGCAGCGGCGCGCAGAGGCGAATTGCCGGCAGACGTTATGCAGTTTTTGACGTTAAACGCGCATGCCCTCGACGAGATTCGCGCAAACCCGGATTATAAATTATATTGGCAAAAATACGGATTATAAACTAAAGGAGGTAAACAATGGGAGCAACTTACGATGCAAAAGACATAAAAGTTCTCGAAGGCTTGGACGCCGTCAGACTTCGCCCCGGTATGTATATAGGTACTACGGGCGTCAAAGGTCTGCACCACATTTTGTGGGAGATCGTGGACAACTCTATGGACGAGGTGACTAACGGCTACGGCGATACGATAGATATAAAGCTTTATAGCGACGGCTCTGTCTCGGTAGAGGACAACGGCAGAGGTATTCCCGTCGACATTCATCCGCAGCTCGGGGTGAGCGCGGTAGAAGTTGTATTTACGCAGCTGCACGCCGGCGGTAAATTCGACAACGATAATTACTCACATTCGGGCGGACTGCACGGCGTAGGCGCGTCGGTCACAAACGCACTAAGCGAATGGCTTATCGTCGAGGTTTACAAAAACGGCAAAACATACAAAATGGAGTTTGAGAGCCGAGAGGTGGACGGAAAGGTTAAGGGTGGTATCCCAAAATACTCGCTTTTCGACACAGGCGTCAAGACCAACAAGCACGGCACATTTATTCGCTTTAAGCCGGACAAGCGTATCTTTGAAACGGTGGCGCTTAGCTTTGACACCATCAAACGCAGAATAAAAGAGCTTGCCTTTTTGAACAAGGGCGCGCATATAACGCTCACCGACGAGCGCAACTACGAAGAGCCTATCAAGGTGGAATACTGCTATGACGGCGGTATAGTGGACTTTGTGCTTGACCTTAACGAGACAAAGACGCCTTGCTTTAAAAAGCCGATATATCTTACCGGCAGCGAAAATAACATAGATATGGAGCTTGCCTTTCAGTACACAGACGGCTATACGGACAATATCTTCTCGTATGTAAACAACATACCGACCACCGAGGGTGGTACTCACGAGACAGGCTTTAAGAGCGGACTTACGAGGGTGATGAACGACGTTGCGCGCAAGATGAATGTGCTTAAGGATAAAGACGAAAACCTTAAAGGCGACGACTTTTTAGAGGGCATCACCGCAGTACTAAGTATCAAGATGCAAAACGTGCAGTTTGAGGGTCAGACCAAGACCAAGCTCGGCAATCCCGATGCAAGGGTTGCAATAGAGCATATGGTTGTAAGCGAGCTCAACAAGTTTTTCGATAACGCATCCAATAAGTCGATTGCCGATGCCATACTCAAAAAGGCTATTATGGCGGCAAAGGTTCGCGAGGAGGCTCGCAAAGCCAAAGAGATTACGCGCCAAAAGAACAGTATCGAAAATTTCAATCTTGTGGGTAAACTTAGCAATTGCACGGGTAGGCGAGCTGCCGACAATGAGCTTTATATAGTCGAGGGTGATAGCGCGGGCGGAACTTGTAAGCAGGCGCGTAACCGTCACTATCAGGCGATTTTGCCACTCCGTGGTAAACCGCTCAACGCCGAAAAGAAGCGTATAGATCAGGTGCTTGAAAATGTGGAAATTCGCACCATAATTTCGGCGCTCGGTTGCGGAATAGGCGACGATTACAACGAGGACGACCTCAACTTCCACAAGGTCATAATTCTCTCCGATGCCGATCAAGACGGTGGACATATAAGAGCGATATTGCTCACATTCTTCTTCCGTTATATGAAAGAGCTTATTACGGGCGGGCACGTGTTTATAGGTATGCCACCGCTTTACAAGGTATACAAAAAGGACATAGTGGAGTACGCCTACAACGATGATGAGCTTGAAAAGGCAAAGAACAAAGTAGGTAGAGGATTTGATATTCAGCGTTACAAGGGCTTGGGCGAGATGAATTCGGAGCAGCTTTGGGAGACTACAATGGACCCCAAACGCCGCACGCTTATTCAAGTCTCGATAGACGACGCCGCCGAGGCGGAGCGACTCGTGTCGGTGCTTATGGGCGACGCAATAGAGCAACGCAAGGCGTTCATTATAGAAAACGCCAACTTTAACCGCGAAGACAACTTTAAGGTTGAATAGGAGGGAGCATGGAAAGCGCAAATACTTTATACAAAACGATGGAAGAGGTAATGACCGACTCGATGGTTCCGTATTCGGAGTACGTCATTATGGATAGAGCGCTCCCGCGTGTCGAGGACGGACTTAAACCCGTTCAGCGCAGAGTGCTGTACTCTATGGCGGAGCTTGGCATCAACCCCGACAAGCCGCACAAAAAGTGCGCGCGTATCGTCGGCGATTGCCTCGGTAAATATCACCCGCACGGCGACTCATCTGTGTACGGCGCGCTGGTCAGAATGGCTCAACCCTTTAACATGGGGTCGGTCCTTATAGACGGACACGGAAATTTCGGCTCGATAGACGGCGACGGTCCGGCGGCAATGAGGTATACCGAAGCAAGGCTTGCGCCGCTCGCGCTCGAGCTTATGCGTGACCTCGAAAAAGACACCGTCAACTGGCGTCCCAACTTCGACGACAGCCTTACCGAGCCCGATTATTTGCCCGGTAGGTTCCCAAACCTATTGGTAAATGGCGCTACGGGTATAGCGGTAGGACTTGCCACCAACATTCCGCCGCACAACCTGAACGAGGCGATTGACGGCGTAATCGCGTACATTGATAATCCGCGCATCAAGCTTGAAGATATGATGAAGATTATCAAGGGCCCCGACTTCCCGTCCGGCGGCGTGATTGTGCGTGGCGAGCTTGAAAAGGCATACGAGACGGGCAAGGGCAAGATAGGAATCAGAGCCAAAATTCACGTTGAAAATGAGGGTGAAAAGAGGCTCATTGTCATAGACGAATTACCGTTTCAGGTCAACAAGGCGGCACTATTAGAAAGTATTCTCAAGATTCGCGAGGAGAAGAAGGATGTCCTCTCGTACATAAGCGACATCACCGACGAGTCTGACAGAAACGGTATGCGTGCCGTAATCAAGGTAAAAAAGGACGGCGACGTAGACAAGATACTCGAGATACTGTTCAAGACGACCAACCTGCACGTTTCGTACGGCATCAACATGGTAGCAATTGCCGACGGCAAGCCGCAGCAAATGGGATTACTTGACATTATCGCGTACTATGTCAATTATCAGCGTGCTCTGATAATAAGGCGTACACGCTTTGAGCTCGAGCAGGCAAAAGAGCGAGCTCATATTTTGGAGGGCTTGGTAGTTGCGGTAAGAAACATAGACGAAGTAGTGCAGATTATCAAGACGAGCAAGAACACTACCGAGGCAAAGGACAGATTACGCAAGCGCTTTGACCTCAGCGAGAAGCAGGTGCAAGCGATAATCGATTTGCGACTCGGCAGATTGACTGCACTCGAAGTATACAAGCTCGAGCAAGAACTCGAAGAGCTGCACAAGCTCATAGATAAATTGACCAAGATATTACAGAGCAAAAAACTTCAGATGGAAACGATTAAAGATGAGCTTACCGAGATAAAGCGCAAGTTCAAACAGGTGCGCAAGAGCTTTATTATAGACGATTTAAGTAAGTTCACCATCGAAAAGGCAGAGGAAGTCAAGCTTGCTGACGAGTATGTTGTTGCCATTTCCGAAAACAATACTATCAAAAAGATGCTTAATAAGAGCTTTAATATGGCGACAAGGGAGTTTGGCGAGAGCAGCACTATCGACGAGATATGCAACCAGATTGTCACGCTCAAGTCGGACAAAAAACTGATGCTGTTTACTAATCTCGGCAACTGCTACAAGGTAAGTGCGGAGGATATTCGCGACAGCAGATGGCGCGAAAACGGCGGGCCGCTCAAGGATATAATCAAGGAATTTGGACCAGACGAAAGGGTGGTTTATGCGTTACCGGGTGATATTCCGCAAGGCGATGTGTACTTCTACACCAAAGCCGGTATGATAAAGCGCACGCCTTGGAGCGAGTACACGTTGCTCAAAAACGCTTATCAGGCAATCAAGCTCAAGGAGGGCGACGAGGTTATCGGTATGGAGAGCGTTGTGCCAGGAAGCTCGCTCGTGTTTGTCACAGCCGGCGGTATGTGTTTGCGCTGCGATACAGACGACATTCCGTCGCAAGGCAGAATTTCGGCAGGTGTCAAGGGTATCAAGATGAGTGATCAGGACGAAGTGCTGTGCATCTCGCAGAGCGAAGGCAAGGGCGAGATCGCAATCATTACCGACCGTGGTTATGCTAAGCGTGTAAAGGTGGCTGACTTCGATGTTATAGGCAGATATTCTAAGGGTATAAAGATTATCGACTTTAAGACCAATGGCAGCAGGCTTATGTTTGCAAGGATTATTACAGAGCAGATCAAGCCGGTGCTCGAGCTTGACGGCGACTATCTGATGTGCGTACCCACAGACAACTTTAAGATTGAGTCACGCACTCACGGCGGCAAAGCGCTCATTAAGTGTGCCGAAGTAACCAAAGTAATGGTCTACGAGGATAAGATTTTAAGATAGTTGTTACTTTTTTGAAAAAAAGTAACCAAAAAACTTTAAACCTTATGTAGGCCTCCCCCTTGAGGGGGAGGCTCCCGCTTGCGGGTGGTGAGGGTGAATATTAACGCTCAAAAAAACTTTTAAGCTGAATAGCTTAATAAATTAAAAAGCTTAGTAGTGCAGGTTGTGTGTTAAGTAATCAATCAAAAGTAACCAAAAAACTTTAAACCTTATGTTAGGCTCCCCTGTGCAAGGGGAGCTGGCGCCGCAGGCGACTGAGGGGCTGTTTTAATGTTAATACTTTTCGTGCTTATAAGCAATAACATACAAGCAAAGTGCGCATTTAAACGCTGCCTAACCAATTGTCCCGGACCCCGCAACGCGTCGGCCTTCGCCGAAATAAGGTTAATAAATAAGTTGTAATAGAGATATTGCAACTTATTTTCTTGATAGTAACTATTTACAGATAACTTATCCTTATGCAAAGCCTACCCCTTCTGCGTGGAAATTAAGGCAGACTAAAAACTATAGAGGGAGGCTCCGCAAAGCGTTAGCGGCGCGGTGGTGGGGGTAAAGAATAAATTAATATAAACAACCTCTTGATTAAAGTAAAAAAATATGCTATACTACAAAAATAGTTATTATAAATTGCGTGGCGAGAGATAATATATAGGGAGTTAGTTATGTACGATTGTGCTATTATTGGTAGCGGGCCTGCGGGCGTTTCTGCCGCACTTACACTCAAGGCGTTGAGCAAAAACATTATATGGTTTGGCAACAAGGGGCTGTCCGCCAAGGTTAAAAATGCCGAAAAGATACGCAATTATCCAGGGCTTTCTAATGTCACGGGAATGGAGATGCAGGCGGCATTTTTAGCCCAAATTGAGGATATGGGGCTGGAAATTACCGAAAAAACAGTCACCGCTGTTTGTGGGATGGGTGACTATTACGGCATCTTGTGTGACCAAGAGATATTCGAGGCTAAGACGGTTATCCTTACAATCGGTGTTGACGCGGTAAAGCCAATCAAAGGCGAGCTCGAATTTATGGGTAGGGGCGTCAGCTATTGCGCAACGTGCGACGGATTTTTGTACAAGGGCAAGAAGATTGCCGTTATTTGCACGTCTAAGGAGCTCGAACACGAAATAAAATATCTTTGTGATTTGGCGGCGGAAGTTAACTTATGTCCGCTGTATAAAGATGTAGAGATTAGCGCAGATAATTTAAAAATAATTACGGACATGCCTATCGAAATATACGGCGTCCAGCGTGCAGACAAGTTGATTTTTAAGGATAAGGAGCTAAGCGTAGACGGCATATTTATGCTGAAAGCCGCCGTTGTGCCTTCTGTTCTTGTGGCAGGTTTACAAGCCGCAGACGGACATGTAACAGTTGACCGTGCATGCAAAACCAATCTAAAGGGCTGTTTTGCCGCAGGCGATTGCACGGGTAGACCGTATCAGTACGCCAAGGCTGTGGGCGAGGGCAATGTCGCAGCACACTCCGCAAACGAATATTTGGCGGCTCAAAAATAGTTAAATTATGGACATATGACCATAAAATTTAAAAGAGGTGAACTATGAAAGTGCTATTAATCAACGGTAGCCCTCACGAAAAGGGCTGTACATATACTGCTTTGACCGAAGTGGCAAAGGCTCTTGAGGGACAAGGAGTGAAAACGCGCATTTTCCATATAGGCACCAAGCCCGTGCGCGGCTGCATTGATTGCGGCGCTTGTGCAAAGCTACATAAGTGCGCTTTTAACGACGACGTTGTCAATGAGCTGATTCCGCTTATGCAAGAGGCGGAAGGAATAGTTATAGGCTCGCCCGTCTACTATGCCGGACCGAACGGTGCGCTGTGCGCAGTGCTCGACAGAGCGTTCTATGCAGGCGGTGGATTGGTGGCGTTTAAGCCGGGCGCGGCGATAGTCAGCGCAAGGCGCAGCGGAACAACGGCTGCCTTTGATAGGCTAAACAAATACTTTACAATCAGCCGTATGCCTGTAGTCTCATCCCAGTATTGGAACGGCGTCCACGGCAACTGCCCCGAGGAGGTACTTAAGGACGCGGAAGGATTGCAGACAATGCGCACCATCGGCTATAATATGGCATGGCTAATAAAAAGCATAAAGGACGGCAAACAACCCCTCCCGCAAATCGAACAGAGGCAAGGAACCAACTTTATTAGATAATAAAGGAAAATAAACCATAAAAGCAAAGTTGTTGCAGTAAAACGCAATAACTTTGTTTTGTGGAAAGATACTCTAAATTCTTTTAATTAAGGCTTAAACCACCCAAAAAATCCAATAATTTGGATAAATCTACTCTAAAACAGTTGCGCTTAGCATAAAATTATGATATAATACATTAGTAATTAATGCACGATGAGAGTGAGCCTTGCGGTTCGCTCTCAATCATTATGGAGCAAAATGAACGTAATTCAGCAAACCAAAAATGCAGTTTTACCCGCCCTCGAGCAGCTTGGCTACGAGCTTGTGGACGTCGAGTACGAAAAGCAGTACGGACAAATGACGCTTACCGTCTTTATCCATAAGCCGGGCGGCGTCGACCTCGATGACTGCGAAAAGGTCAGCCGCGCGCTCGACCCCATATTGGATGAAGTCAACCCGACAGGTGACGAGCCGTACACATTCAATGTGTCGTCGCCGGGGCTGGATAGGCCATTCAAAACCCAGCGCGACTTCGAGCGCAACTACGGCGAGGAAGTAGAAGTCAAACTGTACGCACCGCTCAAGGGCAAAAAGGTGTACGAGGGTGTGTTAAAAGAAAAGAACGAAACTACATTTACCATTCTTGATGGCGACAAGGAAGTCGTAATAGAATGTGCTAAAGCGGCATATGTCAGACCGCTTGTAAAATTTGAATAAGCATAAGGCAGGAGGAACAATCTAATGAAAAGTCAGGACTTTTTTCTTGCGCTCGAGGATCTTGAAAAAGAAAAGCGTATAAAAAAGGAAATTTTTATCGAGGCATTGGAAACGGCGCTTGTTATCGCGTACAAAAAGCATACGGGCGACGCAAAGGCGGTAGAGGTTAAGCTAGACCCCGAAAAATACACTATCGACATTATCGCATATCTCGAAGTTGTAGAAGAGGTCGAGGACAGCGACACTCAAATCAGCCTCGAGGACGCAAGACTTATAGACAAAAGGTATAAGTTAGGCGACAAGGTTGCCGAAAAGGTTACTGCTAAGGACTTTGGCCGTATCGCCGCTCAGACGGCTAAGCAAGTCATTATGCAAAAGCTCAGAGAGGTCGAAAGCGAACTTGCTTACGGCGAGCTTTCGCAAAAGGAAGGCGAGCTTATCACCTGCGTTGTGCGTCGTATTGACGGTAAGAACGTCTATGTCGAGATCAACAAGCTCGAAGCTCTCCTTATGCCGCAAGACCAGGCTCCGTCCGACCGCTTTAACGTGGGTGACAGAATCAAGGTTTATGTAAAGAAGATTAAGGCGGGTCCGCGCGGACCGCAGATCACCGTCAGCCGTACGGTTGCGGGATTTGTTAAGCGCCTGTTCGAGATAGAAGTTCCGGAGATCGCAGCCGGTCTTGTTACTATCAAGTCGATAGTGCGCGAGGCGGGTTACAGGACCAAGATGGCAGTTTACTGCGAGGACGGCAACATCGACCCCGTAGGCGCATGCGTAGGTAATCGCGGTATGCGTGTCAATGCCATTGTGTCCGAGCTCGGCGGCGAGAAGATAGATATTATTCCCTGGCACAGCGACGCGCTCGAGTTCATTGCAAGAGCGCTCAGCCCCGCTAAGGTTGCCATGGTGGAAGTTAACGACGACGACCATTCGGCAAGAGTTGTGGTTGACGACAAGATGCTCAGCCTTGCGATAGGTAAGGACGGACAAAACGCTCGTCTTGCCGCTCGTCTTACCGGCTGGAAGATAGACGTTAAGTCGTACAGCAACTATATGAAGAGCCAGTATGCCGATATGGGGGCTACTCCAACCGAGGAGGTAGCAGAAGTTGCACCCGAGGCCGAAACCGAAGAGATGGGAGAGCTTGACTAAATGCAAAGTGCGCCGCTCAGAATGTGCATAGCTTGTCGCCAGATGAAGGACAAGCGCGAGCTTATTCGCATAGTCAAAAGTGCGGAGGAGATTAAACTCGACCCGAGCTTTAAGGCAGCGGGCAGGGGTGCGTATGTGTGCCATAGCGAAGAATGTCTCAAAAAGCTGAGTAAGGCTAAGCTCCTTAACCGTGCGTTTAAGTGCGAAGTTTCGCCAGAGGTTTATAGGCAAATCGAGGAGGCTGCAAATGAATGATAAGGTCGCGACGCTCATAGGCTTTGCTGTCAAGGCGAACAAGCTGATCTACGGTCTCGACGAACTCGAGGAGGGCAGCCGCAAAAGATATCTTATAGTTTACTGCTCTTCGCTCAGCGATCGCGCCAAAGCTGCGGTCAAAAAGGTTGCAAAGCGTGACAATGTTCCGCTTATCGAGACGCTGAATCGTAGGTTAGAGGACATCGTATACAAGCGAAATTGCAAAGTTATCGGCATTGCCAATAAGCAAATGTCGGAAGCAATAATACAATATATAACAGAAGATTATTCACTTATTAAGTCGGAGGAAATTTAATTGACTACTCAAAATCAGAACACGCAAAATGAAAAAGAAGGCGTTAGATACGAAAATATCAAACGTCTTAAAGCCATGATAGCGCAAGGCAGTGAATTTAATGCGTTAATTGCGGACGTAAAAAACATTAAGCGTAAGATTGACGAGATGCTTGCGTCCTACCGCGCCACCGAAAAGGAAAGGGAAAAGGCGCGCAAGGTGGAACAGCCTGTAATCAAGGAGACGGCGCCCGCGCCTGCTCCCGTAAAAGAGAAGGAACCGCCCAAGCAAGTAGTAAAGGAGAAGCCCGTAGTGGCAGTCCAGCCGGAAAAGCCTGTCGAACAGCCCAAAAAGAATGTTCCGAGCTATGTTCGTGGCGTTGTAGTTCCTCCGCCAAAGCCGGTTCCGCCGGTAAGAGAGCCGCGCAAAAATGCTCAAGGCGGGCCGCGTCAGCAGGGTGGTCGCAAGCCCGACGGCAAGCCGACTACTCAACAACCCCGTTTGCAAAAGCCGGGTGGTATGAAGATTCCTCCGGTAAAAATGGAGCTGCCTGTCGTAAAGGAGCGCAACAAGTCGTTTGACAACAAGCGCAAGGACCACAAGCCCGAAGACAAAAAGACGATGAATAAGCGCACGCTTATTCGCAAGGGCTTTATTCAGGACGACGTGGGCGAGGAGCGCATGGGTACGCGTAAGCTCAAGAACAAAAAGCCCAAGACCGTACAGACATTTACTCCGATAAAGATAGAAAAGGCTGTAATTACAACCGAAAACCTCACAGTTAAGATTTTGAGCGAAAAGATAGGTAAAACGGCGCAGGAAATTATCAAGCAGCTCATGGTGCTTGGCATTATGACAAACATAAACAGCGTTGTCGACTTCCAGACAATGGAACTCGTTGCTAACGAGCTTGGCGTGGAGCTCGAACTCAAGCTCGACAAGACTATGGAGGCTCAGCTCGAGGAGGCTCACGAGGAGGCAGACAAGGAAGAAGATCTTGTTAAGCGTCCTCCCGTTATTACCGTTATGGGTCACGTCGACCATGGTAAGACGTCGCTACTCGACGCTATTCGTAAGACATCGGTGGCTGCCGGCGAGGCGGGCGGAATCACGCAGCACATAGGTGCGTACTCGGTAGTTTGTAAGGGCGAGAAGATCACCTTCCTCGACACCCCGGGTCACGAGGCATTTACCGAAATGCGTGCGCGCGGTGCTAAGGTTACCGATATAGCAATCTTGATTGTTGCAGCCGACGACGGCGTAATGCCTCAGACGATCGAGGCGATCAATCATGCCAAGGCTGCCGACGTGCCTGTCATTGTTGCTATCAACAAGATAGATAAGCCAGGCGCTAATATAGATAGAATCAAGCAACAGCTCACCGAATACGGGCTTGTGACAGAGGAATGGGGCGGCGATACTATTATGGTACCCATTTCGGCTAAGCAAGGTCAGGGCATAGACAAGCTGCTTGAGATGATTCTCTTTGTTGCAGAGTACAACAACTATCGTGCTAACCCCAACCGCAATGCTAAGGGCTCGATTGTCGAGGCAAAGCTCGACAAGGGCAAAGGACCTATTGCCAACGTCATCGTGCAAAACGGTACGCTCAAAGTGGGCGACTTCGTTGTGTCTGGTATGACATTCGGACGCGTGCGCGCTATGACAGACGACAAGGGGCGTAATATTAAAGAAGCCGGTCCGTCCATGCCCGTATCCGTACTCGGATTTAACGAAGTTCCGTCGGCTGGCGATGCCATTTATGTGGTAAATGATGAAAAGACTGCAAGACAGGTTATTGAGGAACGTAACACCAAGCTCAAGAACGAGCAGGCTAATCAAGGACAAAAAGTAACCTTTGACGATATGATGAACAAGTTTAATGAAGGTCAGCTCAAAGAGTTTAACCTTATCGTTAAAGCGGATGTTCAGGGCTCTGTGGAGGCGCTCAAAGCGTCGCTGCTTAAGCTTGAAGGCGAAGACGTCAAGGTGCGCGTAATACATTCGGGCGTAGGCGCAATCAACAAATCCGACCTTATGCTCGCTAATATTTCCAATGCGATTGTTATAGGCTTTAACGTAAGACCGGACAACGAGTCGCGCGCGCTTGCCGAGCAGAACGGCGTGGACGTAAGACTGTACCGCGTTATTTACGAGGCGCTCGAGGATATGGAGCGCACAATCAAAGGCCTTGCCGAGCCTAAGTATCAAGAGGTTAATATCGGTAGAGCGCAAGTTCGTAACGTGTTCAAGATTACAGGCGTTGGTATGGTTGCAGGTAGCTATGTGTTAAGCGGCAAGATGCAGCGTAATGCTAAGGTTAGGGTGTTCCGCGGCAGCGAGATGATACACGACGGCGTTATCGAAACGCTCAAGCGCTTTAAGGATGACGTTAAGGAAGTGGGCGTAGGCTACGAATGCGGTATTTGTATCGCCGGCTTTAACGATATTAAAGAGAACGACGAACTCGAAGCCTATATCTTAGAAGAAATCAAAGCGTAGTACTTTTTTGAAAAAAAGTACTCAAAAAACTTTTAAGCAAGTTTGATACTGCTTTCGTTAATAAAACAAGGACTTATAAATGAATTTCAGAATAGACAGAGTAAATAGCGAACTTCAAAAAAGTATTTCGGAAATTATCCGCAGGCTCAAAGACCCGAGGATTACGTCCATGATAAGCGTACTCGAGGTTGACACCGCGCGCGACATGGCAACTGCAAAGGTTTATGTGAGCTTTTACGGCGGAGACCCGCAAGAAACTCTTGCCGCGCTCAAAAAGTGCGCAGGTTTTATAAGACGCGAACTCAGGAATGAGTACAGAGAGCTTAGGTCTGTTCCGGAGCTTAACTTTCTGCCCGATACTTCTATGCAATACGGCGAAAAAATAGATGCAATACTCGAAGGACTTAAAAAGAATGGAGCTGATTGATAGCATAAAAGCTGCTCAAAAAATATTGATTGTAGGTCACATGCGTCCGGACGGAGACTGTCTGGGTGCCGGTCTTGCATTATACCATCTCGCGCTCAACGAAGGTAAAACGGCAGACGTCGTTTACGACTCTGATATACCCGAGCGTTATGCGTTTTTGCCAGACTTTGATGTGATTAATAAGTATACGGGTTCGCCGTATGACCTTTTGCTTATAGTTGACTGCGGCGACGATCTCAGGATGGGCAAATATATCAAGCAGCTTAAAAGAGTGGCTAAAAGCATACAGTTCGACCACCATATCACAAATAACAACTTTGCCGAGATCAACTATGTCTATCCCGAAAAATCGAGCACTTGCGAGATTTTAGCAGACCTTCTATTGCCCGAAGGCTTGGTGGACAAGACTATAGCATCATATCTTTATATCGGACTGTCCACAGATACCGGACATTTTATGCATAGCAATGTCACGCAAAACGTATATGATACCGCGTCAAAGCTGCTCGCTTGCGGTGCGGACGCGTATAACTTAAACATTTTGTTGTATCGCTCCAATACGCTCAATAAGACAAAGCTTATAGGCCGAGCAATTAAGTCTATGAAGTTCTTTTGCGATAATTCGATATGCGTTATTTCAATCAGGCCTAACGATTTAGTTGAAACAGGGTGCTTGCTCGCCGATACCGAGGGGCTTATCGACCTTGCAATGGATATAGGCTGTGTCAAGGTTGCTGTGTGCATGACCGAACAGCCCGAAAACAAGTACAAGATAAGTTTTCGCAGTAAGGGCTTTAACGTTGCCGAGTGCGCTGCAGTTTTTGGCGGCGGCGGACATGTTCAGGCGGCGGGCTGTGTTGCTTCGGGAATGTATGAGGACGTACTTAGTAAGATAGTCAAGTCGATAACGGACGGAATGGACGTATGACAGGCGTTATCAACCTATACAAACCAAAGGGAATAACAAGCAGCGACGCCGTTGTCAAGGTGAAAAGATTGTTGCATACAAGGGCGGTCGGGCATATGGGAACGCTCGACCCTCAGGGCGAAGGCGTGCTGATTTTAGGCGTGGGCAAAGCGACGCGCCTTTTTGATTATTATCTATCTAAAGACAAAGTGTACGAAGCCGAGTTTACTTTCGGCGAGGAGACCGACACTTTTGACGGTGAAGGCGAGGTTTTGTTTAGCGGTGGCAGAATGCCTACCGAGGCGGAAATCAAAGCCGAGCTAAGCACATTTGTGGGCAAGCAGCTACAAGTTCCGCCTTTATATAGCGCTAAAAAAGTGGGTGGGCGCAAGGCGTATGACATTGCTCGCAGCGGAGGAAGCATCGAGCTTAAGCCTTGCGAGATAGAGATTTTTGCGTTTGAGCTATTAGAGTATAGCGGCAATAAAATTATAGTAAAAGTGCATTGCTCGAGCGGAACTTACATACGTTCGCTTTGTCGTGACCTTGCGCATAAGCTGGGTACATATGCAATTATGACAGCGATAAAAAGGACGCGATGCGGGGCGCTTAAAGTGGATAATTCGGTGCGTTTAGAAGATCTGACTCCCGAAAAAATCTTGTCCGTTGGGGATGCTTTGCCAGAGATAGAAAAGCTGTATTTATCGGACGAAGTTTATAAAGAGATATCCAACGGTCGCAAGATAAAGGTGGAAAAGGACGGGAGATATCTCGTCTTTTGCAAGGGCGAAATGTTCGGGATAGGAGTCGCCGAAAAAGGCCTTCTTAGTATTGAGATTTATATGAGGGAAGAATGAAGATTTCTTTGGCGATGGGATTTTTCGATAGCGTGCATATCGGGCATAGGCAGCTTATTGCAAGGAATAGGGAGTATGCTTTAGCGCATGGACTGACTCCTGCCGTGCATACGTTCAGCAATGATATAGGGGAGTACTTCGGTTCAAAGCAGCTTTATAACTTTAAAGAGAGAGAAATTTTGCTTAAAAATGCCGGAGCCGACCTTATTATATCAGACATATTCAGCGAGGAAGTGATGAATATGGACGGTAAGAACTTTCTTGACGAATTGACGGCTAAGTACGATATAGGAGCGTTTTTTTGCGGTTATGACTATACTTTTGGCAAAGATGCGCTATATAATGCCTCACATTTAGCTGATTATGCCAGACATAACAACATTTATTGCGAGATTTTGCCGCCTTATACTGTGGATAATAAAAAGGTTTCCACTTCGCACATAAAGCAGCTACTGTCTTGCGGCGAGGTGGAGCACGCAAATAGCTTGCTCGGTTCACCATACACGATGCGCGGCTTAGTAGTGCACGGCAGAGGTGTTGGGACAGGCTTCGGCTATCCGACCGCCAACATCGAGCATAACGGATTTTTGCCTAAGGACGGTGTTTACAAGACGATAGTATCGGTAGGTGACGCCGACTATTTGGCGCTCACAAACATAGGCGCCAAGCCGACTTTTAATATAGATTCGACGTCTGTCGAGACTATGCTCATAAATTTTGACGGCAATTTATACGACAAGGAAATAACGATTAAATTTATAAAATATCTTCGTCCCATAATAAAATTCAAGGACGGCAACGAGCTGATGAGGCAAATACAAAAGGACATAAAGGAGGCATTATGCTAAGGATAGGACCTTCGGGAAATTCCCAATCGTTTTACGACGAGGGGCATGCTCATACATACGAGGAGGCTGAGTGGCTTCACGCCAAAGGGCTCAACGCCTTTGAATATTCGTTTGGACGTGGCGTTTCGCTTTCGGACGCAACAGCTGCTAAAATTAATGAAGCGTTTAGTAAGTATGATATAGAGATAAGCGCGCATGCGCCGTACTACACCAACTTTGCCAATCCCGATCCCGAGATGATTGAAAAGTCTATTATGTATATCGTTAAGTCGATAGAGGCGATAAAAAAGATGGGGGGCAATCGAGTTGTGTTTCACCCTGCTTCTTGCGGAAAGTCGCCTCGCCCCGAGGCAGTAAAAAGGGCCAAAGACAACATTGCCGCTATGATGAGCGTACTTAAAGGCGAATTTTTGCTCGCCGCAGAGACGATGGGCAAACTTGCGCAGATAGGCACGGTGGAGGAGATAATCGACTTTTGTACTGTGGACGATAGGCTTATCCCTTGCTATGACTTTGGGCATATCAACAGCTATATGCGCGGCGGGCTTAAAACAAAAGACGATTATAGACGCATAATCGAATTGACATTTGAAAAACTCGGCGACTTTAAGACAAGGAATATGCACATACATTTTTCCAAGATTATGTACGGAGCATCGGGCGAGATTAAGCACCTCACTTTTGCCGACGACAAGTTCGGGCCCGAGTATTTGCCGCTTGCCGAGCTCATCGACGAGTACGGCTTAACGCCTTATATAGTGTGCGAGTCGGACGGAACAATGGCGGAAGACGCATTATTTATGAAAAACTGTCATAAAAAGGTTTACTAATTCCAAAATTTATGATATACTATAGTTGCACGGGCACTACAATCCCCTCCTCGGCCGAGCAATGATTGCATTGCGAACGCCACGGAGCGCAGCGTAGTATGCACTTCGTGCCAGCTCCCCTTTAACAAAGAAAGTCTTCATATAAATGTGTATTCTAAAGGGGCGCCTTTCTTAAAGGTTAACTGATATAGCTCGCACGAGCTTACTTAAAAGTTTTTTGGTTACTTTTTTGCCTAAAAAAGTAACAGGAGGAAAAATGTTCGACAATAATATTGATACTTTGGTCGTCCTCTCCGGCGTAAACCGCTACTATTTTTCTAAACAAGAAACATCGTTCGGTTGCGTAATACTTCACGAGGGCGAGAAAATATTTTTGACCGATTTTCGTTATATCGGACATATCAGCAAGGCACTAAACGGTTGGAACGTTATCCTCACTTCGGGCAATCAACTTTACGATGCAATTAACTCGGAGCTCACAAGGCTCAATGCCGAGGTGGTAGGTTTCGAGGACAAGTCGCTTTCGGTCTATGAGTTCACTCAGCTCAGTAACGCTTGCGGCGCATTCCACTTCGTGCCGGCGTCGGGCTTGATAGAGGCTATGCGCGCCATAAAGACAGAGGAAGAGATCAAAAAGATCGCCGCCGCGCAGATAGTTGCTCAAAAGGCGCTTACTAAGGTTGTCCCGCTCATAAAGCCGGGCATAACGGAGCGCGAAGTTGCCGCCAACCTTATATACGAGATGCAGATTCTCGGGGCAGAGACATATTCGTTTGAGCCGATTGTTGCGTTTGGTGACGGCAGCGCCGTACCGCATCACAAGACGAGCAGCAAGCGCAAACTCGAAAAGAACGAACTCGTGCTTATCGATATGGGCGCAAAGGTGGACGGATATTGCTCGGATATGACGCGAACATTCTGCATAGGTCAGCCTAACGAGAAGCTCGCCAAGATCCACAAGATCGTCCTCGAGGCGCAGGAGTACGCTCTTGCCAGCATAAGGGCAGGCATCACAGGACACGAGGCAGATTCGTTTGCGCGCGAATACATAACTTCGCACGGGTACGGCAAAGAGTTCGGACACTCGCTCGGTCACGGCGTAGGACTTGAAATTCACGAGTTCCCGCGTCTTGCGGCAGGGTCGGACGTAATCCTAAAGCCCAATATGATAGTTACGATAGAGCCGGGCATATATGTCGAGGGGCTTGGTGGAGTTCGTATCGAGGACTTTGCTGTCGTAAAAGAAGACGGGCTACTCAACTTAACTAATTTTGATAAAAATATAAATCTCTAAGGAGGAGTTTTATGATAGAAGCAGGAGATTTCAGAAAAGGCATTACCTTGGAAATAGATGGTAAAGTATACGTTATTGTGGATTTCCAACACGTAAAGCCGGGCAAAGGCGCAGCATTTGTAAGGGCTAAGATCAAGAATGTCATTACAGGACAGGTTCTTGAGCAGACATTTAACCCGTCGGACAAGTATCCGCTTGCTCACATCGAGCGCAAGGAAATGCAGTATTCGTACAATGACGGCGACCTTTATTACTTCATGGATATGGAGTCGTTTGAGATGATTCCTTTAAACTACGATGTTTGCGCAGACGCACTCAAGTATATAAAGGAAGAGATGATGGCTACCGTACAGTTCTACAAGGGCAGCGCGTTCAGCGTAGAAGCACCCAACTTTGTTGAGTTGGTTATCGCTGAGACCGAGCCGGGCATCCAGGGCGATACGTCCAAAGCAGGCAACAAGCCGGCTAAGCTCGAGACGGGTACAAGTATCCAAATTCCGCTGTTTGTCAACCAGGGCGAAAAGATCAGAGTAGATACCCGCACCGGAACATATATGGAACGTGTA
Organism: Clostridiales bacterium; assembly: GCA_022508465.1. Lineage (GTDB taxonomy): Bacteria > Bacillota > Clostridia > Christensenellales > Pumilibacteraceae > CAG-552. Next base: position 31,517 of record JAFLVB010000005.1, read on the forward strand.
AAATAATTAACAATAAAGGACGACTACAAATGTCGTCCTTTTATGTTGCTTTTTTTGTTTTGCAAATAATTTAGGAGGAGAACGGCTCCCCTTAGTAAGGGGAGCTGGCGCGGAGCGCCTGAGGGGATTAACGGCTCCCCTTGCTAAGGGGAGCTGTCACGAAGTGACTGAGGGGATTAACGGCTCCCCTTAGTAAGGGGAGCTGTCACGAAGTGACTGAGGGGATGTGTAATAAATGGAGCGCAAATATAACAAAAATTTAATTGCAAATGCTAAATCGCTTCGTAAGAACATGACGAAGGAAGAACGGCATTTATGGTATGACTTCCTTAGGTCTTATCCTGTAAAATTCAGAAGGCAGGCTGTTATCAATAAATATATTGCCGATTTTTATTGTCCCGAAGCAAAGCTTATAATCGAATTAGATGGCTCTCAGCATTTTGAAGATAAGGGAGTCGAATATGATGAAAAGCGTACTGAGTTTATTGAACAATACGGATTAACGGTAATAAGAATAGCCAATAATATGATAAACAAACAATTTAAGGAAGTATGCGAATATATAGATAACTATATAAAGCAAATTGTTTCATAGAAAAACGGAGTGAGTAGAGAACAATCCCCTCAGTCACCTAACGGTGACAGCTCCCCTTAGTAAGGGGAGCCTTTTATGCGGGCGCACAATATCAACCCATAAATTTCAATTTATCATTTTATTTTGCGTATATAAAGCCCGACTGTTATTTGCAGTCGGGCTTTAGGTTTACTTTAAGACTTTGTTGTCTTCTTTTTGCTTGTTGTTTTTTCGGTCTTTGTGCTCTTTTTGGGAGCCGACTTTGGTTCGCTCTTTGTTGTTTTTGGGGCAGCCTCAACCTTGTCATCCTTTGTTGTTTTAGCGGTGTCATCCTTGCGAGCTTTTGGCGCTTTGGACGCGGCTACTTCATCGGCTTTGCGGCTCTTTTGAGCAGCGGCAATGATTTCGGAAACGACGTTTTGTGGGTGCAACCACCAATCGCGATTCCAAACCCTTAAAATGTTCCAGCCGCGCGACTCCAAAAATTCGGGGATATACACGTCGCGCTCAATTACCGACGTCGAGGACGAGATGGCATCGGCCTCGGTCTGAATACCTACAAGATAACGTTCGGTCTCGGTGTCGTAAACGGCGAGCGAAATTTTGACTTTGGAGTTGCCCAGTCCCAGTTCGGCTTTGTAACCCTTCTTTTCGAGCTGCTCTTTTATCTGCATTTCGATAGGAGCAACAAGCGGTGGTGGGGGCGGGTCGATAACTCCCGACAAGCTTTTTAGTATAAGGCGAGCCTCATTTTTATTTCCGTCCGAAACGGCGCGCACATATTCGAGATATTTTTTAAACAGCTTAGGTCCTTGGTTTTTGACCGTATCTGTCTTTAGGTCCTCGGGCTCTATACTTGTAACGACATAAATCTTCTTTTTGGCACGGGTGATGGAGACATTAAGTCGGTTTTCGCCGCCTTCAACGCTGAGCGAGCCGAAGTTAGATACCATTTTGCCTGCCTCGTTATACGCGTAGCCTATGGAGAAGATTATGATGTCGCGCTCGTCACCTTGCACGTTTTCGATATTTTTGACAAAGATGCTGACGTCCTCGCCGTTTTCCTTGCGGGAGCGTTCTTTTATAATGTTGCTTCTGAACTGTTCGTCGCGGAAACATTCTCTGTCGATAATATCTTCTATTGCATTTTCCTGCTCGACGTTAAAGGTTATGACGCCGATCGTCTCGTTTTCTTTGCGGGTGCGCAAAATCTTTTTGATAAGCTCGACGACCTTTTCCGCCTCTGCGTCATTGTGGCGGTCAATCCATTTGCCGTCCACCTTAATGCGCTGAATGGGGCGGAGGTTTTTGCTCTTGTCGATGTTGGGCGAAACTTGCAACTCGCCCGAATAGAATGCGTTGCTCGAAAAGTCTATGAGCTCCTCGTACTGACTACGGTAGTGATAGGTGAGGTTACAGCTATCGTATCTCGCAACGGCAAGGTCGAGTAGACTCTCCACCTCCAAAGCCGCCTGCGTCGAGTAGTCGCTCTCGTCCGGATCGCCACCCATATAGCGCTTCATAAAGAGGGCGGTAGGTCTAAGCTGCTTAGCATCACCCGCAACGACTATGCGCTTGCCGCGATAAACCGCCGGAAGTGTGTTTTCGATAAAGATCTGCGACGCCTCGTCGAAGAGGATTATGTCGAAAAGATTTTTTGTAAGCGGCAGTATTTGCGAAACGTTTTCGGGCGAAAGCAGCCAGCATGGGAATAGTTTAAGCAGATATTCGCAGTAAACCTCGGCGGTCTTGCGGAGCGGCCAGAAGTTTTGCTTTTTGGAAATCTGATATAAGTAGTCTTTGCTGTCTTGCGCAGTCTCAAAGTAATCTAAGTATTCGTTGTCGAACTTTTTAAGCGCTATGCGGCGAACTTCCTGCGCCTTTTGCGCATTAAATCGCAAAATATCCTTGCGCACGGCGTCGTAGTCGGACAGCTTTGCAAGCTCATTCTTGTATTTTTCCTCATAGCCGAGGATCTCATGATAAATCCTTACGAGGAGGAGATTGTCTATAATGGTGTGATACTTGCTTACGCTTTGTGCGTTTGCGTATGCAAATTCGAGTACTATCTTTTGCGCATTGGATAGGCTGTCGAACGTCGTCATAAAGTCGCGGTTAGCAACATAGTTTTCGAGCGCAACAAGCACCATTTTAAGTATAGCCGTGTTGCCGCTTACAAGGTGGTCGGCGACGGTGATGTATCCCTCGGGCGTCAAAACTTCGGTCAAGAACTCATAGCTTTTGAGGTACTCGGTGATTGCCGCCTTTGTAACTTCAAAGCTCTGCTTGATTTCGTTCTCGATCTTGGAGGTGTTATGCATCGTAAACGGCAAGAGCGGGAACAAAGCATATGACGCGTTGCGTGCTTTGTACGCGTTGGGGTGCTGAAGCTTTGCCGTCATCTTTACAAGCGGGGAGTAGTCCTCGCTGCGGAATTCGCCCTGATAAGCAAGTATTTGACGGGCATACGGGTATTTGTTTTTGTCGAAAAGCGGCTGCTTGACACCTACAAGCTCACTTAGTTTACTCTTAGCTTGTGATAGGGTGTGTATGCTTATATCCTTTTTAAGATACGCTATCGTCGGATTCTTTTTTTGTTCCTCGATAAAATCGTAATAAATCTGCGACTTGCCGCTCGTTTTAAGGCTTATAACAGCTTCTAAGAGTTCGTCATACTTGAGTTTAAGCAAACGCTTATCTTCAAGCATTTGCACATATATCGAATACTCGTAGCTGTTTTTGCCTATCATGTACGACTGTGCATACATCTCGGACAGGCTGAGACCGAAGTCGGTCTTGGTGTTGAGCAAATTCGACATATCCTCAAGCTGCTTTTGGCGCTTGGCGATTGCCTCGTCGAGATTTTCGATATCGAAAAGGCTGTCCTGACTTTTTACAATGCTCTTGTGCCTATCGAAGCACCTTTCGTAAAAGAAGCGCTTATCCTTTTCGGCGTCGTTGATGTACATAGCCTTAGCGTTAAATTCGCCGAGGCGGTTGAATACAACGTCAAGCGCTGCCTTTTTTTGCGAAACGACGAGCACGCGCTTATTTTTAAGCACGGCGTCGGAAATTATATTGACAATGGTCTGCGATTTACCTGTGCCCGGAGGACCGTAAACGACCATATTGCCTTTTTCAGAAATTTGAGATATTACCTTGCTCTGGGCAAAGTCGGAGTAGTGAGAGGGATAAATTACCTGGTCTGTATTTTCGCGCTTTTTCTTTTTTACCGGCTTAGACGGTTTGACGTTTAGTAGCTGGTCGACTGCCTCGTTTGTAAGGCGCTTTTTTTCGAGCTCGGCGTAGTCCGTGTATACCGAGTTGGCAAGCGAATATCTGCCTATAACGCACAGATTTTGTACTTGAGGATCGCCCTTTGGCTCAACTCTGTCGTATGGCAGCACGTTTTTAAACGGCTGCATGTCAAACTTGAGCTTAAAGCTTTTTAGATATTCTATAATCGACTTTATACCGTTTTTAAGTGGGGGTTGGCTTGTAGAAGCATATTCGGTTTCCAGCCCGTCGAGCTGCAAACGCTTGGCATTGGCGTATGCGTAAACAAGCGCCTTGTTTAATAAAATGTTGTCGTCTGCCTTCTTTGTAAGGACAACGGTGTACTCGTCCTCGATTTCGATTTTGACGGGGAAGAGTAGAATAGGCGCTTTGATAGTGACGTCCTTAACAACGCCCGAAACAAACGGATAGCCGACGAACAGCTCGTATCTGCCCGTCTCCTTTTCGATCTCGTTGATTTCTCTGTCTATAACGCGCAAAGCCTGCGTCTCTTTTGCGAGCGCATCACGTTTAAGCTTATTGTTTTTTTGCTTGACCTTTTTGGCGTCGGCTTCGCTGAGTCCGTCTGTATAAGCCGGCTCGGGGAAAATTCTGTCGCCGCTATCCTTGTCGATTATGACAAAGCTGCGCCTCTTCTCGGTAAAAAGAAAGGACACAAAATCGTCGAAGATCTCAGGCGAGTTTAAAAGTCGCCCGAGGTCGTAGCAGTTTTTGCGGTTAAGTGTTTTTAGACAAATGCAGCGGTTTCTGCCGCTTATTTCGATTAGCCTATCTTTGTAATATGTATAAATAGATTTCATTTGAACCCACCATATATATTTTATAGGACATTTGGGATTTTGTCAAATGAAATTTGAGCCACAAATGTAAGGTTATATAGTTATTATTAATCGCATTCTTTTAACGTAAATGTAATGGGTTATATGAATATCGCCGTGATCGAAAATCCTAATAGTGCCGCGATAAGCATATACGGCATAGTTATTCCGTTATTAAAGACAAAAATGATGCACATAATGGCGGCGACGGTGGCGGCTCCCCATATAAAATCGAGAAAGAATGTGACAATTTTCAGTTTAATTCGGCGTTCGGCGGCGGTGAGACCAACAAAGCAAAATCGACTTATTCCGCCAATCAAGAAGCAGAAAGCGCAAAGAATAAGCTCGGCAATCATTTGAACAACCTCTTAAGTAGCGGAACTTTGGGCGCCGAATATTTGATGGAGTCGATTTCGCCGTCAAAGCACAGACTTCCGTCGTCGGAGTCGAATTTATTTATTTTGAGTTTTTTGCCGCTGATGTCCATTCCGCCGTAAGACGTCACGATGCTGATATGGTTTTCGGACGACGAAATGACCTTTTCTACACCGCTCATAGAGCAGGTAGCTCTGTTATTTACTTCAAATGCGTGAGGCTTTTTTTCTTTTTCCATAAATTTCTCCTATCTTTCTGAGTGGAAAAGCGAATGATGCTTTTCCGAACTGAGAAAGTCGTTAAACGAATACAATCCATACGGCTGATTTATAAGCCACCGTGCCGCCTTTATCGCCCCGTCTGCAAACAGTCTGCGGTCGGCGGCAGAGTGGGTAAGCGTGATCGTTTCGTTTTCCAGACCGAAAATTACTTGGTGCTCGCCGACAACGCTCCCGAGGCGCAGAGAATGTATCTTTTGCGCACCTGCGGCAGATTTTAGCATTAGCGCCGTTCCCGACGGAGCGTCCTTCTTTTTGGCATGATGTGTCTCAATAATCTCGCATTTGCCTATGCCTTTGAGTGACGCGCAAAGACTAAGCATAAGGTTTATGCCTATACTCATATTGCCCGACTTTAATACAGCGTGGTGCGTGGCGCACTCTTTTATCAAGCGGTTGTCCTCGGCGCTTTGTCCTGTTGTTGCGATAACGAGCGGGCAGCCGAGCTTGTCACTTAGCGCTGTCACTTTGGCAGTCGCAGCAGCGGACGAAAAGTCGATTATGACGTCGGAGGGGGCTTCGTCTATACGCGATGAATTTGCGCACCCCGAAATCACAAAGTCGTCGGGCAGGGAATGTGCTAATATTTGACCCATTTTACCCGAAATTCCGAAAATAAATACTCTTATCATATCAGTTTAAGCTCCTCCATAATGCTTTTTAGCATTGCCTTGTTGCTTTCGCTTAGCTCTGTCATGGGTAGTCTCGGATTGCCCATATCAATGCCGAGCATATTTAATGCTGCGCGCACGGGGATGGGATTGACCTCGGCAAACAGCGCGTCGATAAGCGGAAGTAGTTTTAGTTGCATTGCGCCCGCTTTAAGCAGATTGCCGCTAAGCGCCATATTGGTCATGTGACTTACAAGCTCGGGGGCTACGTTTGCCGCAACCGAAATAACGCCCTTTGCGCCCATACACATGGCGGGAGCGGTCAACGCGTCGTCGCCGCTGTATATATCGGCCTCGACAATGGACAGACAGCGTTCTATCTGCACCATATTGCCGCTTGCCTCCTTTATACCGACAACGTTTTTGAGCTTTGCAATCTTCGCCATAGTCTCCGGCAATAGATTAAATCCTGTTCTGCCCGGAACATTATATACGATAATGGGGTGAGAGACACGCTCGGCTATATACTTATAGTGAGCAAAAGCGCCTTCTTGCGTGCATTTGTTATAAAATGGTGTTACCACCAAAAAGGCATCTGCGCCCCATTTTTCGGCACTAAGGCAGTTTTTAGTAACAGCTTTGGTGTTGTTGCCGCCTGTGCCGACAATAAGCGGAAGGTCGGTTTTGGTGCGAACAAAACGCACAAAGCTTTCTTTTTGGTTATCGCTGAGTGTGCTTGCCTCGCCAGTCGTGCCGAGAGCTATGAGTGCGTCGGCACCGCCGCTCACAACATAACTGATGAGCTTTTCGACTTCGGAAAATAAAATCTCGTCGTCGCTTGCCGGAGTGGCGAGTGCCACGCCTGTGCCTGAAAATATCGACATAATAACCTCCGTTAAATACTTGTTAAATAAGCAGTTCGGCTATCTGCACCGCGTTTGTAGCCGCGCCTTTGCGCAGATTGTCCGCAACAGTCCATAAGCAAAACGAATTTTCTTCGCTCTCATCGCGCCTTAATCTCCCCACAAGCACATTGTCTTGTCCCACGGCGTCTAACGGGGTGGGAATATCGAGTAGTTTAACAGACGGAGCTTGCATAAGACACTCGCTTATCTCGCTAAGATTTGCCGTCCTCGTCAGCTTAAAGTTGACAGTCGCGCCGTGGCAATTGGTTATAGGCACGCGCACGCTGGTTGCATTTACTTTTATTCGCGAAGAGAGGATTTTGTGCGTCTCATTGACGATTTTGAGCTCTTCACCGGTGTAGCCGTCGCTATGATATGTATCTATTTTTGGCAAAAGATTGTTTTTGATAGGCAGGTCAAAGACATTACATTCGCCGCTTTGTAAGTCGGCGAGGGCTGCCGCACCCGCGCCGCTTACAGACTGATAGGTGCTGACTATCATACGCACAATACCAAACTCGCGGTGGATGGGCGCCATGGCGGTGAGGATTTGCGCAGTCGTGCAATTGGGGTTGGCAATTATTCCGCTGTGCATAAAAGCGGACGAGGGGTTGACTTCGGGAATAACGAGGGGGACGTTATCGTCCATTCGCCAAGCCGACGAGTTGTCAATGACTATTGCGCCCATGGTCGAAAAAATTTGAGCATATTTTATGCTCACTTCGTTGCTGACGGCAAAGAGCGCAAAGTCGCACGGACGACGATAGATGTTGGCTCCGCTAAGCTCGTACACCTCCTTAGTGCCAAAGGGAGTGTGAGCCTCGCCGCTATTAAATGCGTATAAAATCACGTCGGATACAGGAAAGTTCCTTTCGTGTAAGACTTTAAGCATAGTTTGACCGACTAGTCCTGTTGCGCCGACGACGGCAACCGAGAATTGTTTTTTCATAATATCCTCCGCAAAATGTTTGACGTTTTAGCTTATGTTGTAAAATGTCAAAAAATGACCAAATCATAAATTTATAATTTGGAGGCTTAAAACAATTGAAATTCTCGGCAAAATAGAGTATAATGATTAAACGGAGTATTTTTGTCCGTAATATTTTGATAAGGATTACTTATGGCAAAGAATTTGATCGATAGGCTTTCGGTGGACGAAAGCAACCACGAATATCTTATGAAGAACTATCAGGAGGGTGGACGGTTTAAGCTGTTCAGCAACGTGTTCTTCGGCAAAATGGGCGTAATGAGCAAAACCAACTGGCTTATGCTTTTGTTCTGTCTGCCTGCGTTTGCGGTGATTTTTTACACGGCATATCGCGCTTTTGACTATTCGGTGTATACGCCGTTTAGCTCCAACTTTGGGCTTGGCTATCCGGTGGTCAATGATGCCGAGGAGATTTATGCGGGACTGATGTTCCAAAACAATATGTTCAGGGCGCTGCTACTTATCCCGTGCATCGTTATAGGTTGCATAGGCCTTGCCGGCGCGTTTAACGTAATTAAGTACGAGTCGCTCGGCTTTAGCGTTAAGCTGGGCAAAACATTCTTTAAGGGCGTAAAAAACAATATGGTCACATATATGTGGCTCGGATTTATCAACGCCTTGATATTCTTCGTGTTTGAGCTTTCGCTTAACTTCTTTGGCAATCCCGAACTTGCGCTTGCCGTTAAGATTATCGCCATAGTGCTCTCGGCAATACTGATGGCGTTTGTGGTGGTTGTATCGCTGTACGTTATGACGCAGGCGGCTCTCTACGATATGCCGCTTGTTAAAATGATAAAGAACGCGTTTTGGCTTACAGTATCGTTCTTCTTGCAAAATCTTATAATCTTTATACTTTCCTTAGTGCCGGTAGTATTATTAATGGTTATGGGCTCATCTTACTTTTTGCAGCTTATAGTTATTATGGTTTGCGCAATGCTCGGATTCTCGTACATTGTGTGCATTTGGACGATTTTCAGCCACTATGTATACGGTATGGTGTTTACCGCTTGTATCGAAAAAGACAAGCCGCAAAAGAAGAATAGACGTAGAGCTAAGTAATGTACGAGGTTATAGCACAGTATTACGACCTTTTTATGGACGACGGCGAATGGATAAAGTTCGCAGTCGATGCTGTTAAAGGCAAGGGTAGAGGGGCGGATGTAGGTTGCGGCAGCGGAGCGGTTTCGATAGCGCTTAGCGCCGAGCACGACATAGTAGCAATAGACGCATCGGCCGATATGCTGCGTATCGCGTCGGACAAATTTATGCGGATGGGGTTAAGAATCCCTACCGTTTTGCAAAAGGCGGAGGCGCTAAAACTCAGCTTTAAGGCGGAGTTTATCACCGCAATGTGCGACGTTGTCAACTATTTGCACAGTCCAAGCAAGTTCTTTAAGGCGGCATATGACAATCTTAAAGAGGGCGGAGTGCTCGTCTTTGATATAAGTAGCGAACATAAGCTCAAAAACGTACTCGGCAATAACGTATACACCGAGACTCGTAATGACATAACTTATATTTGGGAAAATAATTTAAGAGGCAATCGCGTCGAAATGGCGCTTACATTTTTCATCCCCGAAGTTCACGGTTTGTATAAAAAGGCCGTGGACGTTCAGACGCAATATATTCATAAGAGTAAGGACATAGAGGATGCACTTACAGAGTGCGGCTTTAAGGTCAAAAAGACGGATAAAATGGATAGAATTTACTTTGTGGCGGAGAAGGCAGGAGGCTAAATGGCGAAAATCAGCTTTGATTATATGATCGCTGCCGATAAAATGGCGGAAAAGGGCGAGTACGAATCTGCGCTTCATTATTATTTTTTGGAGCGTAATAGTAGGAATGACTCCGATATCGACGTTTGTATCGGGGACACATATGCCGCCATGGGGCTTCCGCGCGAGGCCATAAAGCATTATATGACCGCTTATGCCGCCGACCGGTACAACAAAGACGCGCTCGAGGGCTTGATTGTTTGCTACAAAGATATTGACGAGGATGCCGCTTTTTACTATTTGCATTGTGTTTTGGGACAAGATGGCGAAGAGTTTGATGACTTCGGCGTTGATTACGAGCCGGAATATCCGCCGCTCACCGTTCATGACAAAAAGGACAAAAGCGAAGTCATGGACGAGGCGGTTTCTTTGCTCGAAAGCGGCAATATAGACGGCGCTAAAGAACTGCTTGAAAGTATAAATAGGGAGTCATATCAATATTGCGACGCGCTGCTTGCAAGAGCTTCGCTCGCAATGGACAAGGCGAACACCACAGAGGCAATGGCGCTTGCCGACGAGGCGCTCAGCGTCAATCCCGATCATTTGGGCACCCATATACTCAAAATAATGGTCTACGACTCGCTTGGCGACAAGGCTAACGCAGAAGAGTGGATAGCAAAACTTGACGCATTAAACCCGAAACAAGAGGACGAGGTGACAAAGGTCGCGCTGTGTTTAGCCAATTACAAAAACACCGACCTTGCCGAAAAGTATATTTTGCGTAAGCTCGAGTTTGCACCGTACGACAAACTAATGCTTATGTGTCTTAGCGCTATCTATGCGGGGAAGGGCGACGAACATTCGGCGTTCAAAATCGCAAATAAAGTTTGCTCTATTTATCCCAACGACATTGCTGTAAAGGAAATCACTTCGCGCATATTTTCGGGTCAATCTATAAAAATGCCAGACGAAATGTTTTATCTAAAGCGCGACTGGACAAAAGATATAAAGCAGATGTTTTTGGAGGATATCGACAGCATAACGCAGCCCGAAAGCATCAAAAAGATAAAGTGGCTTCTCCAAAACGACGACGACCTGTATTTGCAATCGGCGGTCTGCGCGCTTGTTACAGGCATGCCCGAGTACGACAATCTAATGAACGAGATACTGATCGACCCGTTTGCGCCGGCAATCGTCAAAAAGCAAATTTTACTAAGGCGAATTTGCGACGAAAGAACAAAAAAAGTAAAGTTCGTTATATCCAACATATTCCGCTCGCTCAAAGTGAAGCACCCCGTTGCGCCCGACAACCTCAAATATGCATACTACTATGCGTTTATCGCGCTTGCGGTTATAGAACTGACCTTTGAACGCAGACTAAACAGAGAGTTTAAACGTTTACACGAAAAATACGAGATTTGCACCGACGAAAGCAAAGAGCAGCTGCCCATAAACGCATTGGCGACACACCTCTTTTATATGACGGAGGGCGGCATAAAGGAGAGATGCCTCGAGCTTTTCGACTGCGAACAGGCAGATTTTGACAAGGTGAGTGAGATGCTCGGACTACAAGGGAGGGACTAATGTACGATTTTGACAGATTGTTTACTAAGTACATTCGCGGTAAAGGGCACGTCCACGAGGACGAGCTCGATGAAGTGTATCTCGAATGGCTGAATAAGTATAGCGAAGATCTCGGAGCTGCGCCAATCGAAGTATTAAACAATATGAGTGACAGCGAGCTTATAGCCGAGCTTAAAGAGGAGTGCTTTACCGGTGCGCCCTCGCTTACGATTATGGAAAACGTCGAAAAACGCGCACCCGTACAGCTACTTATCCCGTTACTTTACGAGGATGACGTGACGCTTGTCTATTGTGCAGCCGAGATTTTGCGTAACCTCGACAAAGCCCCGCTCGACATATTTGCAGATATGCTCATTCGTACTGATGATAGTGACCTATTTGAGCTTATAATAAGTGCGTTAAAATTCGATCCCGACAGCGTTAGGGACAGACTGCTCGAAATAGCCGAAAATTCGGATATGAGAATCAAGACGGTCGTTGCCGAAATCCTTTCCGAAGGAAGCCGAGACGAGCGCGTGTATAAGCTCTTAACCGAGCTGTTTGCAAGCGGCGACAACTTGCCGCTGTACTCGAGCTACTTTGTTCGTTACGGTGACGAGCGCGCGGTAGGTATACTATACAGGGCGTTGGACAGCGCGGCATATGCAGATTATATCGAAATTCGCAACGCCATAGAGGCGCTCGGCGGAATAGTGGACGAGAACAAGGATTTTTCGTCCGACCCCGACTATATTTATATCAAGGAGAGTGGCAGTGGAAAATAAGACGGTAACGCTTAGTGATGTTAAGTCGAAAGAGGAAATTCGCACGCTCATCGATGCGGCAAATCACAACCTCGAAGTTATGGGTTATACAGAGCACGGCATAAGGCATGTGTCGTTTGTCAGCCGTGCAACGAGCGAGATTTTGCGTGAGCTTGGTTACGACGACAGGACTGTCGAGTTGGGCGCAATCGCAGGCTGGGTGCACGATATAGGCAATGCGGTCAATCGCCGTCAGCACGGAATCACGGGCGCTATTATGACGTCGCGCATACTGTGGACAATGGGTATGCCGCCCGAGGAGGTTGCGCTCATTGTCGGAGCGGTAGGTAATCACGAGGAGGATATCGGTGTGCCCGTCAACCCTGTGTGTGCCGCGCTAATTATTGCAGACAAGAGCGACGCTCACCGAAGCCGTGTCAGACGCGACAAGTACGACCTTAACGATATTCACGATAGGGTCAATCTGTCTATAAAAAAGAACTTTATAACGGTAGACAAAGACCAAAAGGTGATACGCCTCTTTATTTATATGAACGAAATCAGCTCGCCTATGGAGTATATGCAGATTTATATGTCGAGGTTGGTGCTGTGCGAGCAGGCGGCGTTGACGCTTGGCTGCACCTTTGAGCTTATCATCAACGGCAGCGCGGTAAATCGCAAGCAGGACATTGCCATCAGCGAGGAAGTGCTCAAGGGCAGGGACGAGCTCAGAGGCAAAAAGGTAGAGTATCAAAATAAGGAAGGCTAAATGATTAAGACGGTATTGTTTGACTTGGACGGCACTTTGTTGCCAATGGATCAGGATAATTTTGTAAAAGCATATTTCAAAAATCTTGCTATCAAACTTGCACCGCATGGTTACGACCCGCAAAAGCTCATTGAAGGCATATGGGCAGGTGCCGGTGCAATGGTGGCTAATGACGGAAAGCGACTTAACGAAGAAGTCTTTTGGCAGAAATTTGCCGAGATTTTTGGCGATAAGGTGTATGGCGATAAGGACAAGTTTGAGGAGTTTTATCGTAACGACTTTTCTCTGGCGCGGTCCGTATGCGGCTTTAATCCACTTGCCGCCGAGGTTGTGCATAAGTTAAAAGATAAGGGTGTTAGGGTAGTCCTTGCCACAAATCCGATATTTCCCGCGATTGCAACTGAGCAGCGCATACGCTGGGCTGGGCTTGAGCCGACCGACTTCGAGCTTTACACTACATACGAGAACATCGGTTATTGTAAACCCAACCTTAGCTACTATAAGGAGATTTTGGATAGGTTAGGCTGTAAACCGGAGGAAGCATTAATGGTGGGCAACGACGTATCCGAGGATATGGTCGCCGCTAAGCTGGGCATGCAAGTGTTCCTCCTAACCGACTGCATTATCAACAAAAACAATGAGGATATAAACCAATATCCTAATGGGGATTTTAATAGACTGCTAAATTTTATAGATGATTGAAGCAAATAAAAGTCGAGTCATATCGGCTTTTTTTGTTAAATAAACCCAAAAACCATAAATTGCAAGTAATACTTGACAAAATGCAAGTTGTACTTGGTAGACATTTAGCAGTTTTGATGTTAAAATGCAATTAAGATTTGCCTGCAGGAAGCAGCAAAATTACATCATAAGGAGTGAGCTATGAAAAAATCCGCAATGATACTACTAAGCATGTTAATGGCAATTTGCCTTTCTTCTTGCGTATTCGATTTGCCTGAGTCACCAAACTCCGAGCATATATGCAGTTATGATATATGGTTTTACGAGGGTGGACATTGTAAAAAATGCGAGTGTGGAAATGTTATACGGACCGAAGAGCATAAATACGGCGAATGGAATGAAATAGTAAATAACTGCCTGGAGCACAGTAGAAGTCGCACATGCACGCTGTGTAACGTAACTCAAACCGAGAATTTGCCTGTCAGCGCACAGCACCGGCCTGACGGCGATGTTTGTTCCGTTTGTGGCAGAATATATTATGCCGATTTGAATGTAAGCAGCTTAGACAAATATAACGGCTTTTACGGATACAAATATCTCGGCACAATGCAAAATGGTGAGTATAGGCAACAGCTATATAGAGAGATAGACAGGGCGGTAAGAGAGTTCCATACAAGCGAAGCTTCCGCTGGCGCAAATTATAAATTAAGCGAGTTTAATTTTGCTAGGCTCGGACTTTCCGTTCAAGACGCGGTAGCGGTATATAAGACTTACAAAGACGACAATCCTTTATATTATTGGCTGTCCAATTCAGTTTCGGTAACTGTCGGCGGTGATTTTCTGACTGTACTTGTCGATGAAGAATATGCTTTAGGCTCGTCACGAAAAGAGACAAACAAGCTTGTCTATGATAAGGTTAATGACTTAATGTCCGCATTAAGCAAAGGGGATAGTGCGTATCGCATTGCGCTGTATTTGCATGATGCTATTATACAGGCAATCGACTATACGTATGACGAAAGCGGCGAACCTTCTACCGCAAGTTGGGCGCATAGTATCTTAGGAGTGTTGACCGAGCAAGGCGGCGTTTGCGAGGCTTATGCCAAAGCATTTCAGCTTTTATTGAACTATGCCGGAGTGGAAAATGTGTTTGTCACAGGCGATCTATATGGCGGGGCGCACGCCTGGAACATTGTGCGTTTGGAGGATGGAAGATGGTATTGGTGCGATCTTACACTTGACGATGACCCCGATTGGACATGGGGAATAAAATATAACTGGTTTTGCGTTAACAAAAACAGCAATACGGTTATGCAGGATTACGGTTGGAACTATGATAAAACGGAATACTTTTCGGACAGTCATAAGATTAATAAGTCCAATGGCGAGGGTGTATACTTTCTTTACGATCTGCCCAACGTCTCCACGGAGGACTTTAACTTTGATGGAGTTTTAAGGGTGGGCGATAAATTCGATAGCGGAAAATATGAATTAAAAGTAGTTGGCTTTAATGCGGCGCAGGTTTGCAGTGTCGTCGATAGTGGCAAGGTGGAAATTCCTGCCTCGGTCACTTTAAATAATATTAAGTATTCTATAATATCGCTCGGTAACAATGCTAGTCCATTCATTTTCGAGGATATTAAGGAAGTCGTAATTCCTGAGAGCGTTAAATTTATAGAGGATAATGCGTTTATGAGAGCGGACACTCTTGAAAATATCAAGGTAGACGAAAATAATAAATATTTCCGCGATTTGGATGGCGTGCTTTTTACAAAATCGCTGTATACCTTGATAGCTTATCCGTCCGCAAACAGCAGAAAAGAATATGTTGTTCCCGATGAAACGCATGATATTGCTCATAATGCCTTTGATAGATGCTCATATCTTGCGACTTTGACGCTTGGTAAAAACACCGAAGGGTTAGGTCGCGTAAACTGGGGAACGGGTTATCCGGATGGTGATCCTGTCGGCCCTTTTGGCGGCAATTATGTTGTCGGAGGACTTGGAGAAATATATAACGCACTTACGGGCGAAAAGAATATTTTGATTCATTCCGAAAATAGATGCTTTTATCGCGATGGATTTGCAATATTTAGCTATGATAAGGAAAATTTGTTGTTTGTAGACAGAACCGTAACCAAGTATCAGATTCCTCAAAGCGTGCAATATATAGGTTTTGATGCCTTTGCAGGCTGTGATTTATTGCAAAGCATAGATATTCCGGATAGCGTTATCGGTATGAGCGGCCATGCGTTTAGGGATTGCAAGAATCTTGCGAATGTCACTATAGGAAAGGGGATAAAATCTATAAGCTTTGGAACTTTTAGCGGTTGCGATAATCTAAAGAATGTTACTATCGGCAATAATATAGAAAGAATAGATGATTTTGCATTTGTTGGGTGCCTTAGCTTAGAGGAAATTGTAATTCCCGATAGCGTTACATATATAGGTGATTGTGCATTTAGTGACTGTGAATCTTTGCAGAGTATAGAAATTCCGCAAAATGTAGCTTATATTGGTTATTGTGCTTTTAGCCGTTGTAAGAGCCTTAAGTTTTTGGTTATACATAAAGGCGTAAAACACATAGGCGCAAATATAATGCTCGAGGCTTATGATGGAGTAGGTATTACATTTATAGGAACACAAGAGGAATGGGCACAAATAGATATTGATGAGAAAAATGCCGATTTGTTTAACAATAGGATATTTTATTATCCACAAATGCAATAAAAAAGTCGAGTTAATCTCGACTTTTTAAGTTTCTTGATTCTACTGCAACAAGCACACGGCGCTGGAGGCTATGCCTTTGCCTTCGCCGATAATGCCGAGACCTTCGGTGGTGGTGGCGGATATATTTACTTGGTGCTCGGCTATATTCATAGCATTAGATAGCGCCACTCGCATAAGCGGAATATGATTCTTCATCTTGGGAGCCTCGGCCATAATAGTTGCCGAAATGTTAATAATCTTATGACCGCTTTTTTCTACCTTGGCGGTGACTATTTTTAGTAGCTCTATGCTATTAGCGTCCTTAAATTCGTCGGTGCAAGGGAAGAGTACACCTATATCCGGCTCGCCGATTGCAGATAATAGCGCATCCATAATGGCGTGGGTGAGTACGTCTGCATCGCTGTTGCCGATAAGTCCCTTTTCATATGGAATATGTACGCCACCTATAATAAGCCGCCTATTCGGTGCAAACGTATGAAAGTCAACGCCCGTCCCGATCTTGTTGCATGGCGGGGTGGAGATAAGATCCTCGGGGGCGGTGATCTTTTTGTTGTCCACCGAGCTTAGTACAATACGCGGAGTAAATCCGGCGGCGGCATAGACCGCGCTATCGTCGGTAAATGCGCCGGTAATTTCGTCGTATGCCTTTTTAATTTCGGTGAGCCTAAACGCTTGCGGCGTTTGCATATTATATAGATCGTCGCGGCTAATTTCGGACACTATAATATTGTCCTTTACGCGCTTAACGGTGTCAGTCACCTTGACTGCGGCAATTCCGCTGCCAAAGCCTCGAGCCGATTCAATGCATCCCATTATCGTTTGCTCGCTGACAAAAGGACGAGCGGCGTCGTGTATTAGCACGATGTCGCCTTGAGCCGCGGCAAGCCCGTTCTTTACGCTATTAAATCGAGTGTCGCCGCCGAGCACAACATTAGCGCCGTAAGGCTTAACGATTTCAATTATCTCAGCTTCGTCACTTTGCGCGGCAACAACTATAATATTATCGCAAAAGGGAGTAAAGGCATCAAGACAATATTCAAGTGCGGTCTTTACGCCGAAGTAGCAAAGCACCTTGTTCTTTTTACTGCCGGAGCGCACGCCTTTGCCGCCGCATAGAATAACCGCACTAACCCTCAACGATTTCATACAGCTTGCTTGCCTCCTCTTTGGACGCCTTTTCGTTTAGCTCCTTTACTATAAAGGTCAATTTGCCGCTAAGGAACTCAATGGTAACCTTGTCGCCGACCTTGAGCCTGTACGCAGGCTTGACCGCTTTGCCGTTGACAAAGACTTTGTCAGCGTCGCAAGCCGAGTTGGCAAGGGTGCGGCGCTTGAGGATACGTGACACTTTCAAAAATTTATCTATTCGCATATATATAGTTTAGCATTTTACCGGCAAATAGTCAATTAGAGTAGACAAATTTTAGGGTAAAGAAAAAGACAAAAAAAATTTAAATTTTTTTCTAAAAAGGCATAAAAACAGTTGACATATAAAAAGGGGTGTGGTAGAATAACCAAGCTGTCCCGCGAAGGACGGCGACGGACATTGGCAAATAAACAGCAAAGCGAATAAAAACACAAACAACAACAAAGTCAATTAACGGAAGTCAGTGAAGTTAAGAGACAG
>JAFLVB010000050.1 GCA_022508465.1 Clostridiales bacterium
TTTCCCCGGCGGTACTCGAGGCGATGACGCCGTACTTTACCGAGCAATTCGGCAATGCTAACAGCATGCACTCGTTCGGACGCGAGGGCGCATATGCGGTGGATACGGCAAGGCGCAAGATCGCCGACCTTTTGGGAGTTAAACCGACCGAGATCTACTTTACTTCGGGCGGCACCGAGGCGGACAACTGGGCGCTCAAAGGCGGCGCGGCAGCATACGCGACAAAGGGCAAGCACATAATAACGTCAAAAATAGAACACGCCGCAATAATGTCCTCGGCAGCGCAGCTCGAGCAGGAAGGTTACAAGGTGACATATCTGCCGTGCGACAATGGCGGCATAGTCAGACCCGAATATTTGGAAGAGGTCATCGACGACCAAACTTCGATTGTAAGCATAATGCTCGCCAATAACGAAATGGGTGCTGTTCAGCCCATAAAAGAGCTTTGCGAGATAGCTCACCGTCACGGCGCGATATTCCATACCGACGCGGTGCAGGCAATAGGCTCAATTCCCGTGGATATTAACGACCTGGGTGTGGATATGATGTCCTTTTCGGGACATAAGTTCTACGGGCCAAAGGGCATAGGCGTGCTGTATGTCAAGGGCGGAATCAAGCCGGATAAGCTAATAGCGGGCGGACATCAGGAGCGTACTCGCCGCGGCGGAACTACCAATGTTCCGTCGGTAGTGGGACTTAGCAAGGCGCTCGAAGATGCTATAATAAATCTTGACAAAAATTACAAGCACATAAAAGAGCTTAGAGATTACTTTGTAGAGAGCGTGGAAAAGAACATCCCGTATGTCATTTACAACGGTGATAGAGAAAAGAGATTGCCGCAAAACGCCAACTTTGCGTTCGAGTTTATAGAGGGCGAATCGTTGCTTTTAACTCTCGACCTTAACGGCATAGCTTGCTCGTCGGGCTCTGCTTGCTCGTCGGGTTCGCTCGAACCGTCGCACGTTCTGCTCGCGACAGGCCTGCCCATAGAGAAGGCTCACGGCTCAATAAGATTTTCGTTCGGCAAGGACACGACCAAAGAGGACGTGGACTATGTGCTTGACAATTTGATCAAAGCGGTAAACAAAATACGCAATATGTCGCCGCTTTACGCAGAATTTATTGGAGGTAAAAAATAATGTATAACGATAGAGTAGTTAAGGAGTTTTCCAATCCGCAAAACGTCGGCGAAATGAAGGACGCCAATGCCGTAGGTACCGTTGGTAACGCCACTTGCGGCGATATTATGAAGATCTTTATGAAGATCAACGAGAACGACGTTATCGAAGATGTCAGCTTTCAGACCTTCGGTTGCGCCGCTGCAATAGCGACCTCGTCGGTTGCCACCACCATGATCAAGGGCAAGACGGTAGAGGAGGCACTCAAAATCACAAATAAGCAGGTCGTTGACGAGCTTGGCGGACTTCCCGCGCAAAAGCTTCATTGCTCGGTGCTTGCCGAAGAGGCAATCAAAGAGGCTGTCAACAACTACCTCACCGAGTACAAAAACAAAAAGAATTAACAACTTTTAGCAGTTTGTGCTATTTTACATAATAAGCGGGCTGCGTAGGCATAATAATGGCAAAAGGAGGTTATTATGCTTAGAAGTGCTTTTATGTTAGGTGCAGGATTAGGCCTTGTAGGCGGTATGTTTTTGGTAAAATGCTGCCCCAAGGCCGAAAAGATGGTCGACGATATCAAGTCTAAAGCCGAGCAGACTATGAGCGGTAATTGTAACTGCGGCTGCGGCGGCGAAAGTCATCAAGACCAACAACAGTAATCAAATCAATACTTATGACAAAAGCCGCTTTGTACACATAAGCGGCTTTTGCGTATTTATAAAATGGGTTTTTATTAGACGTCGTATTTTTTCCAAATCAGCCATATAGTTTCCGGTTTGGAGTTTTCGCGTCTTTCGATTTCGAGTACGCGAAGGATAATAGGGTAGCCTTCTGCATTTAGGAATCTAAGTTCAACCATAGGCTTATCGCGTAGTGTTTCGCTGAGCTTGTCATAGTCGAGGACATCATCAAAGAGATAACGATATTCGCTCTTAACATGCTTTTGTATATAGTGCCGCATAGCTTGGCTGAATGAGCTATTGGCGTTTTCCAGATATTGCGAGAATTTTTTAAGGTCGTAGATGTGACGAGAGGTATCGTTATCAAGATCCACAAAGTATACACCAGAGAACTGGCTCGTAATGAGGTCGAGGAAGCGCTGAGTGTCATGCTTTTCAATAAGCATCCTTTCAAGTTCTTCGTTCATCTGGCGGTTTTTGCGGCGATCGCCGTGACGTTGATAGTAGGCAGCCTTGTCGTTACGCATTTCGTGCTCGGCTGCCGCAATTATCTTTTCAACTTTATCTCCGCAAGCACCGGACGCAATACCGACCGAGATCTCATAGTTGTGTTTAAGCAGGTCACGTCGCACCTTGACAATGGCGAGTTCTACCTCGCGCTTAGTGAGCTCTGTGCTCATTACGACAAACTCGTCGCCGCCGATGCGATAAACGTTTTTATCAGGGTAGTACTGACGCAGAGTGTCGGCAATACAGCAAAGCATTTCGTCACCCTTCTGATGTCCGAGGGTGTTGTTTAGCTCGTGGAGACCGTTTACATCGATATACATACAAGTAAAGAGGGGATCGCTGCTTTTTGCATATGCTTCGATATCCTCATTGTATTTGAAGCGGTTGTAAAGATTGGTGAGCGCGTCGTGGTGCATGCTGTCGACAAGCTCCTGATGACGGCGCAGCTGATCGGTATATTCCTTGTGTACGTCCTTAAGGGAGAGCAGCATTACCTGATTGTTTTCGCTGTACTCAACGCTGGGAGCAATTTCGAGCTGCACCCAGCGGAACTCGTCGTTTACCTTTCGGCGATAGCGGAAGCTTATCGGGGTGTGGTCGTGTGCAAAGTGCTTTTGCAGACTGCCGGCTTTAGTGAGCATGCTGAAAGCGCCCATATCTTCGGGAGCGATATTACCGTTTTTAGAGTATCCTGCCCACCATTCGTACATATTGATGACACCGCCGGCAAGACGCTCTTGTTCGTCGGCGTCTACGAGCACCGGCTCGAACGTGTTGTTGGAAAGATTGATTCTTATCAACTTGTCGTAGAGCGAGGAGATGGTGGGGAGGGTGTCAAGAAGCGTAATTGCTTCTGCCTCCGAATCGCGCCAGGTGTAAATTACTATCGGGTTTTCGGGCGAGCAATCTTCCATTGCGATGATGGCAAATGTGGTCCATCTAATGCCTCCGACTGAGTTGGCTTTGTAGCTCTGAACAATACGTTTTTCTCCCGAGAAGATGCTTTTACGTATATATTCGGGGTTTGTAAATCTCTTGCAAGCCGCCGCATATTCTGGAGATATGATCTTATCGTCTATGAGCCTTTGCATATATGCATAAATATCGGGAATGTCTTTTACGGCGTCGCCTAAGAGTCCGTTGTCTCTATATACCTCAAATTCACCTGTGTTGATGTTGACTCTAAAGATTCTGAAAAAGGTCTCGACCATAGACTTCTCAATAAAAGTATCTAATTCGGTGCCTACGCAGCTTTTGTTCATTACAAACCTCTCTGTTTTTTATTTAAAGATAAAAAATAGCGCATTTATCTATTTTAGATAAATCATAGATTTATTTTAGCAAAATATACAATAGCTGTCAATGCTTTTTTGGCAATAGGTACTAAAATTATAAATTTGTGAAATTATTATAATTTTACAAAATTATCCTTTTTTTCTTGTGCAAAAGCCGGATTTTATGGTATAATACTTGACGGAGGTAGTTATGCGAATATTGGCGGTGGACTATGGCGACAGCAGGATAGGGCTTGCCGTCAGCGACAAACTCGGTATAATTGCCTCGCCGGTAGGCACAATAAAATCTGTGGGTATGCGTGGCGATGTGGACGAACTCAGCCGCAAAGCCATAGAACTGGGTGCAGAACTTATCGTACTCGGGTTACCGCTCAACATGGATGGGAGCGAGGGCGAACGTGCCGAAAAGACGCGCAAACTCGGCTCGGTGCTAAGCAAAGTGAGCGGACTCGAGGTCGAGTTTATGGACGAGCGCCTTACGACTGTCAGTGCCGAGAGGGTGCTGGACGAGGCGGAAATGAGATGGGACAAACGTAAAAAAGTCGTGGACACCATTTCGGCGCAGATTATATTACAGACCTATTTGGACAAAATAAAACATAACAAGGAGTAAAGAATTATGGAAAATGAAAATTGCGAAATTTTTGAAGAAGAAGACATTATAACTCTTCAGGACGAGCAGGGCAACCCCATCAAGTTTGTGGAAGTTGCTTGCGTTGAGTTCGAGGAGGAGTTTTACGTATTGCTTTCGCCGGCAGAAGAGGTTGAGGGCATTGGCGATGACGAAGTTATAATCTGCAAGCTCGAGGATCAAGACGACGAAACTCAGCTTATTGTTCCCGTAGAGGACGAGGAGCTTATGCAAAAGGTGTTTGATGAGTATCTTAGGACTGCCGAAGAGTGCGGGTGCTGCGACGACGATTGCGATTGTGACGATTGCGACTGCGAACACGAGCATGACCACGAAGGTCATTGCCATTGCGGTTGCGAAGATAAATAAGACAAAAGTAAATATAACCAAAAGCAAGGGTAGAAATGCCCTTGCTTTTTCTATTAAGCAATTTAAAATTGCCGTGGGAGAAAAAATTTTTTAAAATTAGTGGGGGGACGTAGGTCTGTTTTAAAAAAAGCAACTAAAAGGTGACAAAATGTTACATTAAGTAGCTTGACGAATACTGCTTTTTGTATTATCATCCGTGATGTTAAATCGATTTCTTACTAAAAGCATAAAGAGTTTGTCATAAATATACGGGAGAAAAATAATGAAATCCATTGAATGTGAATTTAAGGAACATTTTTTAGAATTTGTTTTGACTTCATTTTTCGATAAGAGGAATGAAAGCATGAGAACTGTTATTAATTATGACGCAATAGAACCGGCTATCAAAGATTTTATAAATCATTTCAATTCTTACGATTTTGTACATAAAACAAATCACACGGCTATGATAGAGCAGATGTTTGTCACAAAAGAATTAAACCTTCAAACTTGTGATAAACTCGGTTATTGCAAAAGCACTTATTATAGGTATCGTCGGCAATATTTACAAATTTTTGAAGTGTATCTATCGAGAGAAATAGAAACATTAAAAATAAAATAGGATTTATTTTATATGTATTTGTTTCCATAAGTAAATTTATATGTTAAGTAAAAAAGGGGATAGTCGTTCGACTATCCTCCTTAATATTAATGCTATTCCTTTTTAGTAAACTTGCCATATAAAATAATGGAGTTTCCAAACTGCTCTTTATCGAATATCTTATAATCATCTTCGGTGACATTGCCATATTTATCTCCAAAAGGTTGTGTAAAGTTGTAGTTAAAATACCAACCTTCAAACTCGTAGCCATCTTTTTGTGGTACCCATAGTCCGGTTTCTAAAAAGTCTTTTAAACTTACTTTGCCACCTGCAACATAATCAGGATCGACGGTATTGTCTATTATGCCGACATAGGTTATTGCTTGAGTTATTTCCTCGAAAATTGCGACATATTCGAAATTTATATGGAGAACTTTGGTGATTGTTAATTCAGCCTCTTTATATTCTATTGTTGTACCATCTGCTCGTTTCCATCCAACAAATTTATATCCAAAATCCGGGACTGCAATTACAGTTTCGGAATCTCTACCTATCTTGACTTTTTGATTAAGATTGCCGATTATTTTACCACCCTCACTTGCAGTAAAGGTCACATTAAGATAAAATTCGTCTCGCCAAAAATCATATGGAATACCATATTTCTCACCATTCTCTTCGGGTTGGAATTGTTTTAATAGATATAATCTTGTTGTATCGATTCCCATGATAGGGGAAATAGCGCCGTTATAATAGAATAATGCATCATGATAACTCAAGGTTAGCCCTGGCATACCTTGTTCTACAGTATGAGCAAATTCGTGAATGTAAGTTGAGATTATATTGGATTTCCAAGCGATGTCATAATTTGGATTATTGGAATCGATTATATCTTCTAATGGAAAATTAAGTGGGCTATCTTCATTAAGATACAATCCTATCGTAGCATCCCAAGCAACATTTGCGAATTTAAAAGTACCGGTCCCAGATCCTGCATATAGCTCATAATAATTTCCATACGTTTCAAATGATGATGAAGTAATAACGCTACGATAATTATCAAGATATTCTTTACTTAATTCCGGTATTCTATCGGCATTTAAAATATAATCATATCTTCTAGTCCCATAATTATCGCTAATATATCCTCGACGAAAATCTTCAACACATATAGTTTGCGTGGTAAAATATTCATCAACTTCGAAGTTTACAAGTCCGGCAAACATCTCATTCAGCAATTTGGCAAATTGTATAGTAGTAGTTTTAGCAAGTTGCCTCTCTAAATCGGACATAATATAGTGCACATAAATTTGCTTACCATCAATTGTTTCAAATGTACCCTCTACCTCGGTAACATAAACCATAAGTATTTTGTAGTTTACTTCTTCTATAATATTGAACTTAGCATATAAGCTATCTGACTCGCTGTCGAAAATTTTAGCATCTAAAAGGAATTTGCCATTTTTATCTGTAACTTGTGTCATAAAGTCCTTTTCGAGATACCAACCTTCAAAAGTGGAATTTATTCTTTTAGGGGTAGGGAATTTCGCGGCATAAAGGGAATCGTAATATAAAACAATGTGTGATTCATCATTATTTTCCATAGCATTGTTATAGACATAAATAAAGGTTTTTCCTATTCGTTCGAATAATGCGGTAAAAGTCTGAGATTCTGAGTTAATCCTGTCAGTCCTTTGTGTTTCCGTATAGCCGTCATCCCAAGCAATGAATCTAAAATCTTCATTTGGGATAGCTGTGACCGTGGATGCGTATTCTCCATATAAGACTGTTTGAATCACTTCGCCATCTATATAGCCACCTTCTGTAACATAATAGTTTACAGTACAGGAGAGCTTTTCAAATATGGCGGTGACAGTTATATTATCTGTAATGAATTCATCTTTACGCTCTGCCGTAAGGACATTATCCGACCACTTAACAAATCTATAGCCCGTGTTCGGTATAGCCAAAACGCTATTAGCATTATTGCCGTAATACACAGTTTGAGAATTATTACCGTTAATGCTACCGCCTTGCTCTGCCAGATAGATAACGGTAAAAGAGATTCTTTCAAATATAGCAGTAATTGTCAGATTTTCAGTTATATTTTCGTCTGTTCTTTCCGGCGTAAGAACATTGTCAGACCACTTGACAAATTTGTAACCTTCGTTTGCAATAGCAATAACGGTAGTTGTGCTTTCTTCTTTTAATACTGTTTGCTCGGCTTCACCTTGAATATATCCGCCTTCGGTCGCTAAATAATTTACAGTTAAGGTTTTGGGAGGGGGCTCTTGATTTAATCCGCATCCAAATAATAAAAGACACGATATAATAAATAGAGCAAATAACAGTAAACTTTTTTTCATAATAACTCTCCATTAGCTTCATAAAAAGTATATAACTTTTGATCGATATTACATTATACTATATAAATCATTAAAAGTAAATATATATTATGAAAATTGACAATGATTGTCAACTTTTGACAAAGTGTGTCAAGTTGAAGGTGTAATATTGACATCTACTTACTTTTGGTATAAATTGTAAAATATCAAAATTAAAGGAGGATTTGCTGTGACAAATTCTAAAAGAAAAAGCTTTGTCGTCTGTGCCATACTTTTTGCTTTGTTATTGTGTTTCGGCATTTTTATGACGAATGGAAGTAACATAGTAAAAGCAGAAACAAGTAATACAGAATGTAATGAGGAGTTATCATATAATGGCTATGATAATCTTAAATCTTTTTCAAATGAATCTAATACATTGCAAGTTGCTGCGATTTATAGTTTATGGATTAGATTTGGGAACGGAATAAAAAGCATTACGGTAGCTGCAACAGGAGCAGCAGAAGTAACTTATAATAACGACATAGAATTACAAATAGATTCTATGGGTTTTATAGCTTTAACAATAAGTGTTGCTGATGGATATGATGAAACTAAAATTAGCAGTAATATAATCGGGACAGCTTCAGTAATGCCATTAGGCAATAGTTACTTTATTCTATCGGGATTAAATCAAAATTCAGAAATCATTTTCTCGGCGGAAAAACTTGAAACATATAAAATTACATATTATGTTGATGATGAACCGATAGATCTTCAACCAAAAGAGTATGTAAAAGGGAAAGCTACGCAATTAGCAGAGTATGATCCAGTAGGTTATGAATTTAGTGGATGGTATGATAATAAAGGCTTGAGCGGCAATCCTATAACAGAAATTAGTGACGAGGAAACCGGCGATAAAAAGTTTTATGGAAAGAAAGAACCTAAACAATATAAAGTATATTTGGATGTAAATGGAGGTGTTCCATTAAGCCAGACAAGTAAAGATGTTACATATAATGACGTTTTTGATTTAGTGGTACCAACACGCCCAGGCTATGATTTTGATGGTTGGTTTACAGAGAAAAACGGAGGAAAACAATATACAAATAGCAGTGGAGAAAGTATATGCAAATGGGATGTTCCAAATGGTCTAACACTTTATGCTCATTGGTCTCAATATAGCTTTACTGCAGACTATTCTGGATATGGTGATTACATAACGGAGACAATATCACGTAGTGAAGAGAAGAGTGAAGAAAAGAGCTTAAGTTCTCTTTTTAAGGATCCTGTCCTTGATAGTACCTTAATATTTGGTGGATGGTATTTGGATGAAACATTAAACGATGCTCTCCCAAAGACATTGGATGAATTTGATAAATTATCTAATGCTAAAGGTGGTATGCTTTACGCAAAGATAACAACTGCTTATTCTAATACAGTAATAACATTACCCGATAAGTGCAAGAGATTCTATTTAGGTAAGGACAATAACAACTTAGGCATTAAAGTAACTTCTAATAGTTCTTTAACTACGTTGGTGTTAGATGATTTTGTTACTACGCCGAAAACAACGGATAACGTATTTGATTTCAGTCGTACCGGTACAATAACGATTTATTTTAAAGGTAATAATGAAATTATCGCAAAAAATGGTACAACTTTAACAGAGACGTGTGCGAGTGCAATACGCAGTTCCGGGTCAATAAGATTAATTTCTGTAAATGGAAGCAATATCAAAATAAAGGGTGGTGGTATGGATGGTTTCCTTAACACTTCACGCAATGGCGGATTTGGTATAAACTGCACAGACCTTTATGTTGAGAGATCATCCGGAACTGGGAGCTATGGTGGACTTGGTGAGAATAACGCTAATATTGTAATTATGGGAGGTAACGGAGGTTCTATCACGAACGCAAATTATTAGTGGAGGCGCAGGTGGCACTGCTATCGCAGCTACTACGGTTAATTTTACTTTGATTAACTCATCAGCTTATATTAAAGGTGGCAATGGTGGGAACGCTATCAGCTCGACAGGTGGCCGTGGTGGTGATGGAATAAGTTGTGGTCAGAATATTACATTGCAAACTTACAATAGTTCCGTCGATGCTGTGGAAATTCATGGTGGCAATGGAGGAGATAGTGGTGAATATGTAACACAAACTGGCGGCGAAGGCGGTCGTGGTATTCGTTGTACCAATGGTGTTGTTATTTATCGTGCGAGTGTTTATATTTATGGAGGTAATGCAGGTGTGCATTATAAGCTCTCAATAAGTGGTGCCGTGGGATTAGAGGCTAAGTCTCTTAGTGTAAATACGGACGCAAGAGTGTGGATTGAGGGTGGACAAGGTTCTACAAGCAAGTCTAAGGAAGTTAGCGGCGGTACAGGTGGCGCACCCGTAAAAATCAATTCATTTACGAGAAGCACAAAATATTCGACTACTTTTGTAGGAGGAAACGGTGGTAAAAATTCAGCAGGCGGTTCTGGAGGTTCCGGATATAAATTCACATCTGCTGAAAAATATAGTGGAGTAACGTACTATGATGGTGCTAATGGCTAAATAAGTGCTTAATAATTCGACTTAAACAATGTTTTCATAACAAACCTACTTTAAAGGCACGGAAAGGAGCAATTCCTTTCTGTGCCTTTATAATGATTGGAAAATCTAAACCCTTCACCACCGCTTATGGCGGAGCCCCTCCCAAAGGGGCGAGGCATGCATAAGTATTAAAATTTTACATTTTCCCAAAATTTTACCGATTGTGCGTTAAAAATGTTTGCACAGTCGGCTTTTTTATGGTATAATACATCGGATTAC
>JAFLVB010000051.1 GCA_022508465.1 Clostridiales bacterium
GTATCAGGGCGACTACGAAACGACAACCGAGGGTGAAGGGGACAATCAGGTCGTTATGAAGGATTTGAATTCGTACAACCACGGTCTCTTCAATATGGAAATCGGTTTCAAGAGGGACAGAAAAGAGGGAGGCACCGATTTGCTTGCCCTTCCTTTCGAGAAATTCATAATCACCTTTGAATCACAGCAGTATTCCAAGACCGAAGACGGCAAGACGGTAAACTATATTATCTTCTTCCCCGAAGGCGAGGACGGAGTCAAGGTTGCAATAACCGACGACAAGGATATAGACGCTTCAAAGGCAAGCGAAACCGTTTTAAACCGTGACCACATCAACATTAAATTCGTAGAGGCTGAGGACGGTTTATACCACGAAAGCGGCGTATACCACGTCGTTGTAAGCAACGGCGAGGAGAACGAGGTTGAAGGCGATTTCGAAAATATCGGCGGAAACTACGCAAAATATTCCTCATCGTCGACAACGCCCGTCTATCCCCTGATTTTCAATGCGGAATTCTTAGATTGGTATAAAGCTAATTTTGAAGAAAGATTCGATAAGACTACAAATAAATACGACGATGTATTCTTTAAGTTTATGGAGTATGTAGAAAAGCTTTATACATATCTCCCCGAGCAAGTTGCACAAGCTAAGTTATTTGGTTTCTATCAAGAAGAAGGCAAGTTCTCCCATAACGGCGAGTATACTATCGATGTAGAAAAGATATTTGATAAAGCTATAGAGGAGCTTTATAATAGAGGTTATGACAAGTGGGCGGATTTGTTGGATAAGGCTGCTTCCGCAGTTATCAATGACGAAGAAAAGTCTTATACCGTAAATCTCACTTTAAATGCTACAGTACCCAATGTTTATAAGGTAGAATATGTTTTAGGCCACGAGGAAGATGAGGCTGTTAGAGCAGGATTTTTGCCCGTAGGAGCAGACGTAGAGCTCTTTGCTAACCGCAAAGATGTAGACGGCTACGAGATCCTCGGTTGGATCAATGAAAAACGTGCCGAAGAATATGTTGCCGAAATGCTCGAAGGCGACACAAGACTTTATGCTGTAACAGACTTTAGCCTTACCGGCATGGTTGATGAAGTAGAGGGTACCGAGTTAGAAGCTAAATATGGTGAGAGCCATACGCTTGCTGTTGTGGAAGATGGCGTAGATTATGCTAACTATACATATAAGTGGTATCTTAATGACGCTATCATCGACGGCGAGACCGAAGCTACTCTTAATTTGACTAACCTTGCAGTTGGTGATTATGTTTACGAAGTAGTTGTTACCGATGACTTTACAGGCGAATATAGATCTATAAAGTTTACCGTATCCGTTAAAGTACAGGAAATAACCGAATATGTATCCTGGACTATCAACGGAGTAAGAAATTCCACAGGTAAAGTTTCTTATAATGGTTCTGCTTACACCGTAGACGCTATTATAGCTATCCCCGGCGTTGGAGATGTAAATGCGGCAGTTACCAAGACATTTGCATATAACGGTAGAACGGGTACAAATGCCGGTAAATACACCGCAACTCTTACACTTACCGTTAAGGACGGTTATATATTCAGCGATGGTGAGACAAAGCATGAATATACATATGATTGGGAAATCGAGAAGGCATTACTTGATATTGAGTTTGTTTGGAACTACAATAGATCGATAGCTCATCCGTACACCGGAGAGGAATATAGCGTATCTGCTACAATCAAGATTTTGTCTCCCGAATTTGCACAAACAATGGCACTTGACAGAATATTTGATCTTAAAAAGGTTGAATATGAAGGTGACCTCAAGGCAAAAGAAATCGGCAACTATACTGCCATTGCAGATGCATGCGACGCAGTTATAAATGAGAACTTCCAGCTTCATTTGGTAGTAGGTGCGGTTTTGCATTGGTCTATTACCGATCCGGTAGCTCCCGAAAAGACTAAGATTAATGCTCCTACCAATAAGTGGTTGAATGCAGCTAACAATGCTTATGAGTTTGTAGTAGGCGAGTTTGAAACATCCAAGGTTGCTTATATCGGTCTTCCCGAAGGTTACGATAACGATACTATCTTTACAGTAAGCGACTATACTTACACTATTGTATCGAGCGCAAATGAGACTGTAAGTCCCGATATCCTTAAGACAACAGTAGGCAACTACAAAGTAACCGTTACGGTAACTTTTGTTGGCAACAACGATTTGTATGAGCTTATCGGCACTACCAAGACAACATTTACATTCTCTGCTACAATCGCAATCAAAGCAGGCAACCTTAATCTTACAGGTGCTGCTTGGTACCTTGATGGCGAGGCTTATAATGCAGACGAAGCTATTAAATATGACGGCAAGAGCAAGGTATTTACTCTTAACGGATTGTCTGACAGCGTATTAGCTGACGTTAAAGTTGTTTACTATACATATGAAAATAATGTACGCGGCAACAAAGTAACAGAACTCAAAAATGCAGGCCGTTATATAATTGATATCGAGTCTGATTATAAATTAGATAATAGACCGGATGCAATTATTTTTGAGATCCATAAGGCTACTGTTCAAGTTCCGACTGTAACGCTTACAAAGCCTACTAAGGAAAACAATGCATATGTTGTTGATGTTGAGTTTTCTGCTAACGATTTGTATACAATGACCAAATCGGGTACGCTTACCGCAACCAAGAAGGGCACATACAAAGTTACAGTTACATTCACTTTAAATGACGCAACTAACTACACATTCGACAATGTAGACGGTGTTTCTAAAGATGGTTTGAGATATGTAATCACTCTTACTTGGGAAGCTCCCGAAGATATCGAAGACGGTCAAGGCGGTGAAGAACAGACTAAAGGCAAGACATTCAAGGATGAGCACTCGGATATTACCGTTGAGGACCTTGACGGCAAAGTAGGTGAGGATGACACCTTATTTGTTTCCAATACAAGTGTTAACCTTAGCGATTACAGAAAGCTTCTCGAAGAGAAGTATCCCGATATGAAGACTAAGTTTGGCGCTGCTTACGAAATTCACTTCAACAACGCTGCTAACGAGAAGCAAAACTATAGTAACGGTAAGTTCCGCGTAACATTGCCCATCCCCACAGACCTTTTAAGTTATAGCGAAAATCGTCTTGCTGTGCTTCACATTATGGATGACGGCACGACAGAGTTTGTAGAAGGCGTAAAGAGAGATGGCGACTATATGGTATTCGAGATCGAAGGATTCTCGGTATTCGCAGTAATCGGACTTGATCCGCTTCCTGCAGCCGTAGGCAGCTGGTGGCTTATCCTTCTCATCGTTCTCCTTGTATTACTCCTCATTGCAGCTATCATATTGCTTGTACTTAGAATTTTGAAGAAAAACGAGGAAGAGCCCGAAGAGGAGCCCGAGCAAGTAGAAGAGCCGGTAGAAGAGACCGTTGCTGACGAAGGCGACGATGACGACGACGATGACGAAGAAGAAGTTATTGCCGCAGACGACACATTTACTCCCTCTTTGTATCTCGCTCCCGATATGGATCCTCATACGAGAATCGTACTTAACCGTAGCTTTGCAGCACGTCTTAGCCAAGCTCCGTTTGAGACGAGAAATAATTATAACGAACTTAAGAACTACATTCTTTCGTTCAAAAAGGTTAATTCTCGTATAAGCTGGCGCTATGATACATTCAATAAGGGTAGAACCAAGATCTGTAAGTTGCAGGTTAGAGGCAAGAGCATAATAATGTACGTTGCACTTGATCCTAAGACTCTTGACGAAAAGTATCATCACGAGGATGTGAGCGAAGTTGCAAGATATGCAGATATCCCGACCAAGCTCAAGATCAAGAGCGAGCGTTCGCTTAAGTATGCGCAAGAATTTATCGACATGGTAATGGCCGATAAGGACATTGAGCGTAATCCCAACGCTATCACCAATGATTATGTTTGGGATTATCCGTACATGACAACTGACGATCTTATTGCTAACAACAGGATCAAGGTTAAGCATGTTGCAGGTCGTCAATTCTGGGAAAACGACGCTAACAAAGAGTCCAATAACGGCGAAAATAAATAAGCTTATTTAAAGTAAAATGCCTGTCCTTAAGGATGGGCATTTTTATTATGTCGTAAAATATTTAGTTGTTTTTCATTTGATTGTTATAAATCACTTATAAAAATAAATTATTATATAACAGGTTTAGTCTTAACAATGGAGGCTGTTATGAAAAATTTTTTTGGCATAAGGCTAATGGTTGTAGCTTTAGTAACAATTATGGGCCTTGGAGTTATCTTTAAGCCAAGTGTTACACTTGCGCAAACGCCTAAAGCGGAGGAAGCGTATGTTACAGGCCCATACTCGGTGCTTGAGAATCTTAAGGTGGACGGAAAGGCCGTTAAAGAGGAATATCGACTTGAGAAGACTTTGGATGTTGCTTACGGCAAGGTATATAAGTTTATTCAGATTAGTAACGGTTATGACATTTTCGGTAGCGAATTGGCAGTATCGGTTGATAGTGAAGGCAAAGTGCTTTCGGTGTTGGGTGATTATTTATCCATTCCCGCGCTAAGCGGCAACCTTTCAGAAGGCGAGGCAAAAAGCATTGTATCTCAGTTACATAGCGGAGCCGAAGTTCTTTCGGCAGAAAAGAAGATTTATGCATATAACCATTCACCTGAGCTTGCATATGATATTCTTGTTAATGCAAATGGCGGACTTAGATATTTTGTTTCGGCTGAGTCTGGCGAAGTGCTCTTATCGTGTGCTGCGAATTTATCTTATTTGATGTCCAAGCAAACAGACGTTGAAGGCAATGAAGTTGAAGTAAATCTTGAGTATGTTGCCGAAGAAGATATGTATTACCTTGGAGATGACTTAAGAAATATTTATGTTCTTGATGGGCAAAACACCCTAAATGGCGGTGGTTATAACGTTAAAAATTCGACAGGACAATTTGAGCCATTGGCTATCACTACTTATCTTAATGTCGTAAAGACTTACGACTTTTATGCCGATGCAAACAATATTGGTGTAAGTTTAAAGGGCATTAACGGTCGTAATGACGACATATTAAATAATTACGAAGAGAATGACGAAGTTCCGATTTTTGTAGTTGTACATTATGGCGACAAATACGAAAATCTTGCAGGGCAATACGATGGTGAATTTGGAAGAGTGCTTGTCGGCGACGGCAATGCGAAGGGAGATATTTATCAACCGGGACGTGCGCTTGATGTTATAGGACATGAGTATCAACATATAATCACTCAATATTTTGTGGATTTGGTATACGAGGGAGATTCGGGTGCTTTAAATGAAGCTATTTCGGATATTTTAGGAGCGCTTATAGAGGGACACGACATGTCCGAAGATGAGTTTTGGATGATAGCCGAAGATGTTATGCAAAACGGCCAACCTGCCTTGCGTTCGATGAAAATCAAAACCGGTACTGCAGATCATAGATATTCTATGGATGATAAGTATGTCTGCACGATCAACCACTCTCATAGTGCATATGGTAATAATTGCGATAGTAACGGTGTTCATATTAATAGTACAATTATTTCGCATATTCAGTATTTGCTTTACGAGCAAATGCCTCAGTATTTTACCAAGGAGAGGATAGGTGCGTTGTGGTATGCTACACTATGCAATCTTACCTCGACTGCCACCTTTGAAGACTTTGCATTTGCATTCTTGCAGTCTGCATCAAATCTTGGTTTTAGCAGCGAGGCACTCAATGCCATTTATACTACCTTAAAAAATGGTAAATTGCTTCCGAGCAATGCTCGCAAAGTAACCTTTGTTTATGATGACGACACCGTAATGGCAGAGACCTGGGTGCGCGATGGTAGCAAAGTGACTTATCCGTCTAATCCGCAAAGAGAGGAGACTGCTCAGTATTATTATGAGTTTACAGGCTGGGATTCCGCTCCCGAAACGGTGACTTCGGATATTACGATAAAGGCAAACTTTACAGCCGTTTTGCGTTCGTATACAGTCACACTTATAAGTGGTGGGAAAGCTTATAGCACTCAAAGCATAAAGTACGGCGAGAGTATGGAATTGCCGAAATTATCATCTTCCGATGCGCCTGAGTCAGATAAAAGTTTCGGAGGCTGGTATCATGATGCCGAGTGCACAATCAAGGCGCAAAGCTCAGTAAGAATAACAGGGGATGTCAGCTTCTATGCAAAATGGGAGGACAAAAAATCGGGTTGCGGAACGATAGTATTAGGCGATGTAGGCGGCACCGGACTTATGCTCTTGTCCATAATGGCACTATTATGCTTAACCGTAATATTAACTCATAAAAAGAAAGTAACCGAATAATAATTGTAAAAAGAAATGAGCGACATAAACGCCCATTTCTTTTTTAATAGGATATTTTAATTGCTACATCCAAATTACAGCACCCTTAAAAGTGCACAGCCGATTATGCAGCCGAGCAGAGTGGAAACTAACGCAACTGGCAGGGCATAGCGCAGCTTTTTGGTTTTGCTTTGCGAGAGATATATAGCACTCACATAAAACACCGTTTCGCTCGAGCCGTAGATAATAGAGGCACATCTGCCTACAAAAGTATCTGTGCCGTATGTAGCGTAGATGTTATCGAGTATTGCAAGCGAGCCTGCGCCGCTTAAAGGGCGCAATAAGATTAATTCGGTCAATTGCCCGGGTAATCCCATAACCTCGAATACGGGCGAAACAAAGCGCGATACGGCGGCACTTACGCCTGTCTGGCGAAATATCTCCACACACATCATTATGGTCATAAGATACGGGAAGACGCCTATCATCAGATCGACAGCAGAACGGCTACCGTCGATAAAATACGAGTATGCGTCCTTCTTTTTAATAAGAGACGTGATAAGTACGATTAAAAATAATACGGGAACAACGTAGGCAGTCATTATTTTCTCCGGTCGTCGGGAAACAGCTTTGATAGAAACTTGACAAGCGCAATGCCTATCACGGTAGAGATTATCGTCGCTATAATGCACGGCAATAAAAAGTCGGCGGCGTTAGCCGAGCCGTGTGCCGCTCGCATACTGATGACGGTGGTGGGGAGTAGTTGCAGACTTGTCGCCGAAATCACCACAAGCATTATGACGTTTGTGTTGGCGCTCTCCTTTTCGTCGCCCAAAAGCTTGACCGCATTAATTCCCATAGGTGTAGCGGCGTTGCCAAGCCCTATAAGATTAGCCGACATATTCATAGAGATGTACTTTTGCGCTTCCTCGCTACTGCCCTTAAACAAAAATTTGATAAGCGGTCTAAGCAGCTTGGCAATAACGTTAGCAAAGCCGGTCTTGTCCAACAATGCGAAAAAACCGAGCCAAACTCCATACACGGCAACGAGTTCCATAGCGAGCTCAACAGAATCCTTAGCCCCCGTCAGCATAGCGCTAACCGCAATCGACGGGTCGCGTACGAGTGCGGTGCTAATAGCGGAAAGCAGCATAATTAACCAAATTTTACTCATTTTTGCTCCTTTTAGTTATGTATATGTAAAAAAGTCGGCAAAAAGAATGGACTTTTTTTTTACTTTGGTTTATACTTATAATCGAATTTATAATGAGGGTAAAATCATGGCTAAGAAGGAAAAGTTTTATATTACAACTCCGCTCTACTATCCGAGCGGAAAGTGGCATTTAGGTCACAGCTACACGACTGTATGCTGCGACGCCATAGCAAGATACAAGAGACTGACCGGCTACGACGTCTTTTATCTTACAGGTACAGATGAGCACGGTCAAAAGATAGAGGAGCGTGCAACGCTCGCAGGTAAAACGCCTAAGCAGTTTGTGGACGAGCTCGTAGACGACATTAAGAGGCTTTGGGCGCTATTAGATATCAAGTATGACAAGTTTATCCGCACGACAGACGACTATCATGTAAAGAGCGTGCAGGACATTTTTACCAAGCTGTACGAGCAGGGCGACATATACAAGGCGACATACAAGGGCAAATATTGCACGCCGTGCGAATCGTTCTGGACTCCAAGTCAGCTTGTAGACGGCAAATGTCCCGACTGCGGCCGCGATGTAATTGATGCAGAGGAAGAAAGCTACTTCTTTAGACTGAGTAAGTACAAGGAGCCGCTTAAAAAGCTGCTCACCGAGACCGACTTTTTAGAGCCCAAGTCGCGTGTTAACGAGATGGTCAACAACTTCTTATCGGACCTTAATGACTTGGCGGTATCGCGTACCTCGGTCAAGTGGGGTATCCCCGTGCCTTTCGACCCCAAACATTCGATTTACGTTTGGGTGGACGCGCTCAGCAACTATGTCAATGCGCTCGGCTACAACAACGGCGAGGAAAATATGGACTTCTGGCCGGCAGATCTGCACATGGTGGGTAAGGAAATTGTCAGATTCCACACAATAATTTGGCCGGCAATACTTATGGCGCTCGGTCTTCCCACTCCCAAAAAGGTGTACGGACACGGCTGGATGCTGTTTGGCGGAGACAAGATGAGCAAGAGCAAGGGCAATACTGCAGATCCGTTTGTGCTTGCAGACAGATATGGCATAGACGCGCTCAGATATTATCTGCTGCGCGAAATCCCATTCGGCTCTGACGGAACATATACCGATGAGGCGTTCCTTACACGCATAAATGCCGACCTCGTCAACGACCTCGGCAACCTTGTAAAGCGCACCGTATCAATGGCAAACCAATACTTTGGCGGCACGGTAGGTAAACCGGCGGCGTGGAAGTGTGACTACACAGATATGGCAGACGCGCTCTTTGCCAAAGTAGACAAGGCAATGAATAAGTATTCGTGCTCGGAGGCGCTTGAAGAAATCTTCGCATTCGTATCTGCGTCTAATAAGTATATAGACCTCACTGCGCCTTGGGCGCTAAACAAAGCGGGCGAAACGGCAAAACTGCAAGAAGTTATTTACAACCTGCTCGAAGGCATAAGGCTTATAGCAGGCTATCTGTTGCCGTTTATTCCCAACGGAGCAGAGAGGATTTTTAAGGATATAGGAATTGCCACGCCCGAATGCTTAAACGGTATAAAGTTCGGCGACACCCAATGTTTTAAGGTGGGCGAGGGCGAAGTTTTGTATAAGAGGCTTGACATAAAGAAGGAACTCGAGGAGCTAAGCGCTCCGATTGAGGAAAAGCCGGAGGAAAAGAAAGTGGAAGAGAAGAAAGAAGAAAAGGCAGAAGAAGTAAAGAAGGAAATTTCGATAGACGAATTCTTTAATACACAACTCAAAGTAGCCGAAGTTATCGCTTGCGAAAAGGTGGAAAAGGCAGACAAGCTCTTAAAACTCACATTAAAGGTGGGCGACGAAACGCGCACGGTAGTAAGCGGCATAGCTAAGAGTTACACCCCCGAGGAAATGGTGGGCAAGCAGGTAGTGCTTGTAGCCAATCTTAAACCCGCAAAGCTGCGTGGCATAGTAAGCGAGGGCATGGTGCTTTGCGCCACCGACGGCGACAAGGTAGTGCTTGTTTCGCCCGAGCGCAAGGTTATCCCCGGCAGCGAGGTCTGCTAATGATCGACTCGCACGCTCATCTTAACGACTGTAGGTACGATGTAGCCGCCGTAGTGGGCGACATGCGTAAGGACGGGTTAAGCAAAATTGTGGTAGTGGGGTACGATATTCCCTCGTCATATAAAGCGCACGAGCTTGCTTTGGCGTATGACGACCTTTACTGTGCGGTAGGCGTTCACCCGTCTGACTGCGAAGGGCTGACAGATGAGCAAATAGACGAGCTTGTAGCCCTTTGCGCCCACGAAAAGACGGTGGCGTTTGGCGAAATCGGACTTGATTACTTTTACGACGACGTAGACCGTAACACGCAAAATGAGGCACTTGTCCGCCAGCTATATGCGGTAAAGCGCACAGGTCTGCCTGCCGTATTCCATCTCCGCGACGCATACGAGGATATGGAGAAGCTTATAAGGGAGCATAGGGATTGCCTTACTGGCGGAGCGGTGATGCACTGCTTTTCGGGCTCTAAGGAGACTGCCTTAAAATATGTCGATATGGGGTTCTATATATCGTTTTCGGGCTCTATAACGTTTAAAAACGCTGTCAAGTTCCCCGAAATCATCAAGGCAGTACCGCTCGATCGGATACTCATCGAGACCGACTGTCCGTATCTTACGCCCGTGCCATTTAGGGGCAAACTTAACTATCCAGCATATGTAAGATATCAGGCGGCGAAGATTGCCGAGGTACTCGGCAAAAGTCAAGAGGAAATCGAGCTTCTTACCGAGCAAAACACATATAATATTTTTACCAAGATTAAGAGAGGTTGATTATGAAAAACAC
>JAFLVB010000052.1 GCA_022508465.1 Clostridiales bacterium
CGTTGCTTTCAAGAAAAACCCGCCTGTGCCGTGAGAGGCATAATGAACCCGCTTTTCAGCAGGTGGGCAAGCCGATAGTAGTTACTGTCATCCCCTGCTTTTCGGATTAAAAAGATTTCCGAAAAAATTTCTGAGGCCCGACATCCGTACTGATACGTGCAATCCCTTTTTTGTTCTGTGGTTCCATAAATTGCATCACGCACACCGCAGGCATTTATCTTACTTATAGTATACTACAACTCAAACGAAATTGCAACAGTTTTGGCAAAAATTTTTTATGAAAAATTTTACAGACGGCTTCTAAATTGCTACCTTAATGAGCTGTATTGCTTTAACCTCTCTGCGGCAGTAACTGCGTCGTCACGAGTGCAAAATGCGTTTATACGAACATACCCTTCGCCACCCTGTCCAAACCCTATGCCCGGCGTCACTCCCAAGCCGAATTCGTCAAGCAGCTTGTAAAACTCCTTGTATGAGTCGCCGCATTTGAGCCATATGTACGGCGAGTTTTGTCCGCCCGAAAACTCGGCACCGCTAAGCGCCTCCGCCATAATAGCGGCGTTATCCGCATAGTATTTTACGTTTGACATCGTCTCGCTTAAAGCCTCGGTTAAAGCACACTCCGCCATACGCTGAGTTATGTACGACACTCCGTTGCTAAGGCAGCTTTTTACTCTACGCCAAGCAGCGTTTAGCCCACACTCTTTAGGAACAATTGTATAACCGCACCTTACTCCAGTAAAGCCTGCCGTCTTGGACAGC
This sequence comes from Clostridiales bacterium, assembly GCA_022508465.1. Lineage (GTDB taxonomy): Bacteria > Bacillota > Clostridia > Christensenellales > Pumilibacteraceae > CAG-552. Next base: position 763 of record JAFLVB010000052.1, read on the forward strand.
GAACAAAATTCGACGGCGCACTCTCTCGCCCCATCAATTTCGTAAATGCTCCTCGGCGCGTCGTTTGTAATAAACGCTTCATATGCGGCGTCGTAAAGAATGAGCGAGTTATTTTTGCGCGCATAAGCCACCCACTCGGTTAGCTCTATCCGGCTCATAGCTCTGCCAGTCGGATTGTCTGGCGAGCAGATTATTATTATATCCGGAGCTTTTGGCGGGAAACCATCATAAAACTCGAGCTCGTTTCCTCGCAAAATATTGGCGTCTATGTATGCGGGATAACATGGCGACGGCAATAGCACTTTGCCTTGCTCAATCACATTCAAAAACAAGCTCATATCGCTTTTTATTCCGTCCGAGGCAAACACTTCGGACTCGTCTATAATCGTGCCGCGACAATTATAATAGCTAATAACCGCTCTCTTAAAAAAGTCGTAGCCCGTCTCGGGCGGATAACCTCTAAAAGTTTGCTTATATTTAAGCTCTTCGGCTGCCTTTTTGCCCGCCTCGACTACGGCGCTCGGAAGTGGCAGTTTGACATCGCCAACGCTTAGATTGATTACGTTTTGCCTACTCTTAATTATCTTGCCAATTTCCGAAAACAGATACTGCTCGCTAAGTTTATTTAAGTTTTTGTTTATCATTGTATCTATTTATGCGTGACATAGATAGAATGTGATACAAAAAAAACCTCGGATTAACCAAGGTTTTTACTTAAATTATTCTTCTTTTTCGAGTTTTGCCGTTTGGTCTGCTATGCGTAAGGCTTCAAGCATTCCGTCGATATCGCCGTTCATAAACGTCTCTATGCTGTATATGGTCATTGATATTCGGTGGTCGGTTACTCTACCCTGCGGGAAGTTGTAAGTCCTTATGCGCTCGCTGCGGTCGCCTGTACCTACCTGACTTTTACGGTTTTCGGCATACTCTTTTTCCGCCTTTGACTGATACAAGTCGTACAGTTTAGATTTGAGGACGCGCATTGCCTTTTCTCTGTTTTTAATCTGGCTGCGCTCGTCCTGACAAGTTACAACTATTCCCGTCGGCAAGTGAGTCATACGCACGGCGCTGTCCGTCTTATTAATGTGCTGACCGCCCGCACCGCCGCTTCGATATGTGTCAATTTTAAGGTCTTTTTCGTTGATTTCGACTACGACGTCCTCGACCTCGGGAAGCACGGCAACCGTAACAGTCGAAGTATGGATGCGTCCCTGCGTTTCGGTGTCGGGCACGCGCTGAACTCTATGCACGCCGCTCTCGTACTTCATCTTACGATAAACGCTGTCGCCATATATCTGAAAGACTGCTTCCTTGACGCCTCCAAGCTCGGTAAGGTTGATGTCCACATCCTCAACTCGCCAGCGGTTTTTCTCGGCGAACATCTTGTACATACGCATAAGCTCGTAAGCAAACAGAGCCGCCTCGTCACCACCCGCACCGCCGCGGATCTCGACAATAACGTTCTTTTCGTCGTTGGGGTCAACCGGCAAAAGCAAGATTTTGAGCTCGTTTTCCGTCTTGGCAAGCAGCTCCTTTTTCTCCTCAAGCTCGATTTTGGCAAGCTCGAGCATTTCGGGATCCTTCTCCTCTTTTAACAGCTTTTTTGCTTCCTCAATGTCGCTTTCCGCTTTAAGATATGCGTCGTACTGAGCAACTATCGGCTCAAGCGTGGCATGCTCTTTGACAAGCTTGGTCCACTCCTTGTTGTCTGCTATGACCGCGGGGTCGGAAATGGACGCGCTAAGCGCCTCAAATTTGCTTTTTATATTTTTAAGTTTGTCTAAATTCATAAACTAAATCTGTCCTATTATTACTCTGTCATTGCCGTCAAGGTCTTGAATAACTCTGACGTTCCTGTATCTGAATGTATACAGTATTTGCTTTACGCTTTCGGCTTGGTCGTGCCCTATCTCCAAAAGCAGTTTGCCGCCCGGTCGCAAATAGCTCGGCGCAGCGGTGATAATCTTTTTGTAAAACTCCAAGCCGTCTTCGCCACCGTCCAAGGCTATGCGCGGTTGACGTTTGACCTCGGGCGCAAGCAAGTCTATTTCTGCCGAACGTATGTACGGAGGATTGGACACTATTACGTCGAATGAGCCAAATGCAAACTCGTTAAGGAGGTCGCTCTTTACCAAAATTACGTTTGTGCCGGCAAGATTCTTAGCCGCAACCTCGAGCGCAGCGTCCGAAATATCGCTTGCTATGATATTAGCCGAGGTGTTTGCCGCAAGTGCGTAAGCTATACAGCCCGAGCCTGTGCAAAGGTCCAATACGTCGGCATTCTTCTCGCCTATCGCATTGATTGCCTCGGTTACGAGGATTTCGGTCTCCATACGCGGGATAAGCACGTTGCTGTTGACATGAAGATCGTAGCCATAAAAGTGCGAAGTTTTAGCAATGTAATCGAGAGGCTCACCACTCTTGCGTCTTGCGCAAATTTCCTTTACTTTTGTTAGGTCGTCTACCGTGATATATCTCCTCATGGCAAGCTCGCCCCTGTTTATGCCGAACACTTCGCATAAAATCCAATCAGCCTCAACCGGCTCGATGTCGGGAAGCTCTCTGCGAATATACGCGCGGGCATCGTTCATCTTTATGTTGTCGAAGGAGAGTGACGGATAATTCTCGTTTTCTTCCATCTTCATTACTGTTATGAAGCTGCGGATAGCAACTTCCGCCATATCATCGTCCGGAATTGCGGTCGTAAGCGCTTGGAGTGCAAGTCCCGGCGCACGCAAAATTTTGGCAAGTCGATTGTCCGGCATTTTTGCCACGCCTTTGAGGACTTCGTAGCTTATACCTGCAACAAGCGGCAAAAAGATGAGCTTGATAACGATATAAACGAGCGACTCGAGTGCCTTACTTGTAAACACGCCGCCGAAAATAAGGTCTAATATCCAATTGATAAATGCGAATATCAAGATGGACACTACCATTACTATAAACAAAAATGTAGTTCCGCAACGGTTGTGGCGTGTGCTGCACTTTTGAACGTTTTCGACAGTAAGATCCATGCCGCTTTCGTAACAGTTGATAGTCCTGTGTTCTGCCCCGTGATACATAAACGTGCGCTTAATATCCTTCATTCTGGATACGAGCAGCAGATAGAGGACAAAGATAGCTATTCTGATAACGCCGGCAATAAGGCTCTTGACTAAAACGTGGCTAAACACATAGTCGTTAAACAGCCTTGCTATTAGCTCCGGCACCACTACAAACAATACGACGGCGAACAACAATCCGACAAAAACGGCGAATGTCATTGCTCCGTTGCTTAATTGTTCCTCCTCGTCACCAAGCACTTTTGCAGATCTCGTCAGCGTCGAAATGCCTGTATATAACGACGAAATAAAGGCTGCTACTCCGCGAAATATAGGTACTCTGTTATACCATTTTTGCGGCTTAAGTCTCTCCGACTCGGTGCGAATGATGCCATCGCTGTCGCGTACGGACATTGCCATAGACGACTGACCGCGCATCATAACGCCTTCCAGGAGGGCTTGACCGCCAATAGTAGATACTTTATTTTCCATTTATCCTCCGCAGTAAAAGAAAAACCATACCTCAAAACTTAGAAGCAATCGGTATGGTCGTTTTCTCTAAATAAAATTATCTAATTTTTCTTTACGCGCTTTTGATTGAACTTATCGATTCTTCCGCCGCTCTCTACATGCTTTTGCTTACCGGTATAAAAAGGATGGCATTCGCTGCAAATATCGATCTTAACAACATCGCCCTTCTTTGTCGATCCGGAAACAAACTTAGCGCCGCATGCGCATTCGTAAACCACTTCGTGGTAGTTCGGATGTATATCTTTCTTCATAGTCGTTCTCCTAAAATGAATTATCCTACCTATTATATTATTTAATAGTGTACTTGTCAAGCAAAACCCGCCCCATTTTGTGGATATTTTCATATTTTTTGAATAAATGCTATTTTTTGTAAACCATGTTTTTGACGTTGTTTACGTCCTCGGCCATCTTAGGCTGTGACATAGATTGCGCCACCTTGTCGCGCGCGTACATTATGGTTGTGTGGTCGCGCCCGCCGAATATGTTGCCTATCGCCGTGAGCGGCAAATCCAAGATTTCGGTCATTACGTAAATGCAGATCTGTCTCGGCTCGACAATGTCGCGTGTCTTGCGCTTGCCGAGTAAATCCTCACGCTTGATATTGAAGCATTTGCAAGTCGCGTCAATAACGTCATCGGCGGTGATTTCGTCGTCTTCCTTTTTCGCGTAGTCCTTGATCGCCTCTTTTACAAGATCAATAGACGGCTTTGTCTCGTTGAGCTGCGACAAAAGTATTACCTTATTGAGTAGGCCTTCCATCTTGCGCACGTCGCCCGATATGCACTCCGCCATGTACGACAGCACGTCCATACTTATATTGTACTTTTGGATCTGCGCCTTTTTGCGTAAAATAGCTATTCTCGTTTCGAGGTCAGGCGGCTGAATGTCTGCCGTAAAGCCCCACTCGAATCTCGATCGCATTCTGTCGTCTATGTCAGGAATATCCTTGGGGTGACGGTCAGACGTAAAGACAAGCTGCTTGTTGGCGTTATACAGCTCGTTGAAGGTGTTGAACATCTCCTCTATCGTGCTCGTCTTGCGCGATATGAGCTGAATATCGTCGACCATCAACACGTCAACGCTACGATACTTGTCGCGGAATCGTTGACCGTCCTTTGCCATACCTATGTATTTGACAATGTCGTTTACAAGATTTTCGCTGCTGACAAGCAAAACTTTAAGGCGCGGATTGGACGAACGGAGCGAGTTGCCTATCGCGTGCATAAGGTGGGTTTTGCCAAGCCCCGCGTCGCCGTATATAAACAGCGGATTGTATCTTACGCCAGGTTCTTCGGCAACGGCACGAGCAGCTGCGACCGCAAGTTGATTGGACTTGCCCACCACAAAGTTTTCAAAGTTGTATCTTAGATTGATACTGAGCGGCTCAGGGGCAACAACTATCGGCTCTTCCTTGATTTCGTAAGTTTCCTCCTTGGGCGCATACTTTTCCTTTTGGTCTTTGCTGATAATTTCGACGTCGGTAAACAGCGAATTAACTCTATTAAGCGCCGCCCTTATAAGCGGCAAGTATCTTACGTTGATTTCGTTTTTGCCCCAGTCGCTTGCCGCCACAAGCACCAGTTTGCCGTCGAATATGTCAAGCGGCTCTATGGGCTTAATCCATACATCGTAGCTTAAAATATCCATCGATGTTTCTAAAAGTGATAGCATTTGTTCCCAAACTTGTTTTGCTTCGTTTGTCATAGTTTTCTCCTTAAATGCGGTCGTTTATATTAAAAAATGTAAATTCTATGAGTTTGTTAATAAGTTCTTTTAGCCTTTCTCTTTCGTAGCCGTCCCTTATAAGATCGAACAATGTCGTTATAAAGCTTTTGCTTATAATTGCAACAAATTCTTTTTGGTCGGCAGTTGGTTCGCCATGCATATAGTTCATTATAAGCGAGCTGATTATCACTACTATTTTGTCGATAAAGTCGCCGTACTTTGTCTTTTCGCACCTATACACCAAGATGAGCAGCTCGGCCTTGTACATATCGAGTATTTGCAAAGTGCTGTCTGCGAGTACCGGCACAAACTCCCCAAATGTCAAGTTTTGCGATATGAACAGATGTGCAAGTTTGTCTATGATGCTCGGAATCTCGTTGTATACAGGCGAGACTATTGCGTCAAGCAGGCCGCTCTTGCCATCAAAGTATCTATATAGATTGCCCACCGGCACACCTGCCTTTTCGGCAATCGTCTTTATGTTGCCACCCCTAAAACCGTTTTCGAGGTACTCCTCCTTGCCTACTTCGATAATGCGCCGCCTGACATTGTCTTTTTTGTACTGCATCAGCTTTCTCCTTTAACTATCCTTGCGTAAATTTCGGACTTGGCGACGCCGCGGTCAGATGCGACTTTTTTGATTGCTTCCTTTTTGTCAAGCCCTTCCTTTATATATAGCTCGTAATGCTCCTCAACAGAAAGCGACGAGTAATCCTTGTCCGGTGCACCATCAACCACAATGACAAACTCACCTTTACGGACAAAGTCAAGCTGCTCTCCGAGCTTACCTCTGACGACTTCCTCGTACATCTTGCTTATCTCGCGCACGACAGCAACTCGCCTATTACCATACGCTTCGCTTAAAGCGGCAAGGTCTTTGTCTATGTTATGCACAGAGCTATAAAAGATAAGCGTGCAACCCACAGTCGAATAGTCGCTCAAAAATCTCTCACGCTCCGACTTCTTTTCGGGCATAAACCCAAGCATACAAAACGCGCTTGTATTTAGTCCCGAAAGAATCAAGGCGTCTATGCACGCACTCGGCCCACCTATAACCGTGTACTCAAGATTATTGGCTATAAGCTCCTCGGTTAGGATTTGCCCCGGGTCGGATATGAGCGGCATGCCCGCGTCTGACACAAGCGCTATGTCCTTGCCCTCTTTTAAGAGGTCTATCAGTTTTGAAGAATTAGCTCGCTCGTTAAACTTTTGATAGCTTATCATCGGCTTTTTGATGCCGTACTCGTTGAGTAGCACGAGCGTGCGCCTCGTATCCTCGGCTGCAATAAGGTCGACGGAGGACAGTATGTCTATCGCCCTAAAAGTGATCTCCTTGATATTGCCTATGGGCGTTCCTACAATGTATAACATCAGTTAACCTCCACTTTTACTACCCGCTCTCGCTCGACTATTAGCCCGGGCGCACCGTCTTTTACGCATTTGAGCAAGAACAAATGCGGCTTTTTTGTCTCATTTGGTGTGAGTATTTGCAGCTTTTTGGGCTCTAACTTTGCCGCGCGACATAGCGCCATTGCCTCGGCAAGCCGCTCGGTCTGATTGACGGTATAAAACTTGCCGCCCGTGCTAAGCAGATATGCCGCTGTGTCTACCACCTCGGACAGCGTCACCTTGATTTCGTGACGGGCTATTGCGATTGCCTCGTTTTCCTGCTTCATTCCGCTGCCCTGTTTGCGATACGGCGGATTGCACACGACAATATTAGCGCAGCCCGCTTTAAGAAATTTGCTTATTTCCTGCATGGGCGTATTGATTACGTCTGCTATCCCAATCAAGTTGTTAAGCTCGATATTGCTTTGGCAAACCTGAGAAAGCTCGGGCTGAATCTCAACCGCCGTCGTCCTTATCTTGCGCTTGCCTGCAAGCAGAATGGTGATTATCCCCGTGCCGCTGCCGAGGTCTATCGCGTAATCCTTTGGTCCGCCGTCCACAAAATTGGCAAGCTCAACTCCGTCGCAGCCGAATCTGAACGCATCCTGCTTTTGCAAAAACACAAGTCCGTTGCCAAGATCTACAAGTTTATTGTTCAAGGTCAATCTCCATTATTCCGTCAAGATTCCTGAATCTTTGATCATAGTCAAGCCCGTAACCTACAATGAATGCGGGAGTAGTCAATGTGAATGCTATGTAATCGGCGGCCGCCTCAACCTGCCTTGTCATCGGTTTGTCTATAAGGCATGCGACCTCCACAGACAACGCGTTTTTATCTGCAAAATACTCACGCAAAAATTTAATTGTTCGACCCGAATCTATTATGTCCTCTATTATAAGGACGTGTCTATCCTCTATAGATTCCCTTAATCCGCTTATAAGATTTATTTTGCCCGTCGAGCTTGTCGCCTCATAGCTCGATAGCGTTATAAAGTCGACAATCACCTCGCCCTTTATATGCTTGACGAGTTCACTAAAAAACATAAATGCGCCTCTGAGTACACACACGCACAAGATCGGTTTGCCGTCGTTGTGCTTTGCGGATATCTTGTCGCCAAGCTCTTTTATGCGAGCAGAAACTTCGCTACTATCATACAAGGTTTTGATTTTCATTTTGTCTCCTTTGTAATAAGGTATGCCGCTGTCGTGCTCGACGTAATTTTGCACTTATCGCTTATCTCCAGTCCTACTATAGCGAGCACCTCGCTACCAAGACACAAGCACACAAGGTCGTCTCTTAACCTTTTGGGAATTTTTTTGTCAATCAGATATTTTTTGAGGCTCTTTTTTTTGCCGCCGTATGGGACAAACGAATCTCCCTCTCGTCTACGACGAAACTCACAGCCTTCGGGTATCGGCGCGGCTATTATCGTCTTGCCTCTTATCAGCTTGGGCTGCACCTTTTGCACTTTGATAACTAACCCGTTTAGCTCCGTTATTCCCTCGGCAAACGGCACGCAAAAGTCGTCGGCGGCATGGTCAAAGCAAAATGTTATGCAGTCATACTCCCTGTAAGCCTTGAGTCCGTTAGCAAGCTCGGCTTTGCTGCCCGTTCTATCACTTAGATTAAGCACATTTTGTATCTGCACGCTCGTGATGTCGACAGGCATAAGCATCTTAGCCGCTTTTATGATGTACCGCACGGCAAGTGGCGAATCAAGTGCGGCGAGTGACAGTTTAACTGTGTCGCCTTCTGTTTTTATAAACGAGTCGTCCAGTCCGCCGTCAAGCGCCTCTATCGTTTGAGTGGCGCTACGCCCCAATCTATTGAGCGAGTCTACCACGCCGGGATATCTGGTCTTAATGAGCGGTAACACTTCGAGGCGAATAAAGTTGCGGGTATAGCTGCTGTCGTAGTTTGTCTTGTCCTCGACATAACGGATGTTGTTATTAAGTGCGTACTCTTTTATATCATCGCGAGTGTAATTGAGCAATGGCCTAATTATCTTGTCGCTATCGCCTATCCCTTTAAGTCCGTCTACGCCTGAGCCACGCAAAATGTGCATAAGGATTGTCTCGGCATTGTCATCCATATGATGCGCAACCGCCGCTCTGTCCGCTTTGCCGCTTTGTATAAGCTCGTCAATGACGCTGCGGCGTGCTATCCTCGCCTCCGTCTCTATGCTGCGCCCGCTTTCGTTTGCCATAGCAGGGATATCGAAAGAGTATTTTATAAACGGAATGTTTTTATTCTTACAATAGTCCTCCACAAAGGCGCAGTCGAAATCTGCCTCCTCGCGAATATTATGGTTTACGTGCACGGCAAAGACGTCCGCCCCGCCCCGCACAAGCAAGTCGAGCATGACCATAGAGTCTACGCCGCCGCTAACCATTGCAGCTATCCTTCCGCTAATATGTTCCTCTTTGAGTTGCACCTTTA
>JAFLVB010000053.1 GCA_022508465.1 Clostridiales bacterium
ATGTTATAATACAAGTAGATTTGCTTGCTTGCAATAGCAAATCTGCGCCGTATTTCAACATAAACGTATAAAGCATTAAGGAGGAAGAAATGAATTATTGCGAAAAATGTAAGTCGCTTACTGATAAGGAATATTGTTCCGTATGCGGGAACAAAAAAATCAGAGAGGTAGAATCCGATGATTTTTGCTTTTTAAAAGAGTGTGAAGAAATGCCCGGAGAAATGTTAAGAGATGTTTTGCAAGATGAAGGAATAGACTGCGTGCTTATCCCTTGTGGCAATGGAGTGAGAAGCCAATTCGCATTGAGTTTAGGCAAATATAATGTCTATGTTCCTTATAAGCATTATGAAAGCTCGGTAGAATTACTTAATTCCTTTTTTAATGAACCGACAACCGACGACCTAAAAGAACTATTGCTTGCCAATGAAGACAAATGGCACATCGAAAGTGCTCGTACCGAAAAAAAGATTCGTAAGAAATTAAATTTAAGTGATGATGCAGATATTTTCAAATGCATTAAAAGTGAGGTGGAGAAATCTCAAAGCATTGAAGATAGAGGCATAATCTCATTTACCGATTGCTTCGATTCTCACGGCTTGGCAGTGAAAATAGGCAAGGTTACTTTATGGTTTTCCGACGAAAGCTTTGAAATTCTTATTTGAGAACTACGCTTAGTGCCATAAAATTTATAGTCGGCTTTATCCTTGCTATGGTTATCCCCGGGATTTTCTAAGCAAACAATAATAATATAAAAATAAGGCGCGTATGATTGCGCCTTATTTTAGTGTAAGCTATATTTATCCTTTTACGTCAAAGATTACGTTACATATGTCGGAGGCGAAGTCCTTTTCGTGGCTGACTAATAGGATTGCGCCTTTATACTCATTTAGCGCTTTTTTTAGGCTGTCCTTGGCGCGCACGTCAAGATGGTTTGTCGGCTCGTCGAGGATAAGTAGGTTGGAGGGGACGTTCATAAGTGCGGCAAGCTTTAGACGCACTTGTTCGCCACCGCTTAGCGTGCCTATGGGACGGAGTGCCAACTCGTTCTTGAGCCCCACTTGGGCAAGTAGCGTCCTCACTTCCTTTACGTTAAGGCGAGGGAATTTGCCGCTTAAATATTGCGCGGGCAGCTCCTCGGAGTTGTCAAACACCAAATCCTGCTCGATGTATGCTATCTTGCTTGCGGGGTGAAACGAGCTATTGCCGCCCATACGTGGTAGCTTATTTAGCAATGTTTTGATTATCGTCGTTTTGCCTATGCCGTTAGTTCCGCGCAGCCAAAGCCTGGTTTCGCTGCCCATTGTAAAGCTGATGGGCGGCAAAATGGGCGAGCCGTACCCGACTTCCAAATTGTCGACTATTAGTAACTCCTTGGTATGCAAATCGACATACGGGAAGGCGAATGTTGCGTCGTAAATGACTGTCGGCTTACGGATGATCTCCATTTTATCAAGCATCTTTTTGCGGCTGTTCGCCATGCCGGCTGTGGCGGCGCGCGCCTTGTTGCGCTCGATATAGTCTGTCATCTTTTCTATCTCGCGCTGTTGTCGGATATACGCCTCCTCGTACTGCTTGGCGTTCTGCTCTCGCTGTAATATAAACTGCGAGTAGTTGCCGCTGTACTTTTTGATTTCGCCGTTTTCGATATTGATGATGTTTTTGCACACCTTGTCCAAAAAGTCGGTGTCATGCGAAATTACAAGGAATGCCGACTTTGTGCCGTTTAGGAATTCTGTCAGCCATTCTATATGCTCTATGTCGAGGAAGTTGGTCGGCTCGTCGAGTAGCATTATGTCGGGCTTAGTCAGTAGCAGCTTGGTAAGCATAAGTTTGGCTCTGCCGCCGCCGCTAAGCTGCGATATGGGGGTGTCGTATCCGAAGCTGCTTACACCTAAGCCTCCCGCCACTTTTTTGATTGTAGCGTCTATCTCGTAAAAGCCGCCGTTATTAAGAGCGTCCATCATATTGTTTGCCTTGGATATGAGCCTGTCCAGCTCCTCGGGGTCGGCGTTTTCCATTTGGGCATAGCAGTTTTCCATCTTCTCATTGAGCTTAAACAGCTCGTCAAAAGACGAACGCAAGTATTCCATTACCGTAAGCGAGCGGTCGATGTCGGCGTGCTGGTCGAGGTAGCCACGGGATAGCCCGTTAAGCCATTTGACTTCGCCCTCATCCTGCAAGACTTCTCCGGATAAGATTTTTATGAATGTCGACTTGCCTGCGCCGTTAAGCCCGACTATACCGGAGTGTTCGCCGCCGGAGACAGATAAATTCGCTTTGACAAAAAGCGGCTTGCTATCGTATATGTGTGATAGATTTTTTATTTCCAAAATACTCATAAATGTATTTTAACATAAACTATGGTGACTTGGCAAACGTTATTTATTGCTTGCACGCAATCACATTATGTGGTATACTTAATCAATATAATAGAGGAGTGATTTTATGTGGGAATACAAAGTGATAAATGTTCCGGCAGTTGCATTTAAGTTTGAAAACGTAATTGCAAGTACGCAGGATGTTTGCGATCGTATGGGCAATGACGGCTGGGAACTCGTAAACTTTCAATGCTTTGATATGTCATCTAAGCTCGTTATGATCTTTAAGAGAAAAAAGGCATAACCGTATGGCAATATGCAATAAATGCCCTCGCGCGTGCAATATAGACATAGGACGTGTGTGCGGCGTCGGCGAACTGAAAGTCGCAAAGATAATGAAGCACTACTACGAAGAACCTGTTATAAGCGGCGCAAACGGCAGCGGCGCGATATTCTTTTCGGGCTGTAATCTCAAGTGCTGCTTTTGCCAAAATATGCCCATAAGCCACGGATTAAAGGGAGAGGTTTATTCGGTAGAGCGATTAGCCGAGGAAATTTTTAAACTGCAACGAGAAGGCGTGCATAACATAAACATTGTTACCGCTTCGCACCTTATTGCCGAGGTTAGTGAAGTGCTCAAAATCGTAAAGCCCAATCTTACAATCCCCGTTGTTTACAACAGCAGCGGATATGAAGGAGACTTGAAGCCGCTTAGCGGCCTTGTGGACGTGTATTTGCCCGACTTTAAATACTTTGACCGTACTTTAGCCCAAAACCTATCCAAAGCGCCCGACTATCCCGAGGTGGCTAAGCGTGCTATTGCCGAGATGATAGATCAGGTGGGTGAGGTCAAAATAGAGGACGGCATAATAAAAAGGGGCGTAATAATACGCCACCTTGTTTTGCCCGGACACAGAGACGATAGTATCAAGATTATGCAGTACATAGCCGAGCATTTTCCGCTTGCATATGTAAGCATTATGAGTCAGTATACGCCTGAGTTTAACGTTGGGCCTAAGGAGCTTAATCGCAAGGTCACAGCCTTTGAATACAACAGCGTGGTGAACGCCGCCGCTGACCTCGGCTTACGCGGCTTTATGCAAGATAAGTCCTCGGCTTGCGCAGATTTTACGCCGTCGTTTACTTAATCGTCTCGGCGATAATAGTGCTTTTAGGCATACGTGTGCGTTTTTTAGCTGCAGAAATTGCAACAAGGGTGGCAAAAAGCACAACCGAAACAATCCAACCCGCCCAGATTTGCTGAGTGACGCCCGCAACCAAAAATCCGCAAAAGGCGATTGTTGCAATCAACAAGGCGCTTGGCAGTTGTGCCTTAATAAACTGCATATGGTCGCACTCGCACACATTGGAGGCGAGCAGCGTCGAGTCGGAGATGGGCGACACTTGATTGCCGAACACCGAGCCGGACAGCACGGCGGCAATGGAAAGAATCTGTAAGGTCGAAAATGCGTCGAACATAGGTACTGTAAGCGGCACAAGCATTCCAAACGTGCCCCAAGCCGTGCCTGTCGAGAAGGCTGTACCCATAGCCGCAACAAACAGTATAGCGGGTAGTAGCGATTGAGCGCTGCCCATGCTGCTTGTAAGGTTTTTGATGAACATACCCACGCCTAATCTTTCGCACACGCCGGTAAGCGTCCAGGCAAATACGAGGATAATAATAACGTCCACTACCGTCTTAAAACCGGAGCTAAAGCACTCGGTAAACTCTTTTAAGGACATTATTTTGCGCGGCAAATACAGCACAAGGCAAAAAAGTATGGTAATAGCGCCACTCATAACGAGATAAGTTTCGGAGGTGTAGTCCGAAAATATCATAAAGACGAGACTAAGCACAATAAGCGCTAAAATAGGCAGGATAAGGTCATAAGCCTTACCTTTAGTATCTATAGTCGTATCGGATGTAGAGTTATCGGCCGATACGACTTTTATATTTTTCATACCAATCGGCTCTATATTAAATATGGGGGAGATAAAAAGGAATATAAGCGTAAGTATGGGATAAAAATTGCAAAGCAAGGTATCGAGATAGAGGTTAAAGGCATTAGCGCTTTCGCTTAAACCTTCGCCGATATTGCCGGTAATGGCGCTCGCCCAGCTCGAAATGGGAACAAGTATACATATCGACACCGACACGCTGCCTATTATGTATGCAAGTTTTATGCGCGAAATACCGAACTTATCTGTGGCAGGTCGCATAATCGTACCGACAGCTAACCTATTAAAATAGTCGTCCATAAAGATAAGACAGCCAAGTCCTGTGGTGGAGAGGAGCGCGCTTTTTTTAGATTTTATACGGCGCATTATAAAACTGCCAAACGCCGCCGTGCCGCCCGCTTTATTCATAAGAGCGACTAATATGCCAAGCTCCAAAATAAATATGAGTATGCCTGCATTGCCTAAGCCGGATATACGGGTACCGCCGTCGGACACTATAATGTCTGCGCCCATCTTGTTTGCCATTATACTAAAAAGCTCATTAAGCGCCACTATCGGATTGCCGCCGGCTATAAGCATAGCGCCTGTCAAAATCCCTAAAAAAAGCGAAACGAAAACATTTTTTGTAATAAGAGCGAATACTACTGCTATGAGTGTGGGGACGATTGCCCAAAACGTTCCTTCCATAATCCCTCCTCTGAATAAAATATCGTTTATGCATAAATTATACGTCACGCATAAAATATTGTCAAGCAAAAAGAGGGTAGAAAAGATAAGAATTTTTGGGGCTTACCCCCACCACCGCGCCGCTACGCTCTGCGGAGCCTCCCCCTTAGTGTTTCTTATTAAGCTAAAATTACATTACTCCAAGGGGTAGGCCTTTCTTTTATGGCTATGGTTGTAGTGCTTAGTTACTAAAAAGCGCCACAGCCTTGTAAGCCCTCCCCTTTGGAATTGGTTAATTTAGCACTTTTAGATTGTCAAGGGGGAGGGTGGCGACGAAGTCGACGGATGGGGGGTGATAATTATAACAAAAAAACCGCTTAGCGTGTTGACTAAGCGGTTTTCAGGTGCGTATAAATTTACAACAATATAATATTTAATCTAATTTCTTATTCTGCGGTAGGTTGGTCTGCGGGTTCGGGCTGCGCGGCTGCCATAGCATCTTTGTACATCTTATCGGTAAGGCGACCGTTCTTCTTTTGGATAAAGTAGAGCGTGATTATAAGTGCGGTAAACAGTACAATGGCAATAATCCAGCCGAGCCATACGCCGACGAAGCCCGAAACAAGGAATGCTATAAATGTAATTGCCGCAATAATCAAACAGTTTGGCATTTGCGCTTTAATGTATCCCATATGGTTACTTTTACAAGCTCCGGCGGAAAGTATGGTTGCATCCGAAATGGGTGAAACACCGTCTCCGAATACTGCGCCCGAGAGTACGGCGGAAATGGTAAGCACCATAATATCGTGCGGGAGTCCCATAGCAACGACAACGGGTATCATTATTCCGAATGTACCCCAAGACGTTCCTATCGCAAAGGCAATACCCATAGCAACGACAAAGAACAGAGCGGGCAGAATAGAAGTTGCATCGCCCAAAATAACGGCAAACGCTTCCACGAATGCGTTAAGATTTAAGCTGTCACTTATTCCTTTAAGCGTCCAAGCAAAAATAACGATTATTATAACGTCGGCAACCGATTTAAAGCCTGTGGCAAAACAACCGGTAAATTCTTTAAGCTTCATTAGTTTGCGGGGAAGGTATAGCGCTAAGCAGAATATAAGCGCAATGGATCCGCTTATGGGAAGTGCCGTTTCGGTGGCAAATAACTCGCTACCGTCCGACCTCTTAATGAGTAGCAAGCAGCAGCAAGATACTACAAGCACGCAAATGGGGAGTACAAGGTCGAGCACTCTGCCTTTGTCGCAGAAGTCGATCTTTTCGTCCGTTCCCGAAACTTCAAGCCCACCGGTTACATCCCCCGTTTTGATAGCATGTGCTTCGTGCTTAAATAGTCCGAACATATCGATGCCAAGCGCCGAAGTCACAATCAAAAATGCGATAAGCAGAATGGGGTAAAAGTTTTGATAAATTGTTTCGACATAAGTCCCGAATGAATTACCATCTTTTATATTGCTTGCGACTGCGCTTGCCCAGCTCGAAATCGGTACAAGTATGCATATTGTAACCGAAAGACTTCCCACAATAAAAGTCGTCTTTGCACGCGAAATACGATACTTGTCGTTGATAGGCTGCATAATCGAGCCTGCAGCAAGACGGTTAAAGTAGTCGTCTATAAATAGTATGCATCCAAGTCCGGTCGTTGCAAGCAAGGCGCCCTTGCGGGATTTAACGTGCCTATGCACCCAATTGCCGAATGCTTGTGCGCCGCCTGCTTTGTTCATAAGAGCGACCAAAATACCAAGTTCGACGATGAATATAAGTATTCCCGCATTGCCCGCACCCGTAACGGTACCCGTTTCGTCAAAGCTCGGGCCCATAGCCTCTGCCATGGTGTTGAAAATATGTCCGAATGCCTCAATCGGATTGTATATTGCATTTTTAAATATGTACGTCAGGGCACCTACTAAGATACCGCTAAAAAGAGAAACGTACACTTCCTTGGTAATAAGCGCAAGTATAATAGCAACAAGCGCAGGAATCAATGCCCAAAAATACTGTCCCATAATTTTGGAGGCATTTTCGGTAGTAATTTCTATTGCCAAGAGATTCATCTTTGCACTCCTTGAATAAAATATTCTAATAGCATTTATTATACAAAAAATGATTACAAGTTGTCAAACATATGCGGGGACGAAGCCATAAAATATTATTGACATTTGCCTAAAAATTAATATATAATTTAGTAGTTTAAAGGAGCAAATATGATAAGAAGATTTATTTCATACTACAAGCCTCATAAAAAGCTGTTTTTTTTAGACCTTGTATGCTCGTTTACCATTGCTTTATGCAATCTGTTTTATCCGTTTGTAACAAAGCAGGTCATAAACGATTATGCCCCCAACAAGGTGCTTGATCTTATGCTTATATGGTGCGCGGCGCTACTGGGCATATATATTGTAAAAGCGATTTTAAGCTACATAGTGCAATACTGGGGACACGTGCTCGGTGTAAGGATACAGGGCGATATGCGCGAGGACTTTTTCCGCCATATCGAGACGCTGCCGTTTACCTTCTTTGACGACAACAAGACGGGTGCGGTAATGTCAAGGATAACCAACGACCTGTTTGACGTGTCCGAGCTTGCCCATCACGGCCCCGAGGACACCTTTACATCGGTAATAACGGTAATAGGCTCTGTTATTTTGCTATGTCTTACCGTCAATCCGTGGCTTGCGCTTATCATTCTTGTCATAATCCCGTTTATGCTGCTGTTTGCCATAAAGGCGCGCCAAAATATGCGCATAGCCTTCAAAAAGAGTAGAGAGGGTATGGCAGAGGTCAATGCCGAAGTCGAATCGTCCATTTCGGGTATAAGAGTGGCAAAAGCGTACAACGCCTCGCAAAATGAGATTGACAAGTTCCACAAAAGCAATATGGAATATATGAAGGCGCGCTCGTCTTCGTACAAGGCAATGGGTGTGTTTTTTAGCGGAATGGGGTTCTTTAACGACTTTTTGTACCTTGTGGCGATTACGGCGGGCGGATTGTTTTTCTATTACGACCTTATAGACGTAGGCGAGCTTGCGGCGTACATTTTATACACCACTATGATGATAAACCCCATACGTACTCTCGTAAACATCTTTGAGCAGATCCAAAACGGTATGACCGGCTTTGTCCGATTTGCCGAGATTATGGATATCCCCGGCGAGGAGGAGAGCGCAAACCCCGTCCCCGTGGGTGAGCTTAAAGGCGATATTAAGTATGAGAGCGTAACATTCTCGTACAAGAATAAAGATAACAAGAATACGGTCATAAAGGATTTTTCGCTCAACGTGCCTGCGGGTAAGACGGTTGCTCTTGTAGGTCCGTCGGGCGGAGGCAAGACTACGCTTTGCCACCTGCTCCCTCGCTTTTACGAGATTGAGGGTGGGCGAATAACGATAGATGGGGTGGATATTCGCGATATGCGTAGGTCTGATCTAAGACGCAATGTAGGCATTGTGGCGCAGGACGTGTTCCTGTTTGGCGGGTCGATACGCGACAATATAGAGTACGGTAAGCCGGGCGCGACGGACGCGGAAATTATCGAGGCGGCTAAAAAGGCTAATATACACGAGTTTATTTCGTCGCTGCCCGATGGATACGATACATATGTCGGCGAACGCGGCGTTAAATTGAGCGGCGGTCAAAAGCAAAGGATAAGCATAGCGCGTGCATTCCTCAAAAATCCGCCCATACTCGTGCTTGACGAGGCGACAAGCGCACTCGACAATATAACAGAGCTGCAAATACAAAACTCGCTCAACACGCTTAGCAAGGGCAGGACGACTTTGGTCGTAGCGCATAGACTGTCCACTATCAAAAACGCAGACGAGATTATTGTGCTGGATAAGGACGGTATTATCGAGCGCGGCACTCATGATCAGCTCGTTGAGCTTAAGGGCGAATACTTTAAGCTAAGCGGCGCAGTCGCAAATTAAGGGGTAACGAAAAAGACATACAAGCAACCTTGTATGTCTTTTTTCATGGTGGGAGCTATAGGGATCGAACCTATGACCCTCTGCTTGTAAGGCAGATGCTCTCCCAGCTGAGCTAAGCTCCCACTTGGTGACTCCATCGGGACTCGAACCCGAGTTACCGCCGTGAAAGGGCGATGTCTTAACCGCTTGACCATGGAGCCTAATTGGTAGCGGCAGTGGGATTCGAACCTACGACCAATCGGGTATGAACCGAGTACTCTAGCCAACTGAGCTATGCCGCCATAACGAAAGCTAATGTATTATAGCAGAAAATAATTTATAAATCAAACGTTTTTGAGCATATTTTAAAAAATTTTTGGATTTATTTTTTTTGGCTTGTAGGAACGTTTTTGCTAAGGATGTTATTATGAATTTTTGTGTCAAAAATGAATATTAAGTATAGTTATCTGGGATTTTGTCGAAATGTAAAATTTGCTCTTGACGAGGAGTAGATTTATAATGTATAATCTTAGTGGCTATTTATATTATTTAACATAGTTCAAATTGACGCATCTAAATGCGGATTTGAAATAAACAGTACCATTAGGAGGTAAAGGAAGGTATGAGGAAAAGTAAACTATTTGCAGCTTTGTTGGCGATGTTACTCGCTTTGAGCTGCGTGTTCGTTGCGTGTGACGGGGGTAAGACTCCGCCCGAGCCGACAACATACACCGTTACGTTTAATCTTAACGGCGCACCCGGC
>JAFLVB010000054.1 GCA_022508465.1 Clostridiales bacterium
TCGATCTTTCGAATATAAGTTTCATACCTTACACCCTCCCCATGATTTCGGCAACTTTGTCGATGTCTTCTTTGCGAACCTTTTCGGTCATGCACCACAGAATCTCGTTGCTGCCAATCGGCAAGCCTGCCAAAATGCCGAGCTTAGCGCACTTATCAACAATCTTTTCCGCCTTAACCGGCGTAACGGTAACAAATTCGTGGAAGAACTCGCTGCCGTATTTGAGAGTGCAACTGCCTTTTGTGAACTGCTCAGCTGCATAGTGAGCAAGAGATGTGCATGCCGATGCTACTTCCTTTAATCCTTCCTTGCCCATAGCCGAGAGGTACATAGACGCAACGAGTGCGCAATGTGCCTGGTTGGAGCAGATGTTAGAAAGCGCCTTTTCGCGGCGAATGTGCTGCTCGCGGCCTTGAAGGGTAAGTACGAATGCACGGTTGCCCTTATCGTCTGTTGTCTGACCTACGATTCTGCCCGGCATACGGCGCATTGTGTCTTTGTTGACATGGGTAGCCATAAAGCCGAGGTACGGTCCGCCGAACGATATGCTGAGGCCAAACGGTTGAGCGTCGCCGACTGCGATGTCTGCACCGCATTCTCCGGGCGACTTCAAAAGCGCAAGGGTCATGGGGTTGCAACCGATTATCGACTTAGCGCCCTTTTCGCGTACTACGTTGCAGATATATTCTGCGTCCTCAATGACACCATAGTAGTTGGGCTGCTCGAAGTATACGCAAGCGGTATGCTCGTCAATAGCCGACATAAGTTTTTGATTATCGAGCTTGCCGTCCTTGATATATCCGTCCTTTTCGGTGAGAACCTTGATAGTGATGTCTCTGCGGCTAAGATATGTCTTTAATACCTCGATTACTTGCGGCTTAACGTTTTCGGAAACAAGAACTACTCTACGCTCCTTTTCTACGCACATAAATGCCGCCTCGGCTGCTGCCGACGAGCCGTCGTAAACGGAAGCGTTGGCAACTTCCATGCCGGTGAGCGAGCATATCATGGTCTGGAACTCGAAAATGCTCTGCAAAATGCCCTGGCTCATCTCTGCCTGATACGGAGTATAAGCTGTCAAAAATTCGCTTCTTGACGACAGATACTTTACGACCGACGGAATAAAGTGGTCGTATGCGCCCGCACCGCGCATGATGGTGTTATATACTGTGTTCTCGTTAGCGTACTGAGTAAGCTCGTCAAGCACCTCTTGGTGCGACTTGCCGCTCGCGAGATTGAATGTTCTGTTTTTGAGCGCAAGGGGGATGTCCGCATAAAGATCGGCGCATTTTTTAACCCCTATCGTCTCCAACATTTCCTTGCATTCCTGCTCGGTAATTGATAAATAATTTGCCATTTTATTTCTCCTGCTTTAAGGGCAAAAATTATTTGATGAACTCTGCGTACTTAGCTTCGTCCATAAGATTGTCGGGAACGTTCTTTACTTCTACTTTGCAAATCCAAGCACCCATGGGGTCGCTGTTGATGGACTCGGGAGCGCTTTCAAGCTCCTCGTTAACCTCGATAACCTTGCCGGTTACAGGTGCCATTACGTCGGAAACAGCCTTAACAGACTCAACGTCGCAGAATGCGTCGCCTGCTTTGATCTCGTCGCCAACAGAGGGAAGATTGATGAAAACCAAATCTCCAAGCTCGTGCTGTGCATGGTCGGAAAGTCCGATCTTAGCTGTGTTACCTTCGATCTCTACCCATTCATGGGTCTGTGCATACAATATCTTACTCATTTTATAATTCCTCCGAATTTTGTTTTTTTATAAATTTTTGTTTTTATTTGTTCCCCAATAGCTATATTTTTAACCCATATAGCTACTGGGATTGATTTTTTGTTTTAACTATTGCCACTAAGTACTTGCTATTAAGACAGCTTAGTAACCTGAGTAGCTAAAGATTTTACTATCACAGTAACTTAATACCGTTGTAACTAAGATAGCTTAGTAATCTGAGTAGCTAAAGCTATTTTACATCACAGTAACTTAATACCGTTGTAACTAAGACAGCTTAGTAACCTGAGTAGCTAAAGCTATTTTACTATCACAGTAATTTAGTACCGTTGTAACTAAGACAGCTTAGTAACCTGAATAGCTAAAGTTACTTAGACCACAAACGCACCTCAGTTTAAAATTAACCTCTTTTATAGAACGGAAGCGGTACGATCTCAATCTTAAGTCTCTTGCCGCGAACGTCAACCGTAAGCTGACCCTCAACACCCTTCTTGAGTCTGAGCATTGCAAGAGCGCAACCGAACGTCGGGGAGTGAGTTCCGCTTGTTACGTAACCAACTTGCTCGTCGCCGAGGTAAACAGGGCAGTTTTCACGAGCAATACCACGGTCGATAAGCTTAGCACCTACTCTCGTGTACTCGGGGGTATGAGCCTCGAGTGCAGCCTTACCGTTAAAGTTCTCCTTAGCCATCTTGATGCAGAAGCCAAGTGCGGTCTCGTTTGCGGGGATGTCCTCGCCAAGCTCATGACCATAAAGCGGCATAGCAGCCTCGAATCTGAGTGTATCGCGAGCGCCGAGACCTGCGGGAACAAGTCCTTCGTCCTTGCCTGCTTCCATCAAAGTCTCGTACATCTTGCAAGCGTCGGCGTTGCTAAGATATATCTCATATCCATGCTCGCCGGTGTAGCCTGTTTGCGAAACAAGGCAACGCATACCGTTGATTGTTACGTCCTTATTGAAGGTGTAATACTTTTGCGGAATGAACTCTTCCTTTAAAAGCTTTTTGAGTATGGTCTCTGCCTTGGGGCCTTGAAGTGCAAGCTGGCTTACCTCATCGGAAATGTTGGCAAACTTAACGCCCTGCGGCAAGTGGCTCGATACCCATTTTGCGTCCTTGTCAACATTGGAAGCGTTGACAACCAACAAGAAGCATGTGCCGCTAATCTTATAAACAAGCACGTCGTCAACCTCGCCGCCCTTATCGTTGGTCATAAGCGAATATTTTACCTGACCGTCGACCATATTGCGAACTTCGTTGGTAATTAAATTGTTAACTGCAGCCTCTGCGTTCTCACCGGAAACGATAAGCTCGCCCATGTGCGAAACGTCAAACAATCCTGCCTGAGTTCTAACAGCGACATGCTCTTTGATAACGCCCAAGCCCTCGTACTGAACGGGAAGGTCATAACCTGCAAACTCTACGATATGTCCGCCATATTTAACGTGCATATCGTATAATGGTGTCCTCTTTGCCATAAATTTATCTCCTTTTATATGTTTACTTATTTTTATGGCGCGGCGTTGTAATTTGCCCGCCGCACCGATTTAACTATTGTCTTTTGGGTGCCATATGCGTTGCGAGTCCGTGAATATCCTCTACGCTCTCGCCAATAGCCTCCATAACCGTCGGATGGGGGTGGATAACCGAAGCAACCTCATGTGTTTTTAATCCCTTGGAAATTGCGAGCGACAACTCACCCATTATGTCTGTGCCGCGTACAGCGAATATCTCCGCGCCCACAACCACATCGTTAGCGTCGGCTATAACCTTGATGTAGCCGCGGTTTACGCCCTCGATAAGCGACTTGCCGTTTGCGCCCATAAGGAACTTGCCCACCTTTGCGCCCTCGACCTCTGTATCCTTTTTACCGACAGAAGCAAGCTCTGGCATGGTGTAAATGCACGACGGGCAAACGCTAAGGTCCATACTATGCTTAAATCCAAACATGCTCTCTACCGCCGTGATTGCACTCGCTGCCGCAAAGTGAGCAAGCTGGATCTTGCCGGTAATGTCGCCGCAAGCATAAATACCCGCAACACCCGTATACATATTATCGTCCACGTTTATGAACTTGTCTGCTTTAAGTCCCGCATTTTCGAGCCCAATGTCAAGCACAGCCTTACGTCCGATAGCAGTAATTACTGCGTCACCTGCGACACTTGCCTCGCCCTTTTCGGTCTCATAATATACGGTATGGTCGCTGCCAACGCTCTTTATCTTAGCGCCGGTCACAATCTTAACGCCCTGTTTTTTGAGTACTGCCGAAAGCTGAACGCTTGCGTCCTTACTCATCATCTTGATAATGCGTTCGCCGGGAGCAAGAAGTGTTACCGCCTTGCCGATTGCCGTATAATATGTCGCAAACTCAACGGCAATTACGCCCGCACCGATAATGGTGATGTTGTTACCTGCTATGGGAGAAGCGAGCACGTCGTCCGAATTTACGGTGTACTCTACGCCGATGAGCGGACGCTCCTTACTGCCTGCCGACGGGACCGAACCTGTGGCAAGAAGAATATAGTCTGCCGATACCTCACGATCGCCAACCTTAATGGTGTGCTCGTTTACAAGTTTGCCCTCGCCCTCGATAAGCTCGATACCGTTAGCCTTTACAAGCGACTTAACGCCGTCACGGAGTGACGAAACGATCTTTTGCTTGCGCTCGTATATCTTGTTTTCGTCCAAAGCGACAATTTCCGCCGAGATTCCAAGCTCCGCCCATTCTTTTGCGCCGGAAAAAATTTCGGCAGAATGGAGTAACGCCTTGGTGGGGATGCAACCTCTGTTGAGGCATGTGCCGCCCAGGCTGTCCTTTTCGATCAATGCGACCTTTTTGCCTAACTTAGCCGCTCTTATTGCGCCGGTGTATCCGCCCGGACCGCCGCCCAATACTATTAAATCAAAATTCATTTTTTTGCTCCTTAAACGCCTCGATAATATCGTCGACGCCTTGTTTACCTTTATATAAATCCGCGCCTATAAGCAAACTCTCTTTAAGCGCGACTTCGTCATAGTCCAGACAGTCGGTATATATTTTCGCTTTCTCGATAATGTTACCGTTAATTTTAAGTCTTATGTCCGCCGTACCCCAGCCAAACCTTACCACCGCTTGCGCATCATAGTAGATGTTGTCGCCCTTGCGCCAATTAGCGTCCGTAAAAAATTCGCATTTGGCTTTAAGTGTCTCTTGGTCAAGGTCCTTATCGGTGATTTCTAACGCCTTAGCGCCGTAATAATTCTCGTACGCCTCTCTAAGCGAATGAGCCACCTTGTCAGCCGTCACCGTAGGGTCGATTTCGTTAAGATTGATTACCCTACTCACCACGCTCGACACGCCCTTAGCCTCGAGCTTTACTTTGGGGACATTGAGGTACGCCGACATCTTTTCGTAATTGGCGCTTATAAGCACCGTGCCGTGATGAAAACACGTATTGCCCCTATAAAACGCGTTGCCCGAAAACTTTCTGCCGCCTATAACAACGTCATTGCGGCCGTTAAGCTCGGCATCAAAACCGAGCTTTTTCATACCGCAAGTCATAATTTCAAAATTCTTTTTTATGGAAAAATTCTTTTTGGACGACAGGAAAGTAAAGTTGATATTACCCTTGTCGTGATAAACCGCTCCGCCGCCCGAAATGCGTCTTGCTATATAGCCACCGTCCGCCTCGATATAAGGCACTTTGCACTCGGTGTACGCATTTTGATTTTTCCCTATAAACGCTACCTTATCATTCTGCCATAGGTACAAAATCTCGGTATCGTCATTCGCCATTTCAAGCAATGTTGCCTCGATAGCTTGATTGTAATACGGATTAAGCTCGCCTGCACGAATGAACAGCAGTTTCATTAAAATCCGAGCTCCTCGCGAGTCTCAACAAACGCCTTAACGCACTTGTCGATATCCTCTTTGGTGTGAACAGCCGACATCTGTGTGCGGATGCGCGCCTTTCCCTTGGGAACAACGGGATAGAAGAATCCTGTTACATATATGCCCTTTTCGAGCATCTTAACCGCGTACTTTTGAGCGCGAACTGCGTCATAAAGCATAACGGGTACGATTGCGTGGCCTGCGCCGGCAAGATCAAAGCCGTTAGCTGCCATCTGCTCGCGGAAGTATTTAGCGTTGTCCATAACCTTGTCTCTGAGTTCGGTGGACTGCATAAGCATATCCAAAACCTTGATTGTAGCTGCGCACATGCTGGGAGCAAGTGTGTTACTAAAGAGGTACGGCCTGCTCCTCTGACGAAGCAAATCGATTATCTCCTTACGTCCCGAGGTGAATCCGCCCGAAGCGCCGCCGAGTGCCTTACCGAATGTACCGGTAATGATGTCCACTCTGCCCTTAACGCCGCAATGCTCGAAGCTACCTCTACCCGTCTTGCCTACAAAGCCTGTTGCGTGGCTGTCGTCTACACAAACGAGTGCGTCGTACTTATCTGCAAGGTCGCAAATGCCTTTAAGGTCGGCAATGATACCGTCCATAGAGAATACGCCGTCGGTTACTATAACCTTTTGTCTTGCGCCGTCCTTATCGGCTGCAATAAGCTGAGCCTCAAGGTCTGCCATGTCGTTATTCTTATATCTGTATCTCTTAGCTTTACTAAGTCTTACGCCGTCGATTATGCTCGCATGGTTGAGTTCGTCGGATATGATTGCGTCCTCTGCGGTCGTGATCGTCTCGAACAAGCCGCCGTTTGCATCAAAGCAGCTGCTGTACAAAATTGTGTCCTCTGTGGACAAAAATTCGCTTACCTTGCGCTCAAGCTCTTTGTGAATGGTCTGCGTGCCGCAAATAAAGCGAACGCTGCCGAGACCGTAGCCATACTTGTCATAGCTTGCCTTAGCTGCCGCAATAACCTCTTTGTTGTTTGCAAGGCCGAGGTAGTTATTTGCGCAAAAGTTGATTACGTTTTTAGCAGCAGTAGTATCGATCACGTTCTTTTGATCGGTGGTGATTATTCTTTCATCTTTCCACAGTCCCTGCTCTTTGATTTCGGCAAGTGTGGTTTCCATTATTTTTTTGGTGGTGTTATACATAAAACCCTCCTATTTATTCCATTCGAGAATTATTTTGCCGCTCTTTTTGCTGCTCATAAGCTCAAAGCCTTGCTTGAACTCGGTGTACGGCAAGCGGTGTGTTATTATCTTGCTTATATCGAGACCGCCTTGAAGCATGGTCGTCATCTTATGCCATGTCTCGAAAACCTTGCGGCCGTAAATGCCTTGTACGGTAAGTCCCTTAAAGATGAACTTATCCCACTCGATTCCGCCCTCTATGCCGAGGCCGAGAAGAGCGATCTTACCGCCGTTGATCATGTTGGCAATCATATCGTTGAATGCGTTAACGTTTCCGCTCATTTCAAGACCTACGTCAAAGCCTTCGGTCATACCGAGATCGCGCTGAACGTCCTTGAGATTGGTGGTCTTGGTGTTTACTGTGATTACGCCGGGCACTACCTGCTTAGCAAAGTCAAGACGCCAGTCGGATCTGTTGGTTATAACGACGTGTCTTGCGCCTGCGTATTTGCAAATAGCCGCAGCCATAATGCCTATTGCGCCAGCACCTGTAATAAGCACGTCCTCGCCGAGAACGGGGAAGGCAAGCGCCGTATGAGTTGCGTTACCGAACGGATCGAAAATAGCATACATTTCTTCGGGAATATTCTTATCGCACTTCCAAAGGTTGGAAAGCGGAATTGCTGCGTACTCGGCAAAGATACCGTTTCTGTTTACGCCGATACCCTCGGCATTAGCACAGTTGTGTTTATCTCCACGCAAGCAGTTGCGGCAATGTCCGCAAGTTACGTGTCCTTCGGCGCTTACAAGGTCACCCACCTTAAATTTGGGGCTATGTCCCTTGATCTCAACGATCTCACCCACAAACTCATGACCTATGATCATAGGGGTCTTGATTGTGTTTTGAGCCCATTGGTTCCAATCATAAATATGTACGTCTGTTCCGCAAATTGCTGTCTTGTGAATCTTTACAAGAGCCTCACCCTCTTTAAGCACGGGAACTTCTGCTTGCTCGAGCCAAAGTCCTACCTCTTGGTATCTCTTTACGAGCGCATCCATCTTCATAGTTAAAATCCTCCGATATGGCAATCGCCACAAAAATTAACATTCTTTATTGATTATCTAAGGTATGTTTTTTGACACTAAAACAACGACAAAAAACACTATTCCCGATAGTCGCCTATTATTATAATATTTTGCCATTTGATTGTCAATAAAAAAGGTCGCACTTTTTGGTAAAAAAGTACGCAAAAAACTATAAGCAAATTGACATTTACCTGAATTTAACGATAAAGCCGGACCGACTCCGTAAAGCTTCCTCACGTTACAGACGCCCTACTCCCAATATATGTGATGATAAAGTATAAAATTATGTTAGAACAGAAAAACTCAAATTTAATCACTTGACAAATATATGAGTCGTAGTGTATAATTCAGATAACATTTTTTGACACACGTTATCTTTTTTATTCAAGTTTCCACGAAACCAATTCGCGGGTTATACATATTATACCATAAGCAAAAATGATTGCTTGCACACTTTGTGACCTTGCAATTATATTTAATAAATCGGAGGTAAAAAAATGAAGAAAAGACTATTTGCAATTTTATTAGCGATGACTCTCGCTTTAAGTTTCGTGCTCGTTGCGTGCGGAGATGATGAGCAAGATCCGCCCGAGCCGACAACATACACCGTTACGTTTAATCTTAACGGCGCACCCGG
>JAFLVB010000055.1 GCA_022508465.1 Clostridiales bacterium
CGGGATCGTCAACAAGGTCGGTCTTGTTCATGAATACTGCGATCTTGGGAACGCCAACCTGACGAGCAAGAAGAATATGCTCACGAGTCTGGGGCATTGCACCGTCGGTAGCAGCAACTACAAGGATAGCGCCGTCCATCTGAGCAGCACCGGTGATCATGTTTTTAACATAGTCAGCGTGGCCCGGGCAGTCAACGTGTGCATAGTGACGGCTCTCGGTCTGATACTCAACGTGAGCGGTGTTAATCGTGATACCTCTTGCTTTCTCTTCGGGAGCCTTATCGATTTCGTCATAACGCATCTTCTCTGCAAGTCCTTTAGCAGCGAGCGTCATAGTGATAGCGGCGGTCAATGTGGTCTTACCGTGGTCAACGTGTCCAATGGTACCAACGTTAACGTGCGGCTTAGAACGGTCAAATTTAGCCTTTGCCATATTTAATTTCCTCCAAATAATTCTTTATTTTATTAATAATGATTTTCTCAATAAAGAGAGGTTTTTATACGGGGGGACGCCCGCGCATAAAAGTCTCTTTAATTATACAATGTTTTTTTGAATTTAACAAACGTTTTAAGGCACTATTTTGTTAAATTTTATTCTTTCTTGCCTCTTTCGCCGATAATCTTCTCGGAAACGCTGCGCGGAACTTCGGCATAATGGTCGAAGGTCATAGTGTAGTCTGCGCGGCCCTGAGAGAGCGAACGAAGTGTGGTTGCATAACCGAACATCTCGGACAAAGGAATTTCGCTGTGGATTTCCTGTGTGCCGTTGACGATCTCCATACCCATGAGGTTACCACGACGGGAGTTAATATCGCCCATTACAGCACCGAGATAGTCCTCGGGAGTGCTTACGTCAACCTTCATAATGGGTTCCATAAGGATAGCGTCTGCTTTGCGCATACCTTCCTTAAACGCCATAGAACCTGCGATTTGGAATGCCATTTCGGACGAGTCGACTTCGTGATAGCTTCCGTCGTAAACGGTAACCTTAAAGTCAACGCATTCGTAGCCTGCAAGCACGCCGCTCATCTTGGCTTCTCTTATACCCTTGTCGATAGCCGGGATATATTCCTTGGGAATAGATCCGCCCACCGTCTTGTCCTCAAATACATAACCTGCACCGGGCTCGAGGGGTTCCATATAGATCTTGCAGTGGCCGTACTGACCTTTACCACCCGACTGACGAACATACTTACCTTCGACGTCAACCTTTTTACGGATTGCCTCTCTGTAAGCGATCTGCGGCTTACCAACGTTAGCCTCTACCTTGAATTCGCGCAACATTCTGTCTACGATGATTTCGAGGTGAAGCTCACCCATACCTGCGATGATGGTCTGACCTGTCTCTTGGTCGGTGTATGTCTTGAAGGTCGGGTCTTCTTCGGCGAGCTTGATAAGCGCCATAGTCATCTTTTCCTGACCTGCTTTGGTCTTGGGCTCGATAGCTACGCGGATAACCGGCTCGGGGAATTCCATACTTTCCAAAACGATCGGCTTGTCTGGACTGCAAAGCGTGTCACCGGTAGTGGTGTCTTTAAGTCCTACAAACGCGCAAATGTCACCCGAGTAAATCTTCTCGATTTCGGTACGGTTGTTTGCGTGCATCATAAGGATACGACCGATACGTTCCTTCTTATTCTTGGTCGAGTTGAGTACATACGAACCTGCTTCGAGCGTTCCGCTGTAGCAACGGAAGAATGCAAGCTTACCAACGAACGGGTCTGCCATAATCTTGAATGCAAGACCTGCAAACGGCTGATCGTCGCCGGTGATACGCTCCTCTTCTGCTCCGTCAAGAGTTGTACCCTTGATGTTGGGGATGTCGAGCGGGGACGGCATATAGTCAACTATTGCGTCAAGAAGTTTTTGTACGCCCTTGTTCTTGAACGAGCTACCGCATGTAACGGGGTTGATTCTCATAGCAATTGTGAGCTTACGAATAGCCTTCTTGATTTCTTCGATTGTGAAGTCTGCGCCACCGTTCTCGAAATAACGCTCCATAAGTGCGTCATCCGCCTCGGCAACAGCCTCCAATAACTTTTCGCGATATTCTTCGGCTTGAGCCTTGTACTCAGCGGGGATGTCGGTCTCGTCCATAACGGTACCGAGGTCGTCCTTATAGATATCCGCCTTCATTGTTACAAGGTCGATAACGCCCGTGAATGTGTCTGCAGAGCCGATAGGCAACTGGATTGCAACGGGGTTAGCCTTAAGACGCGTACGCATCATGTCCATAACGTTAAAGAAGTTAGCACCGTCACGGTCCATCTTATTTACATAAGCCATACGGGGAACACCGTATTTGTCTGCCTGACGCCAAACTGTCTCGGACTGGGGTTGAACACCACCGCGTGCGCAGAATACTGCTACCGAGCCGTCAAGAACTTTAAGCGAACGCTCAACCTCAACGGTAAAGTCAACGTGGCCCGGGGTGTCGATGATGTTGATTCTGGTATACGGCTCTTTGCTGTTCGGGCTGCGGTCAACTCTCCACTGAGTAGTTGTAGCAGCCGAAGTGATGGTTATACCACGCTCCTGCTCCTGAGCCATCCAGTCCATGGTAGCCGCACCTTCGTGAACCTCGCCGATCTTGTGAACCTTACCGGTATAGAACAAAATACGTTCGGTTGTAGTGGTCTTACCTGCGTCGATGTGCGCCATAATACCAATGTTTCTTGTATTTTCCAAACTGAATTGTCTATCTGACATTTTATTACCTCGCTTTTACCAACGGTAATGTGCAAAAGCCTTGTTGGCTTCGGCCATTCTGTGCATTTCTTCTTTCTTCTTTATGGAAGCACCTGTGTTGTTGTAAGCGTCCATAATTTCTCCTGCAAGCTTCTCCTTCATCGTCTTTTCGCTGCGCTTGCGAGCGTACAAAACGATCCAACGGATGCCGAGTGTCTGTCTACGCTCCGGTCTGATCTCGATGGGAACCTGATACGTAGAACCACCCACTCTCCTTGCTTTAACCTCGAGCACCGGCATAACGTTTTCCATAGCCTGATTGAATATATCCATCGGCTCGGCGCTGAGCTTTTCTTTTACAATATCGAATGCGTCGTATACTATCGATTGCGCGATACCTTTCTTGCCGTCTTGCATTACTTGATTTGTGAGCTTGGTTATTACCTTGCTGTTAAAAATCGGATCGGGCAATACGTCGCGCTTGGGAACTCCGCTTCTTCTTGGCATAACTTTAGTCCTCCTTTATTAATTTTGTTGCGAAATTAATTATTTAGCACGTTTCGCACCGTACTTAGAGCGAGCTTGCTTACGCTTTGCTACGCCTGCTGTGTCAAGCGTGCCGCGAATGATGTGATATCTCACACCGGGCAAATCCTTCACTCTGCCACCACGAATAAGCACGACGCTGTGTTCCTGCAAATTGTGTCCGATTCCCGGAATATAAACAGTACCTTCCATCTTGTTTACAAGTCTAACTCTCGCGATCTTTCTAAGAGCCGAGTTAGGCTTTTTAGGGGTGGTTGTTGTTACCGAAAGGCATACACCACGCTTTTGGGGATTGTTCTCAAGTATAGGACTGAGTGACTTATACTTAACCTTCTCCCTTCCCTTACGGATTAACTGGTTAATCGTTGGCATTATTACTCTACCTCCTTTTTTAAGATAGTATTGCCTCTTGAACTTCACTCAAGAAGGACAATTGCGTAAGTACAAAAACTTGCGCAATAGCAATTTTACTATATTTTGCAAGCTGATGTCAAATATTTATAACCCTTTTACCAAGGTTTTTTATTGTTTTTAAGCAAAAGTTGAGGGAGTTTAGGCTAAAAGCGGCGTTTACCCCTACTTTGTTCAAGGTCTGGCACCTATGGTGAATCTTTCCACAAATTCTAAAATTAGCTGAGTAAAATCGCCGTTTAAAACGTTTAATAATAAAGTATAAAAAATTACAAATTTTTACGCGCACTCGCCCAAAATTTATGGTATACTTAGTTAGCCAACAGGAGGATAAAATATGCAAAAATTTATTCGCTCAATAATCGCTATGCTGTGCACATTGTTTTTTGCCACAGGACTCATCTCGTGCAGTATGGGAACAACCGTGCTTGCCGAGGCTGCCACACCCGAAAGCCTGTCATCTGAGGAATGGATTTCGGATAACCTACTCGCAATAAAACAAAGTGCCAATGATTTTGCTTCGCAGCTTGCCTCTGCCTTATATAAAAATTACTCGGGCAGCGATAACTTTGTAGCAGCCCCCATATCAGCGTATATGGCACTCGCCGTCGCCGCCGAATGTGCCTCGGGGACAACCCGCGACGAGATACTTTCTGCACTCGGGATTACATACGATCAACTAAGCTCTGATGTTTCGCTCCTATATCGACTTTTAGAAGCAACCTATGAAACCGATGGCAAGATAACAGGCATGCTCGACCTGACTAATTCGATATGGATAGACAAAAGTTATAATGTAAATAAGCAAACGATTACTTCGCTTGCCGAAAAATATTTTTGCTACTCGAGAGCAACCGACTTCAACAACACTTCAAGCGCAAACCGCGCCATAAAAAGTTTTGTAAAAGATAAAACACACGATCTGATAGATTTAAACTTCAACTTGCCAAGCGATACGGTTTTCGCTATCGTCAATACACTTTACCTAAAGGATATGTGGAACTATCTCGCCAAGGATCTCTCTTTTACCGACGACAAGTATACTTTTAAGTCAATAGGCGGCGAAAAAGAAACCAAACTTTTACAAGGTAGTTATATTGCCGGTAGAGCGTACGAGACAGACACTTTTACACACTATTACGTTCAAACACATAGAGGGTACAAAATCAAATTTATTTTGCCAAAAGAGGGATATAGCGTAAAAGATGTCTTTACCGCGCAAAGCATCGCCGAGATAAACGCGCTTACCGACTACAACGCTAATGACGACGAAAATAGAATCAGTTACTATACAAGATGTCTATTCCCCGAATTTACCGCCTCGTATAGTGTCGATATAAAATCCGCACTTCAATCGACATTTGATATCAACACCTTGTTTGACACTAATGCATGCGATTTTACTTCGCTTACCGATAATGCGGCATTTTGCAACGCCGTGCCGCATGCTGCCCAGCTTAAAGTATCTAAAAAAGGCATTGAGGGAGCAAGCGTTATCATATTCCCCGGCCCTGGGGCTCCCGGTCCCGGCCCATACGAAGAAGTTTATGTCGACTTCGTTGTAGACGGCTCATTCGGTTTTATCATCACCGATAGATACGACACCGTCCTTTTCTCGGGCGTAGTAGAAAATATTTAAAAGCGAATAAAAAAAGGAAATTCTAAACTCATTAGGATTTCCTTTTTTCTCGTAAGTAACAATGCGGTCGCCTAATTCCAAACTATAAAATTTAAAATACCTATTGACAATATGAATATTTTATGATATAGTATATTTGTCATCATATTTGTAAATAGTAAGGGTGCGGCATATCGTATCCTAAATTTAGCCTTACTATTGTAAGCAAATATGATGACACCTGGGTACTTATGCAAGGGTATCCATACGGGTGCCCTTTTTTATTTAAAAAACCTTACTTAAATAATTTAAAAAATATATTGACTATGTGTCATATATATGATAAAATACTTTCAGGGAGGATAACCGCTATGAAAAAGATTTTTATGATTTTGCTACTATGTATGGCTACACTTTGCGTCCTTGTTGCTTGTACGCACAGCACACCTACCCCTACGCCAACTCCTACGCCCGGGCAACCTGCTCACGAGCACACCTTTAGTAACGAATGGACTTATGACACCGAGTCCCATTACCGGGAGGCAACCTGCGGACATTCGGACATAAGTAACAAATCAGAGCACACGTTTAACGATGGAACCTGCACTGTCTGCGGCTACAAAGTGCCCACCATGGAAGAAATCGCCGGCATTTATTACCTTTTTGATTGGGAGTACGACGATGAAACCGGAATTAAAGAATATAAACGATTTGATGATTTATACATACAACTAAATGCCGATGGAACGGGCAAAGAAATACAAAGAGAATGGTATTGCAGCGGACCGCCACATTACGAATATTATGAAGGCTCGCTCACCTTCACTATAAGCGGAAGCATTATTACTATTGAGGAAACAACAAAGTACGGTCAATATAATATGAACGGCTCATTAAAAGACGGCATATTGCATTTGGATAACCGCTTTGATTATAATTATGACGATGTCGATTCTACCGTTTTCTACTGTAAAGACGACGTGCCTTACAAAGAAAGCGGCGATATTTTATATACTGTCGGACTTGATGGCAACTACTCTATTTACGGAGTAAAATCCAACGATATTTCCGAACTAACAATTCCGTCATCAATCGACAGATTAGCCGTAACTTCCATAAATAATAACGCTTTTGATAGTTGTAAAAATTTAACTAAAGTAATTTTGCCCGACACTATTAAATCAATCGGGCTTAATGCCTTTTCTTATTGCGACCGCTTAACCGAAATTAATCTACCGAATAGTTTAATGGCTATCGGCTCTGGTGCATTTAGCTATTGCGAAAAGTTAGAGAATATTAGCTTGCCTTCAAGCGTTACATATTATGGCAGATCATTATTTGTGGGATGTCTAAGCCTACAAAATATTATGTTGCCCGAAAATTTTACCGATATTAAAATGTTCACATTCGGTGGCTGCCGTAGCTTAAAAAGTATCACTATTCCCGATAGCGTTACAAGTATCGGCTCCTCTGCTTTTTATGATTGTATTAGCTTAGAGAGCATTAACATTCCCGATAGTGTCACTTCTATAGGAGAAAATGCTTTTAATAAATGTACTGGTTTAACAAACATTACTATCTCTGATAATGTCACAAGTATCGGCAAGAGCGCTTTTTCCGGTTGCGTTAGCTTAACGAGCGTTAATATTCCTACCGATATTACCACTATTGAAGACAGTAGCTTTTATGGTTGCAGTAGTTTAGAGAGTCTTACTATCCCCGATGGTGTAACAAGTATTGGCAAGAGCGCTTTTTATGATTGCAATAGCTTAACAACTATCAATATTCCCGATAGCGTCACAAGTATTGATGCATTTGCATTTAGTCATTGCCTCAGCTTGAATAATGTTTATCTTACTGACAATGTCGATTCAATTGGCGAAAACGCATTTAGCAATTGTTATAACCTAAATTTACAGCGATATGAGAATGGACTATATTTGGGTACTTTCGATAATCCTTACTATGCTTTGGTAAAAGCTACCGACAAAAGCATAACATCTTTTACAGTACACGAGAAAACCAAACTTATGGCAAATCATATCTTCTCCATTTTTGGAAACCTAACAAGCGTATCTTTACCTAACGGTATAACAAAGATAAGCTATGGTGCTTTTGACAATTGTGACAATTTAACTCGCATTGAAATTCCTAATGGTGTGACCGTAATCGAAGAACATGCGTTTTCATATTGCGATAACTTAACCGAAGTTATACTTCCAAATACCCTTACAACGATAGGTAATTCGGCTTTTATCAATTGTGTCAGCTTAACTCGTATTGAAATCCCCAATGGTGTGACCGTAATCGACGAATATGCATTTGCATATTGTGATAACTTAACCGAAGTTATACTTCCAAACACTCTTATTACTATTAAGAAAAATGCGTTTCTACGTTGCTCAAGTCTAACAAGTATTACGCTTCCTGAGAGTGTTACAAATATAGAGCATGGAGCATTTGGATACTGTACTAATTTAACGACATTTGTTGTGCCAAACGGAGTAAAAACGATCCCGTCAGATATGCTATATGGGTGTACTGATTTAACTTCTATTACAATCCCAAGCTGCGTAACTGTAATAGAATATGGTGCGCTTTGGGGGTGCGAAAACTTAAGCGAAATAATTTTTACAGGCACAAGGGCTCAATGGGAAGCTATTAAAAAGGATGAGTCTTGGGACTGGTGCACCGGCGACTACACAATAGTCTGCACCGATGGCGAGATTACCAAGAGCGAATAGATTATAGCCTATAATAAATCAAAATTTCAAAAGGGAATTCTAAACTCATTAGGATTTCCTTTTTTTGCTTAGAAAAACTTTCAAAAACTCCTTTACTAACTTTAAATTTTGTGGTACAATTATAAAAGGAGGGGTTTATGCTGTTACATAAAGCAATAGAATATGCTGCAATCAAGCACCGCAACCAATACCGCAAAGGCACCGACACTCCGTACATAGTTCACCCTATGGAAGTGCTGCAAATCCTTGCTGCAAACGACTGCTCACTCGAAGTTCAGATAGCAGGCGTTTTGCACGACACCGTCGAGGACACCGAC
>JAFLVB010000056.1 GCA_022508465.1 Clostridiales bacterium
ATGGTGGAGGCCTTTATTACGGCCTCATTCAAAGCAATTCTTCGCAAAAGTGCGACTTTGCGCAGAAAATGTCGCAAAACATACAAAAAAAAATCCACCGAGTTAATCGATGGATTTTGTACTATTTACTATTTAATTGTACTTGCTACGCAAAACTCCGTTATACTGAAGTAGTTCGCTCTCTTGTATTAAACAACCAGCAAAAATTTGCCAATAAGGGCATTTTCCGTCAAGGAAATTGCTTATCCGTTAGGATAGACCCGCAAGCGTTTTACGGGTACGAAGCACTTTGCAATTATAAAATTAGCATCCCCTACTTTACACACCTAAAAGGTTGATAAGTTGCGGAACAAACACAAGCAAGATAAGTGCTATGGGATATGTTGCCGCATAAGCGGAAGCTACGTCCTCACTCTCAGCGACAGCTATAAGCGAGCCGAGCGCGGGGGTCGAAGTCATACCGCCCGTAATAGATCCGAGGTTATTGAGTAAGCACAGCTTAAAGATAAACTTAGCTACAATAAAGCCTACGATCATGGGGATAAGTGTCATAAGTACGCCGTAAAGGAATACGATAGGAGTCTTGCTTACAAGGTCCAAGAACGCCAAGCCGCCCTCGAAGCCCGAGCCCATAAGGAACAGAACAAGTCCGAGTTCGCGGAAAACTTTGAGCGTATTGTCGGGAACTTTAAGCGAAACTTTGCCAATCTTACCGAAGTGTCCAAACAAGAGACCTGCAAGCAAGCAGCCGCCCGTCGAGGTAAGGTTGAACACTATACTCTCGCTGAACTTAAAGCTGATAGAGCCGATTAAAAGTCCGAGAAGAACGGTTATTGCGAATATGCACAAGCCGAATTTATCGAACGCAAAGAGCTTTTTGCCCTTATCGTCGCCGCTGTCCGCCTCGTCGATGTCCGCGCCCTTAGGTGCGCCCTGCTCTATCATAAGCTGACGTTCCTTATTCATATCTGCGCGCAAAATTTTGGGCAAAAGCTGAACAAAGAGCACAACGCCTAATACACCAAACGGATATGCCGCGCCGTTAGCTGCCGCAACTACCGATGCCTGATCGTCGAACACGTTTTGTGCTGCCGAGAAACCGGGAGTTGATGTAAGCGATCCCATAAGCAGACCTGTCGCGGTAGCGGCGTCTACGTTAGGATCAAGCAAAGCAACAAGGATACATACTACCGAGCCGGTGAAAATAATCACAACACCAAGAACGATATACGCTACTGCCTTACTCTTGAAGTTACGGAAGAACTTGGGACCTGCTATAAGACCTACTGCTGTAACAAAGAGTGCCAAACCGATATT
The DNA here is from genome assembly GCA_022508465.1 of Clostridiales bacterium. Taxonomy (GTDB): domain Bacteria; phylum Bacillota; class Clostridia; order Christensenellales; family Pumilibacteraceae; genus CAG-552. The sequence goes on from JAFLVB010000056.1 coordinate 1,318, forward strand.
CTTAACGATACTAAAGGTCGACGATCCCCAAGAAAGTGATACCAATGCAACGCCGGCATCGTTATGGAAAGCGGACGCAAGTGCGTCATTTAACGGATCTTTTATAAATGTTACGACAATACCTACAACTATTGCCATAATGAACACGCCGGCAGAACCGAGCGATACGCCCTTAATCTTTATTCTGCCAAGCAGATAGCCGAGTACAAGAACGAGGAAGATCCCAAAGAGCGGGCTCACAAGCGTCTTGACGAGCTGAAACCCCATCTCCTGGAAGAAGTTCAGTCCGGCTGTGGAAAATAAATTAACCATTGTTATTTATTTAGGCACTTTTCGTAAATGCCAGCCTCCTTGATTGCTTCGATAAGCGTCTCGCCTATTTTGTCGGGTGTGGGAGCAACCTTTACGCCGCAAGCCTCGAGTGTTGCAACCTTGCCTGCCGCCGTGCCTTTGCCGCCCGAAATTATCGCGCCTGCATGGCCCATACGTTTGCCGGCAGGAGCTGTACGTCCTGTGATAAACGCAGCAACCGGCTTATCCTTCATATTTGCCTTGATCCACTCGGCTGCATCCTCTTCGCCGCTGCCGCCGATCTCGCCTATCATAACGACCGCATAAGTTTCGGGGTCGTCCTTAAACATCTTAAGCACGTCGATAAAGCCTGTTCCCTTGATCGGGTCACCGCCGATACCAACTGCCGACGACTGTCCGAGACCGTTCTTAGTGAGCTGGTCTACCGCCTCGTAAGTGAGTGTTCCAGAGCGAGAAACGACACCTATATGGCCTTTTGTGTGTATGCGCGCCGGCAAAATACCTACCTTGCACTCGCCCGGCGAGATAAGTCCGGGGCAGTTAGGTCCGATAAGTCTTGTCTTTTTGCCAACCATGTAATTCTTAACGCGCATCATGTCCACAACGGGAATACCCTCGGTGATGCACACAACAAGGTCGAGTTCTGCGTCAATCGCCTCGATAATTCCGTCTGCCGCAAACGGTGCGGGAACGTAAATAACCGAAGTGTTGGCACCGGTAGCCTCCTTAGCTTCCTTAACGGTGTCAAATACGGGAACGCCGAGCGTCTCCATACCGCCCTTGCCGGGGGTAACGCCTGCTACGACGTTAGTGCCGTACTCTATCATTTGAGCGGTGTGGAACTGGCCCTGTCCGCCCGTAATACCTTGCACGATAAGTTTTGTATCTTTATTAATTAAAATACTCATTTCGTCCTCCTACTTCGCCATCTCTACGGCCTTTTTAGCAGCCGATCTGAGGTCGTCACATGCGTAAATTTTAAGACCGGATTCTTTAAGTATGCTCTTGCCACGCTCAACGTTGGTACCGTCAAGTCTAACTACAAGCGGAACATTGAGTCCAACTTCCTTAGCTGCAATAACTATACCCTCTGCAATAACGTCACACTTAACGATTCCGCCAAAGATGTTGACGAGTATCGCCTTAACGCTTGGATCTGACAAGATCTTGAACGCTGCCGTTACTCTTTCGGTAGTGGCTGTGCCGCCTACGTCGAGGAAGTTAGCAGGTTCGCCGCCAAACGCGTGAATGATGTCCATAGTAGCCATTGCAAGTCCTGCGCCGTTTACCATGCAGCCGATAGAGCCGTCAAGCGAAACGTAGTTAAGGTCGTGCTGACCTGCCTCGTACTCTTTGGGATTCTCCTCGTCTATGTCGCGGAGTGCAACAATGTCGGGATGACGGAAAAGTGCGTTGTCGTCAAAGTTTACCTTGCCGTCGATAGCGATAAGCTTACCTTCCTCTGTCTCGACAAGCGGATTGATCTCGACAAGCGAGCAATCCTTTTCGATAAAGAGGCGATACATATTTTTGAGCATTACGATAAACTCTTTTGTATTCTCTTTGGGGATACCTATCTTTTTAGCCACATAGCGTGCCTCGTAATCTCTGAGGCCGTTTATCGGACTTACAAGCTGCTTAACGATAAGTTCGGGCTTGGTAGCGGCAATCTCTTCGATCTCCGTTCCGCCTGCGCCAGACGCAATTATAACAACTGCCGCGTTTTCGTTATCAATAGCGAGCGAAAGATAATATTCCTTCTTTATATTAACTGCGCCCGTAACAAGCACTTTGCGCACGAGTTTGCCCTCTGCGCCCGTCTGCTTGTTTACTATGCGCATACCTATGATCTTGCCTGCTGCGTCCTCGACATCTGCAATCGAGCGAGCGAGCTTTACACCGCCTGCCTTGCCTCTGCCGCCGCAATGAGCCTGCGCCTTAACGACATACATACTGTCATTAAGCTTTTTAGCGCACTCTACTGCCTCCTCTTTGGTTACGGCAACGTAGCCCTCTTGGGTTGTAACGCCGTACTGAGCAAACAATTCCTTTGCTTGATATTCGTGAATCTTCATATTAACTCCTTAGATCGCCTTTGCGAGTTTTTCGCCGGCATACAACGCCTTGCGGTTGATTTCTTCCGTTCCCTTGGGGATGTGTCTGAAAACAGCCTCTTCGAGGTCGCTTACGCTGACAAGCTTAAGTGCCTCGTTGATTGCGGCTACTGCCACGATATTTGCGGTAAACGCCTTGCCCACTTCGGTCTTAGCTGTTTCGAGAATGGGGAGCGAATAAACCTTTTTCGCTTTGAGTCCTGCGGGGATTTCGAGCGAAGAATCTGCCATTACTATGCAGTCCTCGTCTACGCCCAAGCCGAACTTGTCAAGCGACGCTTGTGTAAGCGCAAGCAAGAATGTCGGATGTGTCACCTTGGTAAAGCCGATTACTTCGTCTGACACGATAACTTCGGCTTTGCACATACCGCCGCGCGCTTCCGGTCCGTAAGATTGCGATTGAGCTGTATTTTTGCCCGCGATAATTGCTGCCTCGGCAAGAATTATGGTTGCAAGGATTACGCCTTGTCCGCCCGAGCCTGCGAGCCTTATTTCCATCTTACTCATCTTTTTCCCTCCTGCAATCTGTCTATGATCTTCTGATATTCGTCGGTGAACTCGGGGAATTCTTCTTCCACAAGTTTGCCTAAGATTAATTTGCCATTCTTTTCCTCTCTCGACATTGTCTTTGCCTGCTCAACAGTTATCGTGTTGTCACGCTGGAATTTCATCATGTCAACGGCGCTGCCCTTCTTGTTTTTGCGGCCGTAGTATGTAGCGCAAACGCCAGCGCAGTCGATAAGCGAAAAGCCCTTGTGCTTAATGCCGTTTTCGATAAGCTTGATTGTCTGCTGAGCGTGATATGCCGTACCCTTAGCCACGTACGATGCGCCTGCCGCTGCTGCGAGCAATGCGATATCGAACGGTCTGTCTATGTTGCCGTAAGGTGCGGTCGTGCCGAACTCACCCGTCGGGGTCGTCGGCGAATACTGTCCGCCGGTCATACCGTAAATGTCGTTGTTGAATACGATAACCGTAATGCCGATGTTACGTCTTGCTGCATGGATAAGGTGATTACCACCGATTGCCGCACAGTCGCCATCGCCCGCGATTACTATAACCTCGAGGTCGGGGCGAGCCATCTTTACACCGGTAGCAAATGCGATTGCCCTACCGTGAGTGGTGTGCATGGTCTGGAAGTCCATGTAACCTGCCGCTCTCGACGCACAGCCGATACCCGATACAAGGCAAACCTTCTCTTGATCGATACCGAGGTTTTTTACAGCCTGCGCTACGTCGCGCATGAGTATTCCGTGGCCGCAGCCCGGACACCAAATATGCGGAAGATGTTCCTCACGCATATACTTTAAAATAAGTTCGCTTGCCATTATTTTACCTCCTCAACCGCTTTAACGATTTCGCTCGGCGTAATAACCGTGCCGTCTACTTTGCCTACAAAGCCGATCTTGCAATCCTTGACTATGCGCTGAACTTCGAGCAAGATTTGTCCGTAGTTGTGCTCTGCTACTATGATGTTCTTAACCTTCTTGGAAAGCGCCAAAAGCTGCTTTTCGGGGAAGGGCCATACGGTGATTGGTCTGAAGTATCCCACCTTTTTACCCTTGGCACGAAGTTCATCAACAGCCGACATAACGCTTCTTGCAGTTCCGCCGTAGCAAACTACGATAGTTTCTGCATCGTCGCAATATTTTTCTTCTACCTGAACAATGTCGTCAACATTGTGCTCGATCTTTTGCATAAGTCTTGTTACAAGCTTGCCGGCCACCTCGTTGTTGTTGGTCGGGAATCCGTCCTCGCCGTGAGCAAGACCTGTTATGTTATAACGAATGTCGTATCCTGTAAGGTGGAAACGCGGAACGTCCTCACCCTCCCAAACGTGATACGGAAGGTGGAGCTTTTCAGGGCAAACCTTCATCTTTCTTTCTATAATATCAACTTCTTCTTCATCGTCGATTTCGATACCCTCGCGCAAGTGTCCTACTATCTCGTCCATAAGGAAGATAACGGGTGTACGATACTTTTCGGCAAGGTTGAACGCGCGAATCGCAAGGTGATAGCACTCCGATACGGACGACGGCGAAATTGCTATTATAGAATGGTCGCCATGTGTGCCCCATCTTGCCTGCATTACGTCACTCTGCGACGGCGATGTGGGAAGTCCGGTCGACGGGCCTGCACGCTGTACGTCTACAATAACGCACGGGATTTCGGTCATGCAAGCATAGCCGATGTTCTCCTGCTTAAGCGAAAAGCCCGGGCCGCTCGTTGCCGTCATGGACTTTGTTCCAACGGCAGACGCGCCGATGATCGCAGCCATACTGGCGATCTCGTCTTCCATCTGGATAAAGTGTCCGCCTACTTGCGGAAGTCTTACTGCCGATTGCTCGGCGATTTCTGTGGACGGAGTAATGGGATATCCGGCATAAAATCTCATGCCTGCCTTGATTGCGCCTTCGACGCAAGCCTCGTTACCCTGCATCAAAACTTTATTCTTCATCCCTTGCCTCCTCTATATAAATTGCGTAGTCCGGGCATCTGAGCTCGCACAAACCGCACTTAATGCAGTCGTCGGGACTAACTACCGTAACCTTTTCTTTGACAATTTTGAGCACCTTCTTGGGGCAGAACTCTGCGCATATTCCGCAGCCTTTGCACCAGGACGGCTCAACTACCAATTTTTTAGTCATAAACTAAACTCCTGTTTAAATTAGGGTCAAATCGACCCGCAGAATATTTTATCACAATCAAAAATAAAAGTATATTATTTTTAGCGTGTTAAATTACACTTTTCTGGTTAAGTGACAACAATCAAAAGGTTGTGGGCAAAATTTTTTGGACAATTAAAAGGTTTAGCAAGTTTAATCGTTTGCTTTTACTTTTTCTTTTATGATAGAATATATTTGCTAAGGTTATAAAAGTCCTTAATTCCTATCAGAATTTATTGCCCAAACAGATAAAATGCCTTATTGGGAGGGTAAAAGTATGAATTTTTCCAATCTCGAATACTTTGTTACGGTCGCCGAAGAACTCAATATTACTAAGGCTGCCGAACGCCTTTATATCTCGCAGCAATCGCTGTCCAATCAAATTATCAAGCTCGAAAACGAGCTTAATGTCAAGCTGTTTAGCAGAACTCCGTCGCTGTCGCTCACCTATGCAGGCGCGTCGCTTTTAAAACACGCCCGAAGTATTCTCGACTTGCACAATCAGATGTTGTGCGAAATCGAGGACATCAAGGAAAACAAGCGCGGATTTATAAAGATCGGCGTATCGCACACGCGAGGCAGAGTGCTGCTGCCTGACATTTTGCCTTCATTCCAAGCCAAATATCCACTTGTCGAGGTCAATTTGGTCGAAGGCAACACCGAAACGCTCGAAAATAAGCTCCGTCACGGCGAAATTGACGTCGTGCTCAGCTTTACACCGCGTATTCAGGACGGTATCGAGAGCATAAAACTCGTAACAGACAGACTGCTATTAGTCGTTCATCGCAAGTTTATGTACGAACTTTTTGGCGACAAGACCGACTATATGCGCGGAAAATTCTCTCAATCTGTGGACATATCTGCATTTAAGGACTGTCCGTTCCTATTGCTGACCAAAGGTAACCGCATAAGGACACTTGTGGATAACTTCATTTCAAAGAACAAAATCGCTCCTAATATCATTCTCGAAACTGAAAATACCGAAACGGCATTCGCCCTTGCTCTAAAAGGAATGGGTATCGCCGTGTACCCGGAGATGTTCTTATCTTCTGCCGCAGTATATGACGAGGTCGACTTCTTCCCAATTACAAGTGAGGAAACTCTTGCCACCCTCGCCGTAAGTTACGCACAGGATAGATATATAAGCAAAGCGGTGCAAGATTTTATAGACATTGCAGTCAACTTTTGGCAAAATAAAACAAAAGTCAACAAGTAAAGCATTTTATTCGCCACAACTTTTAAGTTGTGGCGAATGGATATTGTTACCAAATATTATTAAACATATAAAGGCTTCCCCCTTTGGGGAGGCTTTTATACTATTTACCCCCACCACCGTCTACGACGGAGCCTCCCCCTGCCCCTAACGGGCGAACTGTAATTTTCTACAATAGCTTTACGTTAGGGGGAGGCCTTTCTTTATTGTTCATTCGTAAAGTAATTACTATCGTTACTAATCAGTCGGAGTACTTCACCCGTTGCTTATGCGAATATCTTTATGGAGAGCCTACCCTTTGGAATTAGCCTATTCAGTAGATTATGCTTGTCAAGGGGAGGCGTCTGCGAGCGTAGCATAGCCGGTGGTACTCGCTTCGCTCGTGGCGTTCGCTCGCGTTGCTCGCTCGGCTAATGGGGGTAAAAATTTTAAATCATAATAATGATTTTGTTACTATTTATAAATTGCTTATTATATACTGTATTTACCGTTCCAATGGTTGCTATGCCTTAAAGAAAGAGAGACTTGCATTTTGCAAGCCTCTTTTCTTTATATTTAAATTCACCCTCACCACCGCGACGCTCGTCATTCTTCCTCGCTCTGCGGA